>NZ_JAVRCD010000047.1:0-27595 GCF_034530895.1 Nostoc sp. DedQUE08
TATGCACTGCAACGATTCCACCTTTATTATAAGTAATTATCCGAACTTGATATTAGGAGTTGAACGGAGTGAATTGGGTGGAAGGACTCTACAGATTTAATCTCTACAATTACTTGGTTTTCGACAATCAAATCTAATCGATAAACACATTCCAATTGCACATCTTGATAAACTAAGGGCAATGGAATTTGCTTACCAACATTCAATCCGGCTTTCTTCAACTCATAATCCAAGCACTCTTCATAAGCTGACTCCAATAAACCAGGCCCCAAAGCAGTATGCACCCTCATCGCACACCCAATAATCACCCCACTCAACTCATTCTCTCTCATCCTCTGCGTACCTCTGCGCTTCCCTCCGCGTCCCTTTGCGTTTAAAAATCTTTCACAAATTCCGTTAAGAAACGGAAAGCCTTCAAAATATAACTAGCGCAATCTCTAGGAGAAGTATTGTAAAACGATCGCCACGCACTCGCCTTATCCTCATCATAGCGATCGCTGCGTTGACTATGATTCTCTAACCACGCTAACCGCACTGCATGGCCAATTAACACATCCAACACGATATATTCTTCAATTTGCAGCTTAGGATTATTGGCAGCGATCGCTCCTAATTCAATTAATGCTTCAATATTAACTTGGCGATATTCTGGGGCTTCGATTTTATTCAGCAAATGCTCAACCAAGAGAGCAAAATTTCTTTCCCCGGCTGTCATTTCCGACAACATTATCTCACTATCTAAACGATTGCGCCGCTCTAGTTTATCGCCAATTACTAGACCCTTGCAATGTTGCATTAATAGCCAAACTTGTTTAAAAAATTCTTTTGGTACGCGCCCCGTCGCACCCTCGGCTTGGCGAAACCGCCGCCAACCACCTGGCGGAACTTCTATCCCTTCGGCGATTCCTGGTAATACCACCCAAGCAATATCACTTTCTTTTTGTTTGACGTGCAGCGATTCTTGCTGGCGCAACAGGTTACTCATACCAGTATATCCAGTTAATACCTGACGCAAGCGTACTTTAACTTCAAAGGGTGAAAGTTGCATTAAGCAATCGTAAGCTTCATCTTGAGTGACATGCAATTCCCGCGCTAGTTCGCTGGTGATTAATAAGATCAGATAGCCGACTCTCAGCGTTAGTAGTCCCTGAAATAGTTCGGGTTCTGAGCGAATTAAAATGCCAACATAGATTAAAATCTCTTGAGTAAGGACGCGATCGCGGATATCCTCACGACAAAAATGATTAATTTTATCGGCAATTTCATCGTGAGACATGGGTACGCTAATCAAGGACGCTTCACTGTAAGCTTTACCCACAGCAATTTGCTTACCCCGCACCAAAATACTCGTGACTGCATCTGATAGGCTGATATCAACCATTTGGCGCAACCCCGCAGCCCGACGCACCACTGCCCAAATGCCTAAATCTCCAGCTTTGGTGTAAACTTCATCTAGTAAATCGCCTACGGTGACAGGATATCCTGGCCCGCCATACCCTGTATCAAATTTCATTCCCTGCAAGCGAGTTAATGTTTGCAATAACTCGATTTGCTCGTAAATATTCTCTGATGAACGCAAGTAAGAAAGCAATAACCCCAAGTTAGTTTCGTACTCCATTTGAAATTCTTGGGTATGTCCTAAGCGCCAGTTTTTCTCAGGATGATAAGCTAAATAATAGCAACGTGGGCTAGCATTTTTCACTGGCGATCGCGCGAATTCTGCATTGGGAAGAAAATCAATTCTTTGGATTCCGGCTGTTAGCATTAGCTGATTTAGCCGCCCTAATTTCACCCGCACACCGTTACAAATACCATCTTTCAGTTCTTGCATCAGTTCTAGTAATGCTTCCGAACCAGCTTTTAACATGGTGTGCGTCAACATTAAAGTTAAGGTAGGACGACCTAAATCGCTCCAATATTTTTGAATGTAAGCTAGTTCGCTTCTAATTTGATCTAATAGAAAATGGTAATCAAGGGTTAAGTAAAATTGTTGAGAGTCTGAAAAGGAAGGCAAAAATACAATTGTTTCACCGCTAATCCGAAAGATTCTAGATGTTGTTAAACTCCGCAACCTTCGCACTGGCCGCCCAGTTAAACCAAGTTTATCGTTACGTCCAATTTGGGTATAAATAGCTGAAAATTCTTCAGCCTTTCTCACTTGAATCGGTTCTACTTGAGTAGGCGTTTGTGCTTCAATTCCGTGAACTTCTAGTTTTGTTTGTAAATCTTCATCTTCTGCTAAAAAGGCAATTTGTACCAATGCATCGCGCTGTTTTCCCACACACAAATGTCTTCCCAAAGGGTCGATATCACCAACCGCCAGTAACCCTTCACTCAACATTTCACCGAGAAAATATAAACTCTGCGCCCACACTAAGGGAATATTTTCATTGGGCAAACGTGGTTGCGTTTGAGGTGCTAACTTTTCTGCCTCTATGTTTTCTGCGGGAACATAATAAAGTTCTGGCAATAAACGCAAACCATTTTGTTCTATGAGTAATGATTCTAAAAGCTCTTGGTATTTTTTAACTTGTTCTTGTTCGCCGCGAAATAATCCATCTAGAACTAAATAAGTGAAAAATAACGGCCATTCGCATTCAATATGCTCAAATTGCTTGAGTTCCCACGGTTCGTAGTGTAAGCGGTGATTATCTTCTAAAACCGTTTGGTGTCCATCACGCAGAAAGCGTTTGCAGCCGTATTTACCTGCGAGTTTATTGATAATATCGTTTAAGGTGCGATCGCGTAACTCCAAATCTTCCACTGCAAAGGCAGGATAACTAATAATACTCAACAGCGCCGCATCAATTTCTTTGGAACCAGATTCTCTCGGTAATAAGGATTCTAGGGTAATCCGAGCGCGGGCAATTTCATCTGGTAGCACATGAATCACCGATGCTTGACTACCACGCACACCAAACAAATCTAGTCCGTTGATAGCTTCTAAAGCAGCTTTTGCCATGCCTACAGAACTGGCATTTAATTCAGCATTACCCCGATTAATTTTATTACCGCGTTCCCAAATACCGTAATCTGGCGTGCGGTAAGCTCGTCCAATGTAGTAAACTAAATTTTGGACAAAATTAACTTCATCAATTGTATAAATTATTGGCAATCCCGCAGCCGTCATTTGCCCTAACATCAACAAAAATATAGATGTGGCATCAAGTTGCAAATGTCCCCATTCGTTATCCCCAACAACAATGTCACCAGTCGCGGTATTATATTTGGCGTGCAGTCCATCTAGTAGCGACTGAGTATGTTTAAATGTCTCTACTTTATGAGCCTGTCGCATCATCGCAAATAACAACCCACGCATCAGTTTGATGACACTGTGTTCTAGTTCATAAGTGCGTCCTTTGTCGTCGTCAATCTTGCGGTATGCAAGTCCTAAACCCCAAACTGCCAAAATGCTGTAAACGTTGTCTCGCACCCAGGCATCTGTATAATCGCCGTGGGCTGTAATCGCTGTGCTTGCAGGTAATAAACCAGTAATCGGATTTTGCCGAGTCAGGATAATAGTCTTGATTTGCTGGTAATAATAGTCCAGACGAGTTAGCAATTCGGTAGATGTTTTCATGGTTGGGTTTAGAACTAGTTGCAAAATTTCACCTTTTAAAGGAGTGGGTTTCTTGCACTTGGGCTATGGAGAATGGGACATTGAGATGGGATTCTGTACCGTAGAGCATAGGGAAACGTAAATCTTCTTTAGAAATCTCGATCTCTGCGTGGGTGAAAAAATCCCTCCAAATAAGTCTTAGAAAGAGGAACTCTCAAGAGTTATTCAGTGCTGGGATGAGATTAAAAAATCAAGAGTGCCTAACTCCGAAGGATGAGCTTATGGTAGTCTAAACTAAATCACTACTTTGAGGTTATGCTTATGCCGATCTAAACTAAATCATTTTTGAACAAAAATCTTTATTAAATAAATATAATTTTAATGTAAATCTGTTTTAATATTGATATGTTTGTGTTAAATATTCATTCAGCAAATAATTGCAGTCAACACAGGGAGGCTATCCTCAACTCAATCAAGTTTGATAAAAATAGGGTTTATGCACTTTACAAATAAATCATTTTGTGCATTTACATCAAGACTTCAGTTTTTTACAAAGTATATTTTATTAGTTGCGTAGGCTAGCAAAAACCCAGACATCGCAAAAATCTACCTAGAAGCCTTGAAAAGCATAGTTGCTATTTTGCCTTTCCTGTTAATGCTTAAGTCATAAAAAATTAATCAGTTTGTTGACATAAATAAATATCCTAGTTTGCTTTATTAGACCCTGAGATATTTACTAAATAATAGTTTCAGGAAAACTTATTATTTCACTGACTAACATAAATAATTGAAGCCCTGATTTAGACTAGTATAGCTTGAAAAAACTAACAATTGTTATTGCTGTTCTGAATAAATCAGGTAATTACTATTTTATCCAAAATAGCAGCAGATAGAATCAATAGCGTAAATATATAAATAAATTAAAAGCTTTTTACTTAACATTTTGTTCGTTTTTGGGAAAAAGAAATATTAATCTTAAATAAATAGGAGTAACACAATGAGAACAGTTGGAATGTATCGTCGAGCTTATCCAAGAGTATCAGAAACTTTTATCGGAGAACAAGCCCATAATTTACAAACATACAAACCGTTATTTCTGACTTGTAAACTATTGGCAGAAATTCCTTTTGACAGTATTGCTATTAGTAATAACGATCAATGGAAGATTAAACAATTATTTCATATAATTTCTGCTTCACCAAATATGTTTGGAAAAGAAGCTGAACTAAAAAATCTAAAATTAATTCACGGACATTTTGGACCAGATGGTATTTATGCAATGCGATTGGCAGAGAAATTAAATATTCCTTTCCTCGTTACATTTTACGGTTTTGATATCACAGTTTCACGTCAATCTATGTGGCTGTCAGGTAATCCAGCATTTTATCAATTTCTTTTGCATGAAGAAGAATTAAAACAAAAAGCATCTAAATTTATCGCTTTTTCTAGTTTTTTGTATAAAAAGATGATTGAATATGGTTATCCTGAAGATAAAATTATTAAACTAAATAGTGGTATAGATTTAGAAAAATTTGCCCCAGCCAGTGAATCAAAAGGTGAAAGATATATTTTATGTGTAGGCAGACATACTGAAAAAAAAGGAATTGATACCCTATTAAAAGCCTTTGCCCGGATTGCCAATAAACATCCAGATGTGTCAGTTATCCAAATTGGAAATGGCACAATGACTGAAAACTTTAAAAGTCTAGCAAATGAGCTTGGTATTAGTAATAGAGTCAACTTTATGGGGGCAAAACCTTATGAAGTGATTCAAAAAACTATGAGAAATGCAGAAATATTTTCTCTACCCAGTCAAACAGCAAAAAACGGTGATAGCGAAGGTTTACCGCTTTCAATATTGGAAGCCGCCGCTTCTGGTTTACCAATAGCTTCTACCTGGCATAGCGCTATCCCTGATGCTATTTTAGATGGAGAAACTGGCTTTTTAGTTGATGAAAAAGACGATCGCTCTCTCGCGGAAAAATTAGATATTCTTTTATCAGATCGGGCTTTAGCTAAAAGTATGGGTAAAAAAGGACGAGAGTTTATTTGCGAAAATTTTGATATTCGCAAGCAAACTGCCAAGCTAGAAGCTATTTATGATTTAGTAATTAGTTAACGACACTCAAGTAAGAGTATCTCAATTTAGAATTTAGATTACTGAACCTCAAGCATTTGTTAATGAGCAGAAGTTTTCTAATGACTTGTTTAGAGACAACTCCCCTTTTTTTAGCCATCCGTATACTTATTTATTCGCGATCGCCAGTTTCCACAGATTAGATCGGTGGAAAAGCTTACTCTGATTAGAGAATAATTCCTTAAAAATCAGGGTAGCAAGCTCAAAAATGCACATAAAGTTACTAAAAAAGCTACTAAAGATATAAAATTTCCTCTGTATCTACCGGAGAGCGCTGTTCCGGGTTAGGATGATGACTAGCAATGCTTTAATTTAGCTATCGATATTGATTTGTTGAAATTTTATGGACCATAGTCCACAAGATGGCAGTATCAACCTCCTCTGAGCTGTGGTGAGGAAGTCTCCCAGCGCGGGGGAGACTTAGGAGATATATATCATGCTCACAGAAGATATTCGTGATTTGTTGACTGATACTACCGATTTGAACCAGTTGAAATGGGATTTAAATCGCTTGCAACCTGTGGATGTGGGAGACTACATTACACAATTGCCCGAACAACAACGGGCGATCGCATTCCGTTTACTCAACAAAGCTCAGGCAATTGATGTATTTGAGTATCTGCCGACAGAGGTGCAGGAAGAACTAATTAATTCTCTGCATGATGTCCAGGTAGTACAACTTGTAGAAGCGATGAGTCCCGACGAACGGGCAGAATTGTTTGATGAATTACCTGCTGGAGTAATCAAACGGTTATTACAACAACTCAGTCTAGAAGAAAGGCAAGCAACAGCAACGATTCTCGGCTATCCAGAAGGTACGGCTGGGCGGGTGATGACAACCGAATATGTCCGGTTGCGGCAAGGATTAACTGTAGGTGAAGCTCTGAGTAAAATCCGCCGTCAGGATGAAGACAAGGAGACGATTTACTACGCCTACGTCACAGATGATAACCGGACGCTGGTGAGAGTAGTTTCACTGCGGCAATTGCTGTTTACTTTTCCCGATGTTTTCATTAAAGATATTGCTAGCGATCGCGTCATTAAAGTTAAAACCGAAACCCCTCAAGAAGAAGTAGCGCGAATTATGCAGCGCTACGACTTAATCGCGATCCCCGTTGTCGATCGCGAAGACCGATTGGTGGGCATTGTCACCATTGATGATGTCATGGATATTTTGGAAGAAGAAGCCACAGAAGATATCCAAAAACTGGCGGGTGTGAGTGGTGATGAAGCTGCTTTATCCTCTCCTTTACTCACCATTCGCAACCGCTTACCTTGGCTATTGGGGATCATGGCTCTGTATATTGGTGCAGCCAGTGCGATCGCGCCTTTTCAATCTGTAATTGCCGCAGTGCCAGTTCTAGCCGTAATCATGCCGATATTTTCTAACACTGGCGGTACTGTCGGTATTCAATCATTAACGGTAACAATTCGTGGCTTGGGAGTGGGAGAGGTAACACCCAAAGATACCTTAAAAATTCTCCGCAAGGAACTTCTAGCTGGTTTAGGTACAGCTCTGGCTTTAGCCACAACGATGATCCTGCTTTCCTTGATTTGGGCGCGACCTCAAGAGCGATGGGTGGCTTTAATTGCCGGAATGGTAATGGCAACTAATACAATTGTGGCTGTTACACTCGGCACTTTACTACCAATGGCTTTGAAACGACTGAAGCTCGACCCTGCCTTGGTTAGTGGCCCGTTAGTGACTACAATGCTAGATACAATTGGGTTTTTAACATTCCTCAGCCTAATTTCTCTAGCTTTAAACGTTTTCCATTTACCAACTTGAAGGGATTGGGGATTGGGGATTGGGGACTGGGCATGGGGCATGGAGAAGAGACAAGGTAGACAAGGAAGAGGGGGGAGACTTGTCCCCTTGTCCCCTTGTCCCCTTGTCTCCATCATCTCCCCCAGTCCTCAAATATGAAGAGATAAGGTAGACAAGGAAGAGGGGGGAGACTTGTTCAATAATTCCCCCTTGTCCCCTTGTCCCCTTGTCCCCTTGTCCCCTTGTCTCCATCATCTCCCCCAGTCCCCAGTCCCCAGTCCCCAGCCCCCAGTCCCCAAATATGCCTACTACTACCTGGAATCGTCATCACATTCTTTCCCTGGCTGACTTTACTACTACCGAATACGATACAGTTTTGCAAACTGCTGCCAGTTTTCAAGAAGTGCTATCACGGCGGACAAAGAAAGTGCCAACTTTGCAGGGACAAGTGGTGGCGAATTTATTTTTTGAATCGTCTACCCGCACCCGCAGCAGTTTTGAACTAGCAGCCAAACGTTTAAGTGCGGATACGCTGAACTTCGCCGCCGCCACATCTTCTATGACTAAGGGAGAAACAATTCTCGATACGGCGAAAACCTATTTGGCAATGGGAACTGATATTATGGTAGTCCGCCATCGAGAGGCAGGAGTACCAAATGCGATCGCATCTGAAATGGATCGCCTCGGTGTACGAGTTAGCGTCCTCAATGCTGGTGATGGTCAACATGAACATCCTTCCCAAGCACTGCTAGATTTATTTACCATAACTACTCTAATTGACCCAGATCATCCGCGACTGGAACTTTTAAAGGGGAAAAAGATTGCCATTATTGGCGATATTCTCCATTCTCGTGTGGCGCGATCGAATATTTGGAGTTTAATTGCTAGTGGTGCCGAAGTGCATCTGGCAGCACCGCCAACCCTCTTACCTAAATTCTTTGCCGAGTTTATCTCGGAGGAAGTAGAAGGCAGAAATTATTCTCCCAATCCCCAACTATTTCTACATTGGCAGCTAGAACCAGCTTTGCAGAATGCAGATTTTGTCATGACTTTACGTCTGCAAAAGGAACGGATGACGGCTCATTTGCTGCCAAGTTTGCGAGAATATCACCAACTGTTTGGCATTACACGCACAAAACTGCAACTTTGTAAACCGAATGTCAAAGTTTTGCATCCAGGCCCAGTCAACCGTGGTGTTGAAATTAGTTCTGAATTGATGGATGACCCAGAATTTAGTCTCATTCAATCACAAGTTACCAGCGGTGTCGCTGTTCGGATGGCACTGTTGTACCTATTAGGTAGCGGCAAAGCTTAATATAATTTCAGTTGGAAATTTCCTCCCATCGGACTACCTAACGGAAGAATACCTAGTCTCATCGAAATTATATATTCCTCCGATCGCATGAGGACAGAATTCTCTAATCTTGGCACACTGGTGTCGTAGAAGTTCAGAATTCAATGACTTCTAGAAGTGTCCGAGGTAAATTATGAAACGAATTTTTTTGACGGCAGCAGCCTTACTCAGCACGCTATCCTTAGCTGCTCCCATTCCCGTCAAAGCAGAAAATTCCGCCCCTGTCCGCCGCTTGTTAGAAACTAGAGAATGTTCGGGATGCAATCTAGTAGGAGCTAACCTCAAAGGCGCTCATCTAATCGGTGTTGACTTGAGAAATGCAAATTTAAAAGGAGCTAATCTCGAAGGTGCTAACTTAGAAGGTGCCGATTTAACTGGAGCTAATTTAAAGTCTGCTAATCTCACACAAGCATTTGTTAGCGATACGATGTTAAATAATGCCAATCTTACCAACGTGAATTTGAGTAATTCCCGTTTATATAATAGTGACGTAGATGGCGCTGTTTTAGCTGGTGTTGACTTAAGTGGTGCTGATGTATTTAATACTGCCATTAGCATTGGTGGTGAATACTAATGGTTAGTCATGATTTCCAAGTTAAGAGTTAAGAGTTTAACTCTTAACTCTGCACTTACTAAGTTTTATTCGCCGGTAATCGATAGTTCATTAACCCAGATTTTCGGGCAAACCCCACCTGGCGTTAACTCTGGCTCTTTTTCTACATAAATAATTGACTTCAAAAGTTCCAAGAAATCACCAGCAACAGTTGCTGACTCAATACTCGTCCTCACTCCCTTATTAACTAGCCAACCATCAAACGGCAAAGAAAAGGAACCTTGCAAGGATTTAACTCCAGCATGGAGAGCTTGTAAATCATCGATAAAAATCACATTTTCAGCAGTTTCTAAGCTCAATTCTTGCTCAGGAGTTGCTGTTGAAAATACGTGATAAAAATTGGGGCTGACGCTGACTTTTGCACCAATACTAGCATTACCCGTTGGCTGGGCATTTAACCTTTTAGCGGTGCCTGCACTATGGAGAAATCCTGTTAAAACGCCATTTTCAATCAGCGAAATTTGACGAGTAGGAGTTCCTTCGCCATCAAAACTTTCCGCACCTACGTTAGCTGGGTGCAGTGCATCATCATAAACTGAAAGCAGAGGAGAAGCAATTTCCTTACCTAAATCATCAGGTGTAGATAGACTTTGATTGTCTAAAATACTTTGGGCATTGAATAAGTTAGAAAAAGCACCCAACAGACTTAAGAAAGCTTCCGGTGAGAAAACAACTCGATATTTACCAGTTTTGATTTTCTCATAATTCAAGTGACTGATAGTTTTATCGGCGGTTTCTTTAATGCAACCATGAATATCTAGATTATCTAAACTTTGGTTGATTCTATAAGCGCCTGCACTGCGAGGTTTTTTCCCATCTTCCTCAGTTTTACTATAAAGATAAACTGATGCCAAAGAGTGAGATTCAGTTCTTACTGCACCATCGCTATTGAGATAAAATCTGTCAATATCTCTTTGAGACAAACCATTATAAGGTACACCTTTAATTGCTGGGTGAGCTGCCAGTAATTCTTTTTCAGCTACCAACAATTTTTCTATAAGTTCAGCAACAGGTGCTTGAGGTGCTTTATGCAGAGGTTTACTTGGAATCGGAACAGTAGCCTCTGGACTAAAATCAGGAACATTCTCTTTAACACCAAAGAAACTGGCTTCGTAAGCAGTTTTCAAAGCTAATTCCAGTCCCTTGGGGTCTACATCTGTGGTGCTGGTCACACCCATTGTATTATCTTCATTCCAAACACGAACAGTAACACCAGAGCGGTTTGAAGCTTTAACTTGTTTTGGCTCACCTTGGTCTACTTGCACGTTAGTGTCATCTACTGTTGAGCCATAAATGTCAAATTTTTTAATGCCAAGTTTATCAGCATTATCCTTAGCAGAATTTGCAATTTCATTGATATTCGGCATAGTCAATTTTGGATTTTGGATTTTAGATTTTGGATTGGAAGCGATTCTATTTTGAATAATTAGATTTTGGATGTTATTGCTTGTACTTCTTTCATAGAGTTCTGACTGAAGGAAGACTCAAGCAATTTTGGATTTTAGATTTTAGATTGAACTAACGGAACAATCAGGTAACTTGAGCATTTTGGATTTTGAATTACAATATTCAAAATCCAAAATCTAAATCTAAAATTCTTATCTTCCACCAACGGTAATAGAATCAACCTTGATGTGGGGTTGTCCGACTGTGGTGTAAATACTGCCACTGACAGAGCCACAAAAGCCTGGTGCAATTTCCAAATCTTGGGAACACATGGAAATTTTATTCATAATTTCCTTAGCTTCACCGATGAGAATTGCTCCCTTCAGTGGTTTGGTGATTTTGCCATTTTCAATTAAATAAGCTTCATCAACACTAAAGTTAAATTGACCTGTAGCACCAACGCTACCACCACCCATCTTTTTACAGTAAATACCTTTATCAACAGAGGCAAATAATTCATCATTGCTATATTCGCCAGAATCAATATAAGTATTACGCATCCGGCTAGCAGCGGCATAGGTATAATTTTGGCGGCGTCCACTTCCAGTTCTGGGGTGTCCGGTGCGTGAGGAACCTGTTCTATCTGCTAAAAAGTTTTTCAGAACGCCTTTTTCAATTAAAAGGGTTCTTTGAGCAGGCATACCTTCGTCATCCATGTCAATTGTTCCGAAGGCATTTTCAGAGCGCCCTTCATCCCAGGCTGTCAAACTTTCGTGGGCAATTTTTTCGCCTTTTTTGTCAGCAAAGGGAGTGGTATTGCGTTCAATTTGAGTGGTTTCGAGCAGGTGTCCGCAAGCTTCGTGGAAAATTACGCCGCCAAAGTGATTGGCCATAATGATGGGATAAGTACCCGACTCCACGTAATCTGCGTAGAGCATTTTTCCAGCCGATTCTGCTATTTTCTCGGCGGCTTGTTGAGAATCCCAAGTTCTCAAGAAGTTGGCATCACTAGTATTACCCGCGCGATCGCCAATTGAGGTACGATTAGCACCATCAGCACACAACAGGTTAAATCCTACTGATTGCGTGAGGCGAATATCACGGGCAAAAGTCCCGTCACTAGCGGCGATTAAAACTTCTTGCCAATCCCGGAAATAGCTAGCACGGCGCGATTGGACGTGGCTAGCTTTTTGCTTCAGGTGGGCTGTACCATCTAGGAGGATTTCTCCCATTTCTCGGATGGAGCTACACACTGGTAGCCATGCATCTTTACCTCTTTTGGTAGCGTAATCTCTAAGTAATTCTAGGTTGATTTCGGGGATGAAAGCTTTAGCAGTGGGTAGTTGTAATCCTAAGATAGAAAGACCTTTTTCTAAGGCTGCTTTCAAACCGGAAAACGAAAGGTCATTAGTGCTAACGTAGCAGTCAGCTTTGCCACGAAATACCCTGACTCCTGCGCCTGTAGACAGACTGGGTGAAATACTCGTGATAGCGTCATCTTCTGCAAGAGAACTAATATAGTTGCGACGCTCTAAAAATAATTCAATAAAGTCAGCACCAGCGGCGCGTCCTAGTCCCAGAAGGGTAGCCAGGGGGGCTTCCCAGGTTTCATCGAAACGCTCTGGTGTGGAGGAATATTGAAGAGTAGGAAGTTGATTCGAGAGAAGTAGCGTACTTGTAAGCATGGGTAGCCTCGTCTGCTGGCGTAGTTCAGAGATTTGACTGAAAAATCCTAGTGTGTTCAGTCTAACAAATGAGTAAAAGCCACAGTTGCTAGAAAAACGTGTGGATTTCCCTCCCCTTTAACAACGCCTTGGCAAATCCGCCCACAGACTAGAAATTTAGAGCTATTTGACGAAAAATTCAGAAGGCAGAATACAAAAGCGGAGCTTTGCTTGCTCCGCTTTTGTATCAGTGTAGAATAAAATACAATTCTATTTATATATTTACTGACACTCTTCTCAACTAAAGAATCCAGACTTTTCTTCTCAGGTTTATTTACGGTTTGCCATTCTTAGTGGAATTCTAACTGTTTCTTGCTGTTTGAAAGTCTGACCTAAATTAGAAGTTGGCTGTGTTGAGGCTAGATTCTTAAACAAGAGTTTTAGTGTTCGAGTAATAGTTTTAAGAATTTTCATTTTGCTAGCAGTCGGTTTTTCATCGTATCTCAAAACCATTGGAATTTCTACGATTTTTGGTTTGAGGGCTTTGGCTTTCAGCAGTAAATCTATCATGCAAGCAAATCCACTTTCAGTGAATAGATTGTCCCCATAATACATATCCAGTTTACTGAGGAAAGTACGGTTATACAGTCTGTAACCACAAGTGTAGTCTTTTACGCCTGGTACACGGGCGGCAATTCTGAAAAGCCAGCTGGCTCCGTAACTCAGCAGCTCTCTAAATTTTGATAAGCCTATGACTTTAGAACCTTTGCGATATCTAGACGCGATCGCAATATCATAGCTACCAGCTATCATAGTGTCATACATTTTTATTAGTAGCTCTGGTGGTTGAGTATTATCACAATCCATCGCAGCTAAGAAATCACCTTCTTTAGAAATTTCCAAGAAAGTCGTAAAACCTGTTTTAATTGCTTGACCTAAACCAGCATTTTTGGGATGTTGGACTAATTTTAGTAATATACCTAGTGATTGAGATTCATCTATTGCAGTCTGAGCAGTTCTATCGCTACTGCCATCATCGACAAGAATCAGTTCTATCTCTATATTAAAGATTTGCTGCAATGTTTGAAACTTTTTGAACAAGGGTCGAATTGATTCTTGCTCGTTATATGCGGGTAAAAGAACAAAAAGACTCATAAAGACCTCGTGTGATTTTTAAAATAAAGTGTGATTACTCAAATTTCAAGAATTCAGGAATGCTGATTTTTTGAGAAATTCATCGACTTGTCGAACTACTGCGTTGTTGTTAACGCTATCATTAACCAACTGTGAGGTATTGACGACGAAAAAATCATCGTTTTCAGTACTCACTTTGGGAACAAGGCTGGAATAATTTAAAACTTGTAGTGGCTGTACTTTAATCGCTCGATTAATATGTGCCGCTACAATGTCATCTGCTTTGAGTTCGGGGAACATTAAACGTATACCTTGGAAAAATATTGGACGTAATTCGTCATCTGGTTGTTTTAACAACGGGTCAGTGGAAAGGATATATTTTGGTAGGAATGTAATGTGATACCCTGCTGTCTCTTGTAAAGAAACTAAGTTACTCATACCGATAACTCCAGTAAAAGGAATATTTTTATCGGCAATATTCACTACGTAATAAGGAACTAGAGGCTTACGAGTAATCAGTACCATGCAGATTACACCCAGGTATTCTACTGTTTTACTAGTGTCTGAAACCTTCACCAATTCCCTTGCAGCAACTTGTTGCAAAATATTAACTGGCCCAGTAAAGATGACTTTATCAAAATGCTCTTTTTTCCCCTGATATTCTACCCACATTCCACCCCCTGGATGAGGTGCGATATATTCAACCGCAACACCTTTGTGGATATGACCTCCAGCCGCATAAATTAATTTTTCTATATGGTCAAAAACAGTTTTATAACCGCCTGATACATAACCGAGTTGTTCTTTATTTAATGAAGAATCGCGCGCTGAAAATAGTCTTTTGATATAAGCCCAAATAAAAACTGCTGATATTCGCTTATAGTTTTCTCCTAATTTGGATAAAAGCAAAGGTTTCCAAAGCTTTTCGTATGTGTTTTTACCACCAAGTTTCAATAGCCAATCTTCAACTAAAATCTTCTCTAAGCGCCGCCAGTTATTAAGGCGCGAACCATATAAAAGAGTAAAGGCTAATCTGATTTTACCTATAAGTCCAAATAGAGGAAAACGCAGGAATTCTATACTATTACTAATAGAATAAAACTTTTTATTGTCATAAAAGCCTGTTAAACTTCGATGCCAACGCAGTTTATCTCCAAGACCAATATCTCTAAGAAAATTTATTAAGTGAGTATCAGAAGGTAGGATAACGTGATAAAAGCGATCCCAGGTAAATAATCCGTAATCATGATAGGTAGTAAGTCCACCAAGCTGCTTATTACTATCAAAGACAGTGACTTTATGTCCTTGATGTGAAAGACGTTGAGCTAATACTAGCCCAGTGATGCCTCCGCCAACGATACCTATATTCATAAATTAAATTGAGATTTTGTGAAAATGTTTTAGAGGATGATGTTCGGAAACTGTTAATATTAATAATCTGAATCATAAAAGATTAATGTACAACTAGAATTACGCCAGTTATAATAACGGAAATCCCTAACCATTGGCTAAACATAACCTCTTCTTTTAAAAGATAGTGAGAAGCAATGGGTACAAATGCATACATTAATCCTAAAACTGGAAAGGCTTGACTTAAAGGAATTGTCCGCAATACATAAAGCCACAATATAGTCATAAATGTATAGCAGATAAACCAAATTAAAAAATAACGAGATAATAAGAGATTTTTGAGAGAGCCGCTTTCTCCTTTATTAGAGTTAGAGATGTAAAGTCCATACTTGAGTGAGAGTTGAGCAGTTGTTCCAAATAAAACAACAAGCATTAAATTTAGCCAAGTAAAAATACTCATTTTTAACTTTTCAAGTAATTATCTAAATTTGAGCTTTTTTATGGGGTTAACTACTAAAAGAACACCCAAGAATATAGTAATGACTCCTACTATTCGAGTTAACGTAATCACCTCATTAAAAAAGTAGTATGAGCCGAAAAGTATCCCGACATAATTTAAACTTGTCAGTGGATAAGCAATACTCAATTTTACAGATCGCAGAGCCAATATCCAATTTACTATACCTAAACAATAGACAGTAATAGCTAATGATAATTTTTGAAGAAAATCCCAAGTAAATACTCCTTCATTTGTATAAATCATGGCATTTTTCATTAGGAGTTGTCCACAGATACTAAGTAAAATACTTACAAATAAAATAATATAAGGGATTATTTTAAAGTTTGAACCTTGCGACATGGATTTCATAGTACTTTGCCTTAATCAAGATAGTAGGTATGAACCGGATAGTAAACAACCAGTTGTTTTAAACGTTTCATATCTCGGCAACACTTCAGTAAAGACAACAAAATTAAAAGGCTATGTTGAAGTGATTGATATCAAAATGATCTTTGAAGCCCATGCCTTAGAGTTAAAAACTAAATACTATGCAATATTCCAGAATGGTTGCTGTATCATGGCGGCGTTCGATATGATTGCTAGTAAAACACGCTTAATTGCTTGACTGGATTATACTTCCAACCAAACCAGTTTATTGCTTGGCAATTAGCACAATCAATTTAGAGTTTGCCTAACTGTGAATTCCAGATATTTTCTGTGCTACCCAGGTTTGCTTAACACTATTTTTAGCGCGATCGCGATAATCTAATAGTGGATGCAGACATAGAGAAATTTGAGAAGTTTGTCACAAATTCTCTATACATACACAAAGTTTGCAGTGTGCGTAGGTGTAGCCAGTCGTAGACATCGCTGATGTTGAACTCTGATTCCACCCACATATTCAACAGATGCACCTAAATCAAAATCGATTACCAGAATTTTTGATTAATCCATTCATTAACTTTCTATCAGTGGTATCCTGCTGTAGAAATCTTTTGAAGATACTATTGATATTCTCAAGCTATAAAACCTAGCTGGATTGAGAAATATTCTCTATTTGCTCCAAAAAAGTGGATTAATGTACTGACATATGATAAAATTTATCCCGGCTCACAGACATATCTGTAATCTTGGCTGGCAATTAAGCCGATTTATAAAAGTAATGGTTTTTACTCAAATGGAGTATGTATACGTGCTCTTTTTGGGCATGGGAACACAAGAATTAATACAAGTCTGACTAGCTGCGTAAATAATAGAGAGATAAATCAACCTACACTACAGTAATACGCTTTACAGATTTATCGGGAATTTTACTGGATGTCCAAACGGAGCTTTTTTACAAAACAACTAATGCAAACTAAAGTTGGCTAATCAACTTTCAATTGAGATTGCATTGAATTTGAGATATTTCTACACCATCTAATATTAGGTTTGCTTGACTTTTCCACGTGATTTTATTTAAATAGGCTTTTTCCTCCAAATTTATTGTTACATGTAATTACTTACTAGAATACCATGAGAAAAGCATGTTGCAAATTTATCGCTGTACTTTATCAAAAATTTATCTACTGACAAATACACTTAAACAAAAACTTCATAAAAGAAAAATCTTCCTCTATTAGGAATTTTTGCCTAGGAAATTTGTACATTTATGAAGTAATTTATGGTATTAAAGTTCTATAACTAAAGAGTTAGTATTAGACTCGATAAATGCAAAGCTAAAAAGCCAAAAGTTGACCCAAGGAAAATTCAAACTTGAACAAGACTACTTGTGGTGACCGGATCGCACAACGTTACACTAAATTACAACCTGAATTTTTAGATGACAATTGAGGTTGGAATTATTTTTTATCTATTTACAAAATATTCATCTAAATTCACATATTTCAGATAGAGTTAGTAGTCTGCCAATTTTCCTTCGCTGGGTAGAGGTTTTTTTATTATTTAGACTGATTATTTTCATCAAAGTCTGTTGGTAATAATGATTAACAATCGAAACTGATGTCAGGATATTAATGCTTGAGGTAAAATCAACCTAATAGCTCCAAAGTAGGCAATTTCATTAGTACTCTTTTTGAACAAGTAGGCAGTAGCTCAAACAGTACATAATGGTATAAAGAGAAACAACGCTAAGTTTCCTTGGTTGGATAGAGGTTTCTCTAGGTTGTTTTCCTATTGTTTGGACTCATTATTTTCCAAAAGTCTGTTGGTAATGACGAAGACAATGATTAATAGTCCAAACTGAATCTGCCAAGGTGCTAATATTAAACTTAAGATCAAGCTAATCGCTGCGAATACACCTGCAAGATATGCTATTTCATCAGTACTCTTTTTGAACAAGTAGCCTGTAGCTAAAGCAGTACATAGTGGTATCAAGAAAAACAAAAGCATTTTACTAACCTCTGAACTAAAGGTTGTAGTGTTTTTAGAACAAATTTTTTGGAAGTGTGGTTAATCTTACATCCAATAAGGTTTTGGCTACAACAGTCGAGCGAAATAAATATTATAGAAAATCAAGATTATGCAAGGTTGTATTTTATGCCAATTGGAATAATTATTGCAATAGATGAAGCGCCAAAAGCTTGACAACTCTTATTCTGTGTTCGAGTGTGCGTAGCAAGATTTAAAATTTGGTACGAGATGCTACGCGAGATTGCGTGGTGTTTAGTAACAGACAATTCCTGTGGGTGATGCTACTTTTGTCCTTCTCCTGACTTAGCCAAGCTGGATTGTGCTAGACAAATTCTCATTCATCTACGCAAATTGGAAGGGTTATAAAACTTGCGTAGCTGGGTTTTGTCTATTTGGCCAATTACACTCTTGCGAACAATCATCTGGTAAATTAGCTTAAAACTTTGGACTTGCGCCAGGATAAGGATCTAGCATATTACCTTTAGAAGTAGCATTTTCATTTTAGACACCTAATGCTGAACATTCCTCAAATACTGGCAACTGAAATCAACCTCAAATCCCATCAGGTGCAAAACGCGCTGGAACTTTTGGCGGAGGGTGCAACAATTCCCTTTATTGCACGTTACCGCAAAGAACGCACCGATGAGATGAATGAAGTGCAACTACGCGAACTGGCCGATCGCTATACTTATTTAACAGAACTGGAAGAACGAAAATCGGTGATTTTAAGTGCGATCGCCCAACAAGGTAAACTTACAGATGAACTCAAAGCCAAAATATCATCCTGCTTACAAAAAACCGAACTTGAGGATTTATATCTACCCTATCGCCCAAAACGCCGCACCCGCGCCACTATCGCCAGAGAAAAAGGACTCGAACCACTAGCAGAGTTCATCAAGTCGTTAAATATCAAAAATGCTGCAATTGCATCCTTGGAGTCAGAAGCGGCTAAGTATATTTCGGAGGCGCAGGGAGTAAAAACAGCAGAAGAAGCACTCAAAGGTGCTGCTGATATTTTGGCGGAAGAAGTAGCTGAAAAAGCTGAGTTACGCGCATATATCCGCGATTATCTTTTAGAGGAAGGGGTATTTGTCTCCCGTATCAAAGATGATTATCCCGAAGGTACAACCAAATTTGAGATGTACCGTAACTATCAAATTAAGGTAAAAAATATTGCACCACACAATATGCTGGCGTTGTGTCGGGGTGAAACTGAGAAAGTATTAAGCTTTGAAATTGCTTTCGATGAAGATACGGTACTTTACTATCTTGAGTCGAAAGAAATCAAAACCAAAGTACGGACAATTCGAGATTTTTATCAGGCGATGCTGAAGGATGCATTCAATCGTTTGATGAAAGTCTCTCTTATGGGAGAGGTTATTGCTGAGAAAAAAGTTTATGCAGACATAGAATCAATTAAGACATTTGAAACTAATCTGCGGGAGTTACTGCTATCTGCACCAGCAGGGATGAAACCAACCCTGGCGATAGACCCTGGATTTAGAACTGGGTGTAAAGTTGCTGTCCTCGACCAAACGGGAAAATTTTTGGAATACCAAGCGGTTTTTCCCCATCAAGCGGCTGAACAGCGACTCAAAGCTGCACAAACTGTCAAAAATTTAATTGAAAAATACAAGATTGAGTTAATCGCCATTGGTAACGGTACAGCGTCCCGCGAGACAGAGGAATTTGTCACGCAAGTATTGCAAAATATAGAACGCAAACCAGTTAAGGTGATGGTGAATGAATCTGGCGCATCTATATATTCTGCAAGTACTGTAGCGCTAGAAGAGTTTCCCGATTTAGATGTTACCGTGCGCGGTGCGATTAGCATTGGTCGCCGTTTGCAAGACCCTTTGGCAGAACTGGTGAAAATCGATCCCAAATCTATTGGTGTGGGACAATATCAGCACGATGTCGATCAGAAATTGCTGAAAAAGAAATTGGATGACACTGTAGAAAGCTGTGTGAACTACGTCGGCGTAGACTTAAACACCGCCTCCAAAGAACTTCTAACTTCCGTCTCTGGGATTACGGCAACAGTTGCCAATAATATTGTCGCTCATCGCAACCAGCATGGAGCCTTTAAAAATCGCCGACAACTTTTGAAAGTTCCGAAGTTGGGGCCAAAAGCTTTTGAACAAGCGGCGGGTTTTCTGCGGATTCGCGGCGGTGATAACCCTTTGGATAATACAGCAGTGCATCCAGAGAGTTATTCTGTAGTAGAAGCGATCGCATCCGATCTAAATGTGCCATTAAATCAGGTAACACAAATTGCCGAAAAACTCAAAAAGACCAACCTGAAAAAATACGTTACCGATAGCGTCGGCGAACCCACACTGCGCGACATTCTCAACGAACTCGAAAAACCAGGTAGAGATCCTCGTGCTGAGTTTAAGTATGCCACTTTCAAAGAAGGAATTAACGAAATCAGGGACTTAAAGGTGGGAATGGAACTAGAGGGAATCGTGACGAACGTCGCCAACTTCGGTGCTTTTGTCGATATCGGCGTACATCAAGATGGCTTGGTGCATATATCCCAACTTGCTGATAGATTTGTAGACGATCCCAATAAAATTGTCAAAGTTGGACAAGTAGTGAAAGTGCAGGTGTTAGAAATCAACGAGAAACTCAAACGGATTAGTTTGTCGATGAAAGCAGTTAAACAATAATTAGAAACAGTAGATGGCAGTTTATCAAGTTCGATTTATCAATCCTACACTTGGATTAGATCGCACCATTCCAGTACCAGACGATCAATATATTCTAGATATGGCGGAAGAAGCTGGTATCCGCTTACCATCTGGGTGTAAACAAGGCGAATGTTCTGCGTGTATTGCTAAACTTATTAGTGGTGAAATCGATCAAAGCGAGCAAAAATTTCTGCGTCCAAGTGAAATACAGGCTGGTTATGTTGTTACTTGTGTAACTTACCCTTTGTCTGATTGCACTTTAGAAACCCATCAAGAACAAGTCTTATATAAATCAGCCCTTTACTATAAGCCTGAGTCGGGAAAACCTGAGTGATTTTTGCCTTGTGACATTAAATTAATCTTAAATTTCTAGGGTGTGTTAAGTTTGTTTAACGCACCCTTCAAAGCATTGCAATATGTTAGACATCTTCAGAAATTAATATGGGTTATCCACAATCCTTATAGAGAGGTAGTACTGCTATGTCTTTACTCCTATGTCTAATGTATAGGCGTACAGATGCGCCGATAAAATGTATTTAGAACCGCTACATTTTTCTCAACGATAGGCCTAATGGTAGAAAGAAATTCTATCTTGCAAGGGAGGTGAAACCCTAGCAAATAGTTAAAGATGATATAAGAAGTCGCAAAAAAAATCTCTAGTTATTAGGTAAAAACAATGTTGACTCCATTTTTAACCGCGCTAGCTACAGCTTTGAGCTTGTTGATTGTTGATATCGTTGTTCCAGGCGTTAATATTGCTAATTTCCCCGCCGCTATAATTGCTGCTTTAGTAATTGGTCTAATTAACGGTTCGGTTAAACCAGTTTTGTCTGCTCTTTCTCTACCACTTAACTTTCTCTCATTTGGAGCATTTTCGCTCGTTGTCAACGGTTTATGTTTCTGGTTAGCAGCAGTGCTAGTTCCTGGGTTCGCAGTTCGCGGAATTATTGGTTTCTTGCTTGGGCCAGTAATTTTAACTTTTGCGAACACCTTTATTAACAACTACTTTGTTGAAAGAAACCTTTTAACCAGCAGTGGTGATGTAAAGAATCAAGCTGAATTACCTTCTTCTAGATAAGTTTAGAACGAATAGAAACGCCAGTTAAATCACGTTTCTCACCTACATAAAATCTCCGAAGGTGGATTTCCTAATTCGGCATCCTCAAATGAATGTAATTAAACAAAATCACAAAGTTGTAAAATCATGAAATTAGTTCGTTTTCTTCTAGGTTTGTTAGTTCCTCCTTTAGGTGTTTTCTTGACAGTTGGAGTTGGCCCGACGCTGATTATTAATATTTTGCTCACAGTTTTAGGTTGGCTTCCTGGTAGTATTCATGCAATTTGGGTTATAGCCAAGCATGACGAACAACTTAATCAAGAAGGGCGTATTTACTAATACGCAATATTAAAGGGAGCATCCCCTAACACCTTCTCCCAAATTGGGAGAAGGGGGAGTCAATTTTAAAGTCCCTCTTCCAAGCTTGGGAGAGGGACTTTAATTCATGTGATAAGTCTAATGAAAAATGCTATTTCAACAAAAAATAGGGTGAGAATTTACCACCCTATTTTTTCTAAGTCAATTAAATACCAAAGCAGTCTATTTATGAATAGTCTCGCGTTCTTTATCAGCAGGTTGCTTATCTTTGAACAAGTCAGCCGCCGTTAAGAGTAACTGCCTCAACGTTTGTTTTATTTGGCGCTCTTTTCTTGCTAAAGATGTACCAGCTTCACCTAATTGCTCTTCTAACTGCGATCGCTTCTGTTCTACCTGTACAGCCATTGATTCTGCTTGGGGACGAGCTTTATCATACCAGTGTTTCGCCTCGTCTAGATAATCTTGAACTTCCATATTCCGCCCACCATAGCGTGCAGCCATATTAGCTCGGACAATGGCTAGCTGCGCTTGCAGTTGCGCGTAACGTTTCTTTAACAATCCGACTTCTTCACTATCTTTAATAGCATTGACAGCAGAATCAATCGCAGTTTTGGTACTTGCAGGTTTTTCCTTACCCGTCTCTTCAATTTCTGCCAGAATTACATCAACCTCTTGTTGGAGTTGTTCTTCTTCACCGTCAAGTTGAGCCTGTAGGCGCTTGATATCTGTCTGAGTTTGAGCAATACTTTCGTGTCTTTTGCTATTAATCCCTTCCAACGCTCCTTCAATGGAAGCTGTCACTTCATCTTTGAGTTCGCTACCTTTTTCTTGGAAGTTTTCAATTACAGCAGAAACAGCATCTTTCACAATGCTACGAACTTCAGTAGAACCTTGTTTAAACTCAGAAGCTACTTGAGAAACTGCGGATTTCACAATTTCTCGAATCCGCTCAGTTCTTAATTGTCCAGTTTCTTTTGCTTGTTGCAAGTCGGCTTGAATTTGTTGTTTGATATTGTTAGGCATTTTCAACTCGGATAATTTAACTAATTGGGATAATATTTTCTCTTAATGTTCCTACATCCATATTATGGCGTAGCCCAAACTGACTTGGTACTTCCTTTAGATATAAAATTGCAGTCCCAAAGAGGTGATGTGTAAGATGTTGCCCATTTGTGAGATGATGAATATTTAGTGGTAGTAATTGGAAGTGAAATATGTGGCAAGTAAATATTACTTGTTCGGATGATGCCTGGAAAATCTATGGTGTTGATTTTAAAGCGATCGCAGCGAAATATCAAGGTGAATTAATTAGTTCCAAAAAAATGCCAAATGGTACGCGCATCATGTCTTATAAAATTGAAGATGTGAGCGATGCAGAAGCCTTTCAAGAAGATTGTGCAAATTTTGCTGGATTTACAACTGACTTTGAATCCCTCTAATATTGGTTTTAATACTTATGCCTACAACTAGTATGTTCAAATCTGGAGAAATTAATTGAAGAAACTACTTACATTAGTATTAGTAACGTTTTTGTTATTAATCAGTACTTTTACTTTGCCTGTTAGGGCAGCAGACACAGTTAACGGCGAACAAATATTTAGCGTTCATTGTGCTGGTTGTCATATCAACGGTAGCAATATTATCAGGCGAGGTAAAAATCTCAAAAAGTCAGCCCTGAAAAAGTATGGTATGGATTCAATAGAGGCAATTACATCTATAGTTACCAATGGTAAAAATAATATGTCAGCCTACAAAGAGCGTCTCACCGAACAGCAAATTCAAGACGTTGCTGCTTACGTTCTCGAACAAGCTGAAAAAGGCTGGCGTTAAAAAGTTAGGAGTTGGGAGTGGGGAGTTAGGAATTAAGAATTATCAGTTATGATTTATTTATTAGTAATTGTTAAGTATTCCCATTCCTAACTTTTCACTCATAAATTGAAAATGAACTTACCCGCAGCTAGTCGTCTCCAATTTACCCCCGATTTGAACATCTGCCGCATATTAAATGGGATGTGGCAAGTCTCCGGCGCACACGGGCAGATCAATCCCCAAGCCGCTATTGAGACTATGTTCAAATATTTAGATGCAGGTTTTACTACTTGGGATTTAGCAGATCATTATGGCCCTGCGGAAGACTTTATTGGTGAGTTTCGTTGCCAACTAATTGATACTCGTGGGAAAGATGCTTTATCTCAAGTACAAGCTTTTACGAAATGGGTACCTCGTCCAGGCAAAATGACCAAGAAACTGGTCGAGGAAAATATTAATATTTCCTTGAGAAGGATGAATGTGCAATCGTTAGATTTGATGCAATTCCACTGGTGGGAATATCAGGATAAAAATTACCTGGATGCCCTCAAATATATGGCAGAGCTTCAGACTGAGGGTAAAATTAAGCATTTAGGTTTAACTAATTTTGACACGGAAAACTTGAAGCTTATTACTGAAGCAGGTATCAAAATTGTTTCTAACCAAGTGCAATTTTCCCTGGTTGACCGCCGTCCTGAAGTTAATATGGTGGAGTTTTGTCAGCAGCATAACATAAAGCTTTTTACTTATGGTACGCTGTGCGGCGGTTTGTTATCAGAAAACTATTTGGGTAAACCGGAACCGCGAGGATTTGATTTGTCCACTGCTAGTTTGAAAAAATATAAAAATATGATCGATGCTTGGGGTGGTTGGCGATTATTTCAAGAGTTGCTGGCTATCCTGAAGGAAATTGCTAATAAGCATGGCGTCAGCATTTCCAACGTGGCAGTGCGTTACATTTTAGATCGGCCAACTGTGGGCGGTGTGATAGTTGGTGCCAGACTTGGAGTATCTGAACATATAGAAGATAACGCCAAAGTATTTAGTTTTAGTTTAGATGAAGACGATCGCGATCGCATCAATGCAGTATCTCGCCAATCACGCGATTTGTACCAGCTTATCGGCGATTGCGGCGACGAATATCGGCGATAATTTCGGGAAAAAGGTGATAATACGGTGAAGGTTACTGTGGAAACTATTGCTGTCAGCCATGCCCCTAAACTTCACCTTCGCCCTCAGTCAACAGCAAACTTTTGAATTACGCTGTGACTATGGCTCACGTCGCCTGGATAAAACGGAGTTGGCAGCACTAATTGATTTGTGTGAGCAAAATTACTATGCTCAACAAAGAGATCATCTACCCTATCTCACCCAGTTGGGACGGCAACTTTATCAATGGCTGGATGGTAAAGAAGGATGGCTGAGAAAGGCGCTGGATGAGGCGGATGAGCAAACGATTCTTCTAGATTTGATTAAAACCAGCGAAGCAAAGGGGTTGAATCCCGAAACAGAACGGGTGGCTTTGGGATTGGCACATATGCCTTGGGAATTGCTGCATGATGGTGCAGGGTTTTTAATCGAACGCCAGAATCTTTCCGTTTTACCAGTGCGTTCTGTACAGCAGCGTCAAACCCAAATCATTGGCGTGCAAAATCGTCCATTGCGGTTGCTGTTCATGGCGACTTCTCCTGAAGATCCCAGAGTTCCACCACTAGGGTTTGAGCAGGAAGAAGCCAACATTTTGCAAGCAACTAAAGATCAGCCATTGGCGTTGATTGTTGAGGAAAGCGGCTCGGTTGCAGAGTTAGCCAATTTGGTGAAATCCTACCCCGAAGACTATTTTGATGTCTTTCACCTCACGGGACACGGGATAATTTATACCAAAAAAGACTACGGCTATTTGCTGCCAAAAGGTGTAACGCTGGCAGACAATACCCCCTGCTTCATCACTGAGGATGAGGTGGGAAATATGCAACTGACTACCGTCAATGACTTAGCTAAAGCCTTTCGGGGACGCTGGCCCCGTGTAACTTTTCTCTCTGGCTGTCATACGGGACAGGTTGCTAACAAGGGGACAGTACCCTCAATGGCGCAGGCGTTGGTGAAAGCGGGGGCAGGTATCGTTTTAGGCTGGGCGCGTCCGGTGTATGACCGCACGGGTATTGTAGCAGCACAGGCACTTTATCAAGCATTGGCAACAGGGGCAACTGTTGAGGAAGCAGTCAAAGCAGCGCAGCAGGAGATGATTGAGAAAGAATGCACCGACTGGCATCTGTTGCGGATGTATCGGGATACGCGCCCCATTGCCGAACTGGTGACACCTCTGAGAACAAGAAATCGTGAAAAGCTGAAGTTTACAGCGCCAGAGCAAGAATTTCTCGATGAGAATAATCTAGTTAAAGTTGCCAGTCGGTTTGAGTTTGTCGGACGCAGACGACCTTTGCAACGGTGTCTCAGGGCATTGCGGGAAACTAGCGACCAAATCGGGGTGTTTATTGCCGGGATGGGGGGACTGGGAAAAAGTACCCTGGCGGCGCGGTTATGTACGCGGGTGCAGACGCAGCGTGATAATTTTGCGCGAGTCGTTTTGATTGGCCCTTTGGATGAGTGGGGTTTGCTGAATAAGCTTTCTAATAAGTTTGACCGGTTTGCAGATGTGCCGGCACTTTTGAATGAACCAAAGGTGTCTCTGAAAGGGCGGTTGCAAAACTTTTTTGAGGCAATTGAAAAGGAACACAACCAACCTTTGCTGCTGGTGCTGGATGACTTTGAGCAGAATATCCCCACAGCTAATATTGAAGATGGTTCACTGCGGATGACGGCAGATGCTTATGAAATTTTAGGGGCGATTTGTGCGGCATTGGCGGAGAACGGGGGAGAAAGTCGGCTGATTGTCACCTGTCGCTATTTGAAATCAGACACCTTGCCACCTCATCACCTGCACCTGGAACGACTGGAACAGATGAGCAGCAGTGATATTGATAAAATTTGCTTTCCATTAGATAAAGAAGTTAGACAGCAGTTAAGAACTCAGCGAATTATTCACATTGCTGATGGTAATCCCCGGTTGTTGAAGTGGCTATTGGAGGTGATTCAGCAGGCGGGATTAGCGGCGGATGAATTATTGAATCGTCTGGAGGCGACTGAGCAGAAATTCCGCGAAGATATTTTGGCACAAACTCTGCTGGATGCTTTGGAACCGGAAGAACAAAAGTTTCTTGCACGATTGAGTGTGTTTCATCTGCCAGTGATGGAGGATATTGTGAGGGCAATTTCTACCGCAGGGGAATTGGCAGTTTTAGGCAAGCTAACCAGCCTTAGCCTAGTCGAGTCTGCCACCGCTCACCCCAACCAGCCAGCTAATTATCGAGTGACGACAATTTTAGAACCGTTGTTAGAACCAGTATTGAGTGAGGAAGAATGGCAAGCAACGCGACAGCAAGCGGTGAGGAAAATCCATCAAGCTTGGTGCGAGGAGAATGAAAACCCCACGGAAGCAGAAGGACTGGAAATTGTGCGGTTGGGACTGTTGGCAAAAGAGCAGGAAATTGCAATCAGCATTGGGGATAGGATTGCAAACTATTGGGTGAACAATTCCCGCTTTGTGGAAGCTTTTGATTTGTGTGAGCAAGTGCTGGCAGTTTTTTTAGATTATCGCATCTTGGGAACAGTCGCCCGTGCGGAAGAGGTTTTGGGTTTTGTGCAAGAAGCTGCTACCCATTATCAGCAAGCTTTAGACCTTTGCCCTGAAGAGGAATTAACAAGAAAAGCCGCTACCCTCAACAACATGGCACTGGTAATCGCCGACCAAGGATTGCTCCCAGAAGCGATTGCACTTTGGG
>NZ_JAVRCD010000047.1:27695-64965 GCF_034530895.1 Nostoc sp. DedQUE08
AGCAATCCTTGGAAATAATTGAGCAGATTGGCGATGTCAAAGGTAAAGCCGCAACCCTCAACAACATGGCACTGGTATTCGCCGACCAAGGGGACATCGCAAGAGCGATCGCACTTTGGGAGCAATCCTTGGAAATAATTGAGCAGATTGGCGATGTCAAAGGTAAAGCCGCAACTCTCAACAACATGGCATTGGTATTCGCCCAACAAGGGGACATACCTAGAGCGATCGCACTCTATGAGCAAGTTGTTTTCACACTTGCACAAATAAGTGCATACAGTGATTTGGTAACAGTTCTGAGTAATTTAGGTTTAAGGGATGAAAGTAACGGTTTGGTTTACCTAGCTCAAGCAATCTGGTTGACGCTGAGAATTCAAGCACCTTTAGGACAAACCATTCAGTTAATCAGTTTTTTATATAATAAAGTGCCTCAAAGAGATGAACTAGAAGCTGTGTTAGGAGCAACGGCAATGTTCTTTTGCAGCTACCGAGGTGAAGGTCATCCCCAGTTAGAAAAACTTCAGGAGGATAGTTTCAAAATTATATTAGGTGCGGCAAATGCCCAAGGAATTGAGACGCAGGAAGCATTTGATAATTGGTATGTCCAGCAACAGCTCAACGATCGAGAATATTTCCTCCCACGACTCAATCAACGCCTAGAGGAGATTGTCGGCGATGGGTGGTTGTTTGACTGTAGTCAATTTGAGGTGGAGGAATAAGGGGAAATGCGATCGCGTTAATCTTAAATTAATCGCTCACAATCTAACCAGCTTATGCAGTCGTTCAATATTACTCTGCTATATGCGATATGGAATCTCAACTAATACAAACTTCTCCCGACATCCTTTCTGGTACACCCGTTTTCTATGGAACTCGTGTACCAGTACAAACATTGATTGATTATTTGGAAGCAGGCGATCGCCTTGATGATTTTCTAGAAGATTTTCCCACGGTGAGCCGCGTACAGGCAACTGCGTTTCTCAAGCTAGCCCTGAAAAAGGTATTATCTTCTTATGAAAGTGCTGCTTGATGAATGCCTGCCTAAGAAATTAAAGCGAGAAATCACAGGTCATGAGGTTGTGACTGTACCAGAGCAAGGATGGGCAAGTAAAAAGAATGGTGAGCTACTGCGACTAGCGAAGACAGAGTTTGATGTATTCATCACCATTGATCAAAACTTAACAGCTCAACAAAATTTGAATAATATCAACTTAGCTATAATCGTTCTCGCATCTCCCAGCAATCGTTTAGAAGTTCTCAAACCTCTGATGCCTAAAGTTCAAGAAGCTTTAGCAACGATTCAAGCAGGTGATGTGGTTACTATCAGACTGCCAGATGCGATCGCTTAGGCAACTATGATTATTGTTGGATTGCTGAGTGGGGAAATGCGATCGCGTTAATCTTAAATTAATCGCTCACAATGATAACCAGCTTATGCAGTCCTTCAATATTACTCTGCCAGATGCGATCGCTAATGCTCTCAATGCCTATATCAAAGATCAGGAAGTTTCCATACCCGCGAATGTCGTTGCAGAAATTGCTTTAGAAGATTTCCTTTGCCAACGCGGCTATTTGGTTTCACGAAAGCAAGGTCTATCTCTTACTCCTGCACCAAAGGGAAGCGGATTTAAAGATGCATCGGTAAATCACGATAAAATTCTAGCTGAACAAGCATTTTTACAGTCATTACCAGCAAACACACCTTGAGAGCCGTATTTGCTGACACTGGGCCTTTGTACGCTGCTGTAGATGTAGACGACCAATATCATGAGCGTTCACAAGCTGAACTAAAACGGATCAATACAGAAAATTTAATAATCCTAGTTCCCTTTCCTGTTTACCTGGAAACATATAATCTTTTGCTATATCGTCTTGGAGCTGAACAAGCGATTAGCTTTGCTAGAGAGTGTGGAGAAGCAGTTAATTTCGTTAATCCTTCAGAGGAGCAATATACAGCAGCAGTGGAAAAAGCTGCAAATTTTCCAGATCAACGGATTACCCTCTGCGATGCTGTCACTGCTATTTTGTCAGAGGAAATGAAGTTACCCGTGTGGACGTATGACTATCATTTCGATTTAATGCTGATTCAGGTATGGCGATAAACAATTATTGCCCAGAGAAAGGATGCGATCGCGTTAATCTTAAATTACTCGCTCACAATCTAACCAGCTTATGCAGTCCTTCAATATTACTCTACCTGATGCGATCGCTAAGGCAACTATGATTATTGTTGGATTGCTGAGTGGGGAAATGCGATCGCGTTACTCTTAATTAATCACCGACAATGTAAAAAGTTTCTGAAATCAGTCCTCTAGATTCGTTCACGAGTATCAAAGACTCGTTCACGAGTATAAAAGACTCGTCAGCGAGTATAAAATACTCATTCACGAGTATAAAAGACTCGTCAGCGAGTATCAAAGACTCGTCGGTGAGTATAAAATACTCATTCACGAGCATAAAAGACTCGTCAGCGAGCATAAAATACTCATTCACGAGTATAAAAGACTCGTTCACGAGTATAAAAGACTCATTAGCTGTTTGGTAAGGTGCGTTAGCTGTTGCTAACGTACCAAAAATATCTTGGAGGGTGCGTTAGCAAGGTAACGCACCCTACGAAAGTTACTAATCTACTTCATACATCTGTTTATGTTTGGCTAAAAGCTCTTGATATTTCTCATTTGTCTTTGCTTCTACCCACTTAGCTTTAAATATTGCTGCTGATTCCGCTTTAACTGGGTCTACTTCATAAGGAAGAATCTCTTTTTTGGAACCTGAATCTTCCGAATTCTGTTTATACTTCCTGCCGCTTTTATGATTAGCATAACGGCGAGAGCGAGTATAGCCCATTTGGATAAATTTCCGTGCCATATCTGCGCCGACAAAATCATCTTTCTCTAAATAATCAAGAAAAAGCTCGTAAATTTTCTCACTCGACTCTCTAGCAATCTCAGGAGTTTTGAACCGCCAGTAAGGAAGAATTTCTGATTTGTATGGTTCTACTAAAAGTACACCCTGCTCACCCTTCCCAACACGATAGAGTTCAGGATGTTGGCGAAAATCAATATTTTTAAAGTCTAAAGAATAATCAAAAGCCATGATAAATTTTTATTAGCAATAGTAAACTTTAAAAAAAAGTTCAACTTCTATCTAAATATTGAGATTTTGTTGATTATGCTATCTAGCACCCCATCTCTGAACAGTGTGATTGCGCCAGGAAGTCTGCGTAGAGTACATCACATTGCCCTCAACGTCAAAGATATGCAAGCCTCGCGCTATTTTTATGGCACAATCCTGGGTTTGCACGAACTCACAGGCGACGAAGTACCCGCAACTCTGGTGGAACTAGTCGCATCTGGGAAAGTAGCCAACTTCATCACTCCCGATGGTACAATTCTAGATTTATTTGGGGAACCAGAATTATCACCACCAGATCCCAATCCAGAAAAGACCTTCACTAGAGCTTACCATCTCGCCTTTGACATCGATCCGCAGTTATTCGATCGCGCGGTGACAGTAATCGGGGAAAATAAAATAGCGATCGCACATGGCCCAGTCACTCGTCCTACTGGTAGAGGAGTATATTTTTACGATCCAGATGGCTTTATGATTGAAATTCGTTGCGATCCAGAAGCTAGTTAACTTAAGGGTAATAACAAAAGTATCTACTATGACCGCGAAACTCACGCAACTATTTAAAGTCATTGAAGACACAATCACAAAACCACCAATACCCCACGAACCATACAAGCAATCATTGAAAGCCTGGGCGATGTATTGTTTGCGAGACAAAGGTTTTATAGTCGCTTATGCTCAAAATGCCGACTTTGCCATTGAAAGAAAACGTGAAGAAAAGCTATATTTCAAAGTTTCAAACAGCCCCGATGATTTAGATAATTCTTTTAACTGGATTGTTTGGGATAGTGTCACCAAAAGCGCTAGTCTCATTCCCCAAAAAATAGACTGATACCAAAATAGTCATCAAATATTTCTCTGATTTTTTAACTATTCTGATTCCTGAATTATGACTCCTGAATTATGACTAGACAACTGCTGCACAAATATTTGAGGTTAACCATGATTTTCCTAGATAGCAAGAAGTTTTACTTTATTATGACTTGACATTTTAATTACGAATTACGAATTACGAATTACGAATTACGAATTAGTGTTGGGTTTCTCAAACACCATTAAATGCTGTTGAGGTAACAAATTTTTAGTTTCCCGCCAAACCAAACCAACAGCTTGCATTTCTTTGCGGACTTGTTTTTGAGTCATTTTGTGCAGACGTTTAATCATAATAAAAGGATTTTCACCCCGATACTCAACCAGCACTACTCGGCCACCAGGTTTCAGCGCTTTCACAATTCCTTGCATCACTTCTTGAGGATACTCAAGTTCATGATAAGCATCCACCATCAAGGCTAAATCGATACTTTCAGATGGTAAGTTGGGGTTACTAAGAGTGGCTAAAATTGGCTCAACATTGGTGATATTTTTCTCTTTTTTGAACAACTCAATGATTTCCAACATTTCTGGCTGAACATCTACAGCTAACACCTTACCTGTTGTTAATAACGGCGCGATGCGAAAGCTTAAGTAACCTGTACCAGCGCCAATATCCGCCACCACATCATTAGGTTTGAGATTGAGGAGGCTGACTACCTTACTTGGCTGTTCTTCTCGCTCCCGGCTGGAACGTTCTAGCCAGCCAGCGCCAGTGTATCCCATAACTTGGGCAATTTCGCGCCCCATATAGTATTTGCCGATACCATCTGGACTGTGGATAAAACGCTGTTCGTAAACAGTGGTAGATGAAGACGCAGCTTGTACTGTCAGGGTTGGGTTCAGCAGTGAGCAACTCAACATCACAAGAAAAGTTACTATAAAGTGGAGAAAATTTGGCATTTGGTTATGACCGATCGGGATAGCTATAAGCAGCAATTAAAAGAATTTTATGGTAGTAGAACGACTTATGACCATGAGGAAGGTACTCGCCATCCTTTAGAAGCCAAAATTTTACTTGAATTTGTTCCACTACATTCGGGACAGAAAATCCTTGATGTGGCGACCGGAACGGGTTTAGTTGCAATACCCGCAGCCCAAAAAGTTGGTTCAGAGGGCAATGTGATTGGGATTGACATGACCCCTGGAATGTTGCATCAAGCAAGACTTAAAATTGCAGCAGCAAAATTACAAAATATCGAGTTGATTGAGGCGGATGCAGAATATTTAAACTTTAGCGATAGTAGTTTTGATGCTGTATTTTGCTGTGAGGCAATTGTACTTTTTCCCGATATTCTTGCTACTTTGCAAAAGTGGTATCGCTTCTTAAAAACAGGAGGGTATGTGGCATTTACCTGTCCTCCCGAAACTGCTATTATGGCATCTCTTCAGCAGAGGGTCTGCGCTAGAGTTTTGGGTGTATCACTACCACATATTCTTGAACCACTGGGAACTCCAGAAAAATGTCGTAAATTGCTTGAGCGGGCAGGTTTTAGAGATATCGAAATTAAGATTGAACCATCAGGACGTTATCACTCTCTTAGTGATAACAGATTATCGATGACAGTAATTAATATAAATTTTAAAAGCAATCCTCTGTTGTCAAAATTATCACCAGAACAATTAAATCAATTGCAAGTTGAGTACAAAGCAGAAATTGAGAAATTAGCAACCGATCGAGGTCTTTGGATAGACACTACAAAGTTCTTTGTTCGCGCTCGAAAATAAGTTGATGAGCTTTGTTCCTGAACTGACAGCTTCGGGCGATCGCACATGATAATCTTGCCGTTAATAATCACAATCACAGTTTAATCTCCTAGACCGATGTGGAAGTAAACATTTTCACGATTTACTTGAACAGCCCCTTTAAAAATTTGTAATCCACCCTTTCGACGTTATGCAAAACCTGTCCCTAATGTTAGTGCCTGTACTCGCTGCCCAGAAAGCAGCAGGTGACGGTTTAATTAAACCTCTCGGTCATCACGAGCTGCTGTTGGTGCTAGTGCAACTGTCACTATTGCTTTTGGTAGCGCGGGGATTAGGTGAGTTGATGCGCCGAATTAACCTACCGCCTGTTGTTGGAGAATTACTGGCGGGTGTGCTGCTTGGTCCTTCTTTATTTGGTTTGCTTCTTCCAGATTTACAGGCGCACATCTTTCCCAAAAGTCAAGAACAGTCTAATTTACTTTCGGTGATTTCTTGGTTAGGCGTGTTATTTTTGCTGATTGTGACTGGGTTGGAGACGGATCTCAAGCTGATTCTTCGTAAGGGTAAAACGGCTCTTTTGATTTCACTGGGCGGAATTATTATCCCGTTTATCACTGGATTTGGACTGGGCTGGCTATTGCCAGATAGTTTTTTAGCCGACCCAGAAAAGCGATTGGTATTTAGTCTATTTATCGCCACAGCAATGAGTATTTCGGCAGTCCCAGTGATTGCGAAAGTGTTGATGGACTTAAACCTGATTCGCCGTGACATTGGTCAAGTTACCTTAGCTGCTGGGATGACTGACGACACCATCGGCTGGATTTTACTTTCTGTGGTTTCAGGTTTAGCTAGTAGCGGCAAATTTGACTTTGGGACAATTTTCCATTCTGTGAGCGCGGCGATATTGTTTCTAGCGATCGCCTTTACAATTGGGCGTACCATCGTAGACCAGATATTACGGTGGGTTGATGACTATGTTGGTGGAATCGCCGCGAGTATGTCGGTTGTGCTAATTCTTTCGCTCTCGGCAGCAGCACTTACCCACGCATTAGGTCTAGAAGCAGCATTAGGTGCTTTCGTGCTGGGGATTCTAGCAGGTCAATCCCGCCGCTTTAGCAATGAAGCTGGGCACATGTTAGAAGTTTTTACAGCAAGCTTTCTAGCGCCAATTTTCTTTGCTTCAGCAGGCTTGAAAGTTAATTTACTCGCTCTGTTAGTCCCTCAAACATTGATATTTGGCTTGATTGTTCTCGCTGTCGCCTGTGTTGGCAAATTTACAGGTGCTTACCTTGGTTCTCGTGCGGGCGGCTTGAGTCATTGGGAAGGTTTGGCGATGGGTTCCGGGATGAATGCTCGCGGGGCGATGGAAATTGTCGTTGCCACCATTGGTTTATCTTTGGGAGTGCTAAATCCCCAGATGTACTCGATTATTGTCATGGTAGCGATCGTCACTTCCCTAATGGCTCCACCCCTGCTGCGCTGGTGTTTGTCGAAGGTGGTTATGGGTGAAGAGGAAGCTCGACGTTTGGAACAAGAAGAACAGGATAGCCGCAGCTTTATCAAGCAGATTCAGCGTGTCCTAATACCTACTAGTGGTGGCCCCAACATCCAACTGGCGGCACAACTAGTTGGTTACATGGCTCACCAAAACTCGATAGAAGTTACATCTCTATATGCTCTGAGTGATAAGCAACCTCAAAGCAAAGCACGGCGGATGGAGGCAACCCAAGTTAAAGATACCGCCGCAGACCTTGCTCTGACTGCTGTTACTGAGGAAATGCAGCTACCTGCTGATACCACCCTGCAAACAAAAACGGAGTCGGGGCGTAATAAAGCGGAGGTAATTTTGAATGAAGCAAACAAAAACTATGACTTGATTGTATTGGGAGCTTCAGAACAGATCCGCCCCCAGAAAGCATTGTTTAATTTGCTCGTCGATCGGGTTGTCCAAGAAGCACCTTGTGCAACGATGGTGGTAAAGTCGCATCTACCCCAACCGAAAGGCGAGATATGCAAAATTCCTCAACAACAGATCAAGAAGATTTTGGTGCCAACGGTGGGGACAGAATATAGTAAAAATGCCGTAGAGATGGCAAGTACGATCGCAGCTCAAACCGGGGCATTAGTTACGATCGTTAACGTAATTAATTTGCCACAGGTTGAGTATATTCTTTACGAACAGCGATCGTTAGCTCCAGTCAAGGAAATTGCTCACGATATGCTCGAACAGCAAGCAGAAATTGCCCGCAATCTGGGTGCTGATGTCAAAACCTATATTCTTCAAGGAACCAGCCCAGAAAAGGAAATCCTCAAGTTTGCCAAAACTCAGGAAGTTGACTTAATTCTTCTAGGGAGTAGTATCCGCATGGTTACGGGTCGCGTTTTCTTCGGTCATAGAGTCGATACAATTCTGAGTAAAGCCCATTGCCCAGTAGCAGTAATTACTGTACCTTAAGAGTGCTGAGTGTTGAGTGCTAAGTGCTGAGTGCTGAGTACTAAGTATAAACCCAGTTGCTCTAAAGCTTTGAGCAATCAACACTGTCCTAATACCAATTGGAACAAAGAATGCGACAAATAAACCATTTGTAGAGACGCGATAAATCGCGTCTTTATCCCAGAATATGTTCCAATCATTAATTGAATTGGTATAGCATATCTGACTACAGCTATACATTTATTTCATAGACATTGCAAAAAAGAATGTAGAGACGTAGCAGTGCTATGTCTCTACAAGAGTTATAGATAACGCATATTTAATTTCACCAGATGTCTAATAATTTGATCTTAGCGCGAAGCTCTGGATGTTACCGATCTTTGTAAATTAGCTAGAGCGCGATTGTAATCCAAAATAGCTGCAACTCGATTACCTTCTGCTCTTGTCAGGTCATTTTCAGCATCAATTACCTCTGTTTGAGTACCCACACCAGCTTGGAACCTCAACCTTGCTAAATTCAGAGCTTCCCTGGCTTGATTTAAAGCCACACTAGAAGTCTGCACGTTATTTAAATTGGATTGCAATTGAGCATAATACTGTTCTACATCAAAACGAATTTGGTCGCGCTGGCTAGCAAATTGAGTCTCTGCGATCGCAATATTAGCTCTCGATTGAGCCGCTCTTGCTCTTGCTGCTCCTCCTTCAAATAAAGTTAGATTGCCTTGAAGTCCTACTGAATAGCCATCAGTAATGCTCGCGCCATCATTATACCGATCTAGCAGATTGTAGTTGCCCACCAAACTAACTTGCGGCCCTAGCTGTGAAAGTGCCTGTCGTCGCTGTTGCTCAGAAATATTACGTTGTGCTAATTGCTGTTGCAACTCTGGACGATTTTGAAACGCTTGGACAATACTTTGTTCTACCGTCTGCGACCAAAGACCCGCTAATTGTACGGGATCTGAGGCAGCGATATCAACTGACTGCGACAAACTTAACAACGTAGCAAGCTGACGACGGGCAATTTGCTGCTGTGAGATCGCATTAGTCAGTTGTTGTTGGGAGTTTGCTAAATTCACCTGAGCTTGCAGCACATCGAACCGCGTACCCACTCCAGCCTGTTCTCTTGCTTGAGTATCCCGTAAACTAGCCTGGGCATTAATCACAGCAGACTGATTAATTCTTACTAGTTGATCTGCTTGTTGCAAATTGTAGTATTGAGTGGTCGCATTCAAGCTAATTGTCAAAGACTGACTTTCAACATTTAACTCATCTACCCGTAGCTGTTCTTCTGCGGCTCGGATAGCCGCTAGTGTGTTCCCAGAACTATAGAGATTATAATTTAGTTGGGCTGAACCATTAAAAGAGGTGCTGGCTTGAGATGAATTGTTACTAAAACCATTACCACTATTAGTCACACTACTGTTTATTCCCAAAGTCGGAAATAAGGCAGCTTGAGACTCGCGTAGCGCCGAGCGACTGCGTTCTAGCTGTAATATAGCTACCTGTAAGTCTCGATTGTTGCGTTTTGCTAGTTCCAAAGCTTGTGCCAAACTGATTGGCACAGTTCCCTGAATCCTTACTTCCTCCGGTTTAGTTGGAAATTGCAGAGGGTTGGGATTGGGGTTGAGGCGATCGGGAACTTGTACAGAGCTTGAAGAATTCTGTGCTTTTAGTGGAGTTGCTGCACTTACTGCATTTGGAAGAAGAATCGCCAACGCGACAGTAACCCAGGCAGAATGCACGAAGAATAAGCTGAAATTCATAATCTAGATATAGTCATTAATTAGGTTTTTTGAGGATATAATTAAAAGTTTTCATCCTGATTGACCTAAGATGTTTAAATCTTAAATTCCTCCTTAGAAGGTTAATCTTAACAAATTAGCCGACAATCAAACCATCTTGAACTCGAATAATCCTTTGGGTTTGAGCAGCGATATCAGGTTCATGAGTGACAATCACAATTGTGATCCCTTGGTCATTAAGTTCAGTCAGTAAATTCATCACCTCATGGGAAGTTTCAGTATCTAAAGCTCCTGTTGGCTCATCTGCCAAAACTAATGCAGGTCGGTTAACCAAAGCACGAGCGATCGCTACTCGTTGCTGTTGTCCGCCAGAGAGTTGACTAGGACGGTTAGCGATGCGTCCCCCTAGTCCTACTTTTTCTAAGGCTTCTAATGCCCTTTCCCGACGTTTTGGCTTGGGTAAATTGGCGTAAACCATTGGTAACATCACGTTTTCCAACGCTGTTGCCCGCGCCAATAGGTTAAATTGTTGGAAAACAAAACCTATCCTTTGGTTGCGGATATAGGCTAATTCATCATCATCAAAAGTCGTCAGGTTTCTGCCTTCAAAAATATAGTCTCCAGTTGTCGGACGATCCAGACATCCCAAAATATTCATCAGCGTGGATTTACCCGAACCTGACGCACCCATGATTGAGACATATTCCCCTTCCTCAATAGAAAGTTGAATTCCCTTGAGTATGGGAACACTAACTTCTCCCAAGTGGTATGTTTTAGTAATAGATTCCATCCAAATCATTGTTGGCATAAGAATTACGAATTACGAATTATTTAGTCGCTTCTTAAAGCGTTGATCGGATCTAATTTAGATGCGTTCCGTGCTGGAATTACCCCAGCGATTAAGCCAACGGTTAACGAGAGTACAAAGCCAGCAACGATTGATAAGAAAGAAATTACAAACGGGAATTTGAAAACGTTTGCAGCCACAAAGGCTAATAAAACGCCAGTCACCATCCCAATACCTCCGCCGACAATGGAAATGACGATCGCTTCCGCTAAAAATTGATTGAGAATGGCAGAATTAGTGGCTCCTACGGCTTTACGAATCCCGATTTCCCGCGTCCGCTCGACCACAGAAACTAGCATAATGTTAGCAATACCAATGCCACCAACAACCAGAGAAATTCCAGCGATCGCTACCACCATGACTGTAAATAAACCCACAATACTAGTAAAGGTACTAACAATATCAGCTTGATTAGTCAGCCGAAAATCATCAGCTTGTGGCGGATAAATGTTATGACGCAATCGTAAAAGATTGGTGACTTGAAACTGAGCGGCTTCTAACTGCTCCTGATTCGCGCCTTTGACTAAAATTCCACTTACAGAAACGCCTACCAGGGCATTATTTCCAACTAGTCTCTTCGACATACTAGTTAGAGGAATAAAAATCTGGTCATCTCGATCCATTGGCCCCTGAGCGCCTTTAGGTTCCATCACCCCAATTACTTCATAAGCCTCTCCCTGAATCCGAATTCTCTCACCGATCGGATTTACACCTTGTGCAAAGAGTGTTTTTTGAACTGTGGGGCCAAGAATGGCAAGCTGTGCAGCAGTATCTAGTTCTTCCTGAGTAAAATATCTCCCTTGTTGGGGGTGAGTATTTCTGACTTCTGGGTAGTTCAAATCAGTGCCATAAATGGTTGTTGAGGTGTTCTGTCCTGCATAGACAACTTGGGCAGTCCGTTGGAGATAAGCAGAAACCAGCTGTGCTGATGGCGCTTGTGTAGCGATCGCTTTCGCATCTTCCCAGGTCAAGGTACTGCTAGAACCTACTCCTTGACGGACATTTCCGCTTCTTGCCGCACCCGCCAAGATTTGGATGACATCTGTACCCAATGCTTGGATCTGCTGCTCAACTCCTTTTTGTACTCCCTGACCGACAGAAGTAATGGCAATAACTGAAGAAATCCCAATAATCACGCCTAACATAGTTAGACCTGTGCGTAATTTGTTACTCCACAGAGTTTCCGCCGCCATTGTCAAGATTTCCAGCAATGGTACTGTGCGGGTATTCTTCGCTTTGTAAAAGCCCTTAAATATCTTAAACATAATGTTTTATTTAAAACTAACTTTAAGGGGAACCACTGCCTTGAGAACGACCACCACCGCCAGAACTGCCGCCGGAACGACCTCCGCCGCCACCTGCTCCTCTTCCTCCGCCTCCGCCGGCTCCTCCGCCTCCACCTAAACCAGGGAAAACTCCTCCTCTTGGTGTTGATTGCGGACGCGATCCTGGTGGGAAACTGAGTAATACTCTTTCGTCTCCTGTCAATCCAGACTTAACTTCGGTAAAGTTATTCGCGGTGACGCCAGTCTCAATGCGAGTGAACACAGGTCTGTTATTTTTTCCTTGCACAAACACCCCTGTGGCATTTTCTTGACGAACCACCGAGGCTGTTGGCACTACTAAAACATTTTGAACTTGACCGACTTGAAAATCCACTTCTGCATTCATCCCAGACCGCAATAGTCTTTGAGGGTCTAAAAGTGATACTCTTACTTCAAAACTGGTGACGTTTTGCTCTACTATTGCTTGGGCAGCAATTTGGCTGACTTTACCTTCAAAGGTTTTTCCTGGGTAGGCATCTGCTTTAATCGAGACTTTTTGACCAAGGCTGATTTTGGAAATATTTGTTTCCGCTAAATTGGCGACAACTTCATTTGTGGAAGCTAAAGACAAGATTGAAGAAGAAGAAGAAGAAGCTACTTCACTACTAGCAGTTGTCGGTGTCACGAAAGCGCCTGGATCGGCAAACTTCTTTGTCACCACACCATCAAAGGGTGCGCGAATGATCGTGTCGTTGATTTCAGCTTGGATGTTTTGCAGCGAACCACGAGCTGATGTTACTTGGGCACGAGCGGCATTAATATCTTCTTGGCGCGTTCCGGCTTTCAGGAGTGCCAAAGCTTGCTGTCTCTGCTTCACCACAGCTCGTGCTTGCTCGATATCTTCTGGACGTGACCCGGCTTTTTGCAGAGCCAGTGCTTGCTGTGCTTCATTTACATTCGCTTGGGCGCTGTCACGATTAGAACGGTTTTGGTTGAGAGTCTGAAGGGAAATACCACCTGCATTGTAAAGTTGCTGATTGCGAGCAAAATCATCTTCTGCTTGGCGAAGGGCGGCTTGAGCGCTTTGCAAGCGTGCCTGTGCTTGGGCAACATCTTGAGAACGATTACCTGCGATCGCTTTTTGCAAATTCGCTTCGGCTTCGTCTAATGCTCCTTGTGATTGGGCAATATCTTGAGGACGATTACCTGCGATCGCTTTTTGCAAATTCGCCTCGGCTTGTGCCAATTGCCCTTGAGCGGAGGTAAGTTGCCCCCGGAGGTTGGAATCATCCATGTAAGCGACAATCTGTCCTTGTTTGACGATATCTCCTTCCTTCACCAGCAGTGTTTTCAAGATGCCAGAATTTTTCGGGCTGAGGTTGATTGACCGCTCAGGTTTCACCGTTCCGTTCGCTGAAACTGTAATTGTTAAACTCTGCCTTTCTACAGGCCTTGTCAGCACTCTGCGTCTGGCTTCTTGACGAGGAGCAACCGTTACTTGGTAATAAACGGCATAGCCAATTCCACCCAAAAGGCAAAGAGCTATTAGCCAAGAGAGCCAATTACGTCTGCTCTTTTTTTTCTTTACCTCTGGAACCAAAACTGGGGAATCTACGGTATTTTGTGTATCAATTTTCATATCCATTTTGTCTATAAAGAACGGCTACCGAGCTAGTTATTCACGGCTAAAACTATAGCCTGGTAGCCTAATACTGACAATGATTTTGAGTTTTTAGTGTTTTAAAGGTTTATTTGCAGTACTAATCCACTAGGAAGTCTGAAGTAATCATCATGCACTCTCACTAATCTCCCAGCAGGAACAATTTCTTGATTGGGAAGCAGAATATCCCCGTTAGGAAGTCTGAAATAACCTCGATCGCGCAGTCTGACTACGGATCTAGCAGGAATAATTTGCCCATTGGGATATCTGATATCACCATTACCAAGTCTGACTACTCTGCTATTAAATTGGTTGTCACGATTCCAATTATCCCGATCTCTAGGATTTCTGACTTCTACAGGATATGTTCTGCGATCGCGGTTCCAATTATCCCTGTCTCTAGAGTTTCTGACTTCTCTAGAATTGGATCTGCCGTCGCGGTTCCAATTATCTCTGGCTCTAGAATTGGATCTGCCGTCGCGATCCCAATCTCGATCGCGATCGCCACCAACGTAGACTTTCGTCTGGGCACTTGCAGGGGCAGTCAAGAGAGTGGGAACAAGAATCAGGGCAGCAGCAGCTAATACAATCGATATACGGTTTGGTTTCAACATGAAATCAACTCCTTATTTACATTAAAGTTCTATTCTGCTGATGTATGGATTAAGCAATTTTAGACAGTTGCTTTTTTTTGATATCAAAGTGTTTAATATTTACCTCATCGTATAAATTCATACATAATAATTATCATTCAAAACATCCAAACTGATGTATGACCAAAGTCACTAGTAATTCCAGACTGATGTATGACCAAAGTCATCAATTGTTTAATGGGTATGGGGGGGCATGGGGCATTGGGCGTTAGGAGTGCTGAGTGCTGAGTTAGGAGTTAGGAGTTAGGAGTTAGGAGTTAGGAGTTAAGAGTTAGGAGTTTTGTTTATCTCCTTGTCCCCTTGTCCCCTAACTCCCTCACTCGCTCACTCGCTCACTCCCTCATCTCCCTGCTCCCCTGCTCCCCCTGCTTCCTGCTCCTGCCTCCTGCCTTTCTTTATAAGATTTTGCTACCGCCAACAGCGCAGATCGTTTAAGCTAGCTGAAAGATTCTTTGATTAGTGGCTTAAAGGCGGTAGTGTGCCTAAACATATTCGTTTGATTTCTCTTTTAATGGTCTGTAGTTTATGGAGTATGCCAAAAGCCGCTAACGCGCAGGCATTAATACCCCATACATTGCAACTAGATGCGACAAAGTTAGAAAAGCAGGGGTTGAGCTTGGCACAAGAGGCGGCTCAACTAGCTCAGTTTCAACAGGTTGACTTAGCTTTGCCACGAGCGCGGCTGGCTAGTCAACTGGCTCCTGGGAATGATAAAGTGTGGTTGCTGTTGGGTGGATTGCAGTTGCAATCCAAAGAGTTTGATGGCGCGATCGCTAGTCTGAAAAAAGCGCAATCTCTTAACCCCAAAAATGGTGATATTTTGTTTGCTTTGGGTTCAGCAAATTTTCAGCAGAAAAATTACCAGGCTGCTGTTGTCAATTATCAAGATGGTTTGAAGTTAAAACCCAACGATCCAGAGGGATTATTTGATTTGGGTAATGCTTATTATTTGCTGGGTAAATTGCCAGATGCGATCGCACAGTATGATAAAGCCGTCTCCCAAGATAAAAAGTTCTGGCCCGCACTCAACAACATTGGCTTAATCAACTACGAACAGGGTAATATCCCTGAAGCAATTAAGCGATGGCAATCTGCTGTAACCCTTGAAAAACAAGCGGCAGAACCTTTATTGGCCTTGGCAGTGGCACTCTATACTAAAGGCGATCGCCAACAAGGACTAACCTTGGGAGAAACTGCACTCCGTATCGATTCGCGCTATGCTAATTTAAATTTCCTCAAAGAAAATCTTTGGGGCGATCGTCTACTGTCTGATACGAAAAAATTCCTAGAATTACCACGTATTCAAGCAGCCATACAGCAACGAGAAAACTCATCATCAGCGCCTACGCCTAGAAAACAGCCGACTCAATAAAAGTCTAAGTTAGGAGTTAGGAGTTAGAAGTTAAAAGTTAGGAGTTAAAAGTTAAATATTTCAACTCCTCACTCATAACTCCTAACTGTCCTATTGCCACTTGCCTAATAGTACCTTCTCGTAGTACATCTATACTAGATAAATACAGGAATTAGTTGCCTAAAAACATTTGCGGGCAAGTATTCCTGAAAATAAGTCGTTAATTTTCAGTGTTAGTCTGTGGGTAGAAGTGCGATGATTTGGTCAACGAACTGTTGATGGTCAACAACTGGCTTAGAAATGTAGCCATCAGCACCGCTTTGCTTGAGAAAGTTCTCGCGATCGCCTTCCATAGCATGGGCTGTCACCAGAATCACAGGTAAGTTTGCTGTTTTTGGATCGGATTTTAACATTTGTGTAATCTTAATTCCATCAACAGACTTGCCTTGGTAAACACTTCTGGAGAGAGAAACATCCATTAAAATCAGGTCGGCTTCTCCTGATTGGGCAATTTTGATGACTTCTTCCACATTTTCAGTGTGTTTTACACCCAAGCCACCACGCTTGGACAAAATTTTGGAAAAAACACGAGCATTAATTAGATCGTCTTCGACAATTAAAACAGTTTTCATGAGAATTTTAGTTATAGAGGTGAGGATATTCAAGAATTTCAGAATTCAAAATTAAAGATTTGCAATCATGGAAAGTATCATGGCTACTAAGTTTATGTAGATTATACTCGTGTGCATCCTTTTTAATAGTCAAGTGCATCTTCGTCATCAAGGATGATAGTACTGCTTTTTCTTCTGTGACTATCAAAATTTTGTTATGAATCTCATTTCATCCGTTATGCTGTGGTTGCCGCAGTGTTGAGTTCCATCGGTTTTTGTGTAGTTAAATTTCAGGGAAAAAACTCATGGCAAAACAGTTAAACCTTCTCTCAACGGGACAGGTAATTCCAACAGCCCTGCACACCGAGATGCAACGGTCTTATCTAGAATATGCCATGAGCGTGATTGTCGGGCGAGCGCTACCAGACGTGCGTGATGGCTTAAAACCAGTGCATCGGCGCATTTTGTATGCAATGCACGAACTCGGTTTAGTACCAGATAGACCCTATCGAAAATGTGCCCGTGTAGTGGGTGATGTGTTGGGTAAATACCATCCCCACGGCGACCAATCAGTTTACGATGCTTTAGTTAGGCTGGTGCAGGATTTTTCTAGCCGCTATCCCTTGCTGGCAGGACACGGTAACTTTGGCAGCGTCGATAATGACCCGCCAGCGGCGATGCGTTACACAGAAACGCGCCTCGCACCGATCAGCCATGAGGGAATGCTGACAGAAATTGGTGAAGAAACTGTGGAATTTGTCGGGAACTTTGATAATTCCCAGCAAGAACCAACGGTGTTACCTGCTCAGTTGCCGTTTCTGTTACTCAATGGCTGTTCTGGTATTGCCGTGGGAATGGCGACAAATGTACCACCCCACAATTTGGGGGAAGTTGTCGATGGGTTAATTGCTTTAATCGACAACCCAGATTTGCCAGATGAAAAATTATTTGAGCTAATTCCAGGGCCAGATTTTCCCACTGGTGGGGAAATAGTTGGTGAAGCTGGAATTCGGGAAGCGTACACCACTGGTAAAGGTGGAATTCTGCTGCGGGGAGTCGCAACTCTAGAGGAAATTCCAGCAGCTAGGGGAAACAAGCGCCGGACGGCAATTATCATTACAGAATTGCCTTATCAAGTGAATAAGGCTGCCTGGATTGAGAAGGTAGCGGACTTAGTAAATCAAGGACGCTTGCAAGGAATTTCCGATCTTCGAGATGAGAGCGATCGCGAAGGTATGCGGGTGGTAATTGAACTCAAACGCGATACCAATCCCCAAGAAGTTCTCCAGAATTTATATCACCAAACTGCTTTACAAATGACTTTTGGGGCGATTCTGCTGGCAATAGTGGATGGACAACCCCGCCAGTTAAGTTTGCGTCAACTGTTGCAGGAGTTTTTGAGATTCCGAGAAGAAACGCTGAACCGTCGCTACAATTACGAGTTGGGTAAGGCCCAAAGTCGCGTGCATTTGGTAGAAGGTTTGCTGAAAGCGCTGTCTAATTTGGATGAGGTAATTCAAATTTTGCGCCAAGCTCCCGATGGGAGTACGGCAAAAATTAACCTTTGTAGCCGACTGGATTTGAGTGAGGTACAAGGAGATGCAATTCTAGCTATGCCGTTGCGTCGCCTCACTAGTTTAGAACAGCAAAATTTGCAGCAGGAATTTGAGCAGATCAGCGAACAAATTAGTTTATTGGAGCAATTACTCAACGATCGCCGCGAATTATTGAAGGCGCTGAAAAAAGATTTGCGATCGCTCAAGCGTAAGTACAGCGATCCCCGACGCACGAAAATTGCAGAGGAGCAAAAGTCTAGGGCAGAGGAGCAGAGGGGCAGAGGCGCAGAGGAGGAGGAACTTAAATCTTCTGAACCAGTAGAGGAAGCTATTTTAGAATTTACTCAACGAGGTTATGTTCGCCGCACCCAGGCATCTGGGAGAAAGTCAAAAGCTGAAAATGGTCTACACGATCATGACTTCATTATCCAAACTGTGTTGACCGACACAGGGAAAGACTTGCTAATACTAACTGGTGGTGGCAAAGTGTATCCGGTGAATGTCGGAGAAATTCCCCTAACGACTGGGCGTTCTCCACGGGGAAAACCTTTGATCGCTATGCTCAGTAGTACTGCTCAAGGCACTCAAGAAGCTGTGGTCAGCCGCTTTTTACTGCCGGAAAACTTCGAAAATAGGCAGATGATTCTCCTAACAAAACAGGGAAGAATTAAGCGTCTGTCTCTGGGAGAATTGACTAACCTGACTCGGCGCGGAATCACAATTTTGAAGCTCAAAGATGATGATGAATTGTCATTCACCCAGTTCACCGCTCCAGGGGAGCATCTGATTTTAGCTAGTTCCGGTGGGCGAATGTTGCGCTTTGCAGTCAATGATGAACAATTGCCGGTCATGGGACGCACAGCAATGGGTTTACAAGCATTTCGACTATTGAGAAATCAGCAAATGGTTGGCTGTGTCACTGTCGGTAAAGATGACCAACTGTTGCTAGTTACTCAAGAAGGATATGCCAAGCGGATGGCTGCGAGTCAGTTAAGAGCGGCTAATCGCGGTGATTTAGGCACGCAAGCGCTGAAATTTGCTAGCAAAACTGACAACTTAGCTGGTATGGTGATGGCGATCGCATCTGGCGAGATAGCTTTAGTAACGAATAAGGAGCGGGTCGTACGGATACCTGTGGAAACAGTGCCGCTCTTAGGTAGAGATGTCAAAGGTGAAAGCATCCTCCAACTCAACCGCGATGAAAAAATCATCACCGTGGCGGAAGTGCGATCGTAAATTAAGGTGATGTTCAACTTGCGACAAGCCAACTTGCAGGATTTAGAGGCGCTAATCCAAATGCGTCTCGAACTCCTGCGGGAAGCTGGCGAAATTAAAGGTAATTCTGACACCACAAACCTAGCAAAAGCAACTCGAAGATATCTTGGCGAAAAAATGCCGACGGGTGAGTTTTTAGCTTGGGTAGCTGAAGTGGATAGTCAAATTGTTGCCACTAACGGCTTGGTATTTTTTCAACGGCCCCCTTACAATCGCAATCTCTCAGGCTTAGAAGGCTACAGAACGTTTATACGATTCCGATGTGGCGAGGACACGGAATTGCAACAGCATTATTAAAGGAAATTATCAGCTTTGTGAGAGCAACTGAGGCAAAACGCCTCTGGCTTCACACCACTGAGGATAGTAAACATATCTACGAGAAGCTTGGTTTGGTCTCGACTGCAAAAGAAATGGAAATTGTCTGGTAGTAACTTAAATTCTCAATAATTTTTTTATTTTAAAAGGCAAAATATATTGAAAATCAAGCAATTTAACTAAATTAATGAGATTTTTATCAAGCTAAAAGTCTGAATAACATTTCTCTATCTCAGAAACTCTTACTGAAGGCTGATGTTTTAGTCTGTATAAATAGCTATTTATATTTATGTCAAGCTATGGAAACAAAAATATAAAAAATGTTGCCTTTATGAAAATATTTGTTATATTAGTTTACATAAGGCAATAAACATTAAAAATTGAATTTGGAGTTCTAACCATGACAAATGCAACCACAACAAAAGTCACTACTCCCGTAATTGAAGATCGCAACGCTTGGCGTTGGGGCTTTACCCCACAAGCAGAAATTTGGAACGGTCGCTTGGCAATGATTGGCTTTTTAGCAGCCGTTTTGGTTGAGCTTTTTTCTGGTCAAGGCTTTCTACATTTTTGGGGCATCCTATAATAAGTTTTAATATTTAAGATGACCTATAAATAAAAAAACCTGGAGTGCTAATTCACTACCAGGTTTTATTTTTTTGTCATTTGTCAGTTGTCATTTGTCATTTGCTTATTCACTAATGACCAATGACTAATGACTAATGACTAATGACTAATTGACTACCGAATATATTCCTTGAGAACGCTGTTACGATTTGGATGGCGTAACTTGCGGAGTGCTTTCGCCTCAATTTGACGAATCCGTTCGCGGGTGACGTTGAAAATCTGTCCGATTTCCTCAAGGGTCTTCATCCGACCATCATCCAAACCGTAACGCAGTCTGAGAACGTCGCGTTCGCGTGGGCTGAGACTGTCGAGGACTTTTTCAAGGTCTTCGCGCAGAAGATTTTTGGAAACTTGGTCTTCTGGTGTCTCACCATCGGATTCAATAAAATCGCCCAACCGAGAATCTTCTTCTTTACCAATTGGCGTTTCTAATGAAATTGGTAACTGGGCAGATTTCGCAATAAACCGCAACTTCTCAATGGTCATTTCCATACGAGTGGCGATTTCTTCTTCGGTGGGTTTGCGACCCATTTCTTGAGATAGTAACTTGGTAGTTTTCTTAATCCGAGAAATGGTTTCGTAAAGGTGAACTGGAAGCCGAATTGTGCGAGATTGATCTGCGATCGCGCGGGTAATTGCTTGACGAATCCACCATGTAGCGTATGTAGAAAACTTATAACCTTTTTCGTGGTCAAACTTTTCAGCGGCACGAATCAAACCGAGACTGCCTTCCTGAATTAAGTCCTGGAACGACAAACCACGATTCATGTATTTCTTAGCAATTGAAACTACAAGACGGAGGTTAGATTGCACCATCTTGTCTTTGGCCCGACGACCAACATGGAGGCGATAACGAAAGGCTGGTAGTGGCAGTTGTACTGCTTCTGCCCATTCACTATCTCGAGGATCGCGATCTAATTGCTCCGAGAGTCTTTCGCGTACTCTCTCTAATTCCAGCAAATCGGCTATTTTCCGCGCCAATTCAATTTCTTCGTCTGCCCGCAACAGACGAATTCTACCAATTTCTTGCAAGTAAAGCCGAATTGAATCTTCTGTATAGTGCTTTTTCTTGCTTTGTGTCCGACGACGCGATTTAGCGGCTTTTCCAGACTTTGCGTCGTCCTCATCAGACTGAGGCTCTAAAAATTCCTCGTCACCTTCATCTACGATCAGCAAGTCCTCTTCATCGTCTATTAAGAGTTCTTCTAACTCGAGCTCAGGCTGATTCATTATTTCTAGGTCAGGCTGATATATGCTTTCGAGTACGTTGTTAGCCTGGTTCATGCCGCGTTCCTCATGCTCCTTGCAGAATCAATTACTCAAGATGTGTTTACTGCTCTTTTAAACGAGCCAATTGCCAACCGAAAATAAGCTTTTTGGCAGATTTGCCAGAGATATTTTCGGAAATTTTAGACCTCCGGTAGGAGGGTTTTTACTTTAGTTTAAGCAACTACTAAAGGTGACTTGCTCACTTTAGTAAATGTTATATGTGTTGCTATCACATATTGCTTTCAACTAACTGGTCAAAAGAAAGACTCGCCTTTATCAAAAAATTTACCACTCTATACAAATGAGTTCATACTGTTGGCAGATTTTTGTATAAAGACTCTTCCGATTGTAGCCTGTTTCACAGAAATTGCACTCTTTTTGTGTATTAATCATGAATTCATTAAGCAACTTTTAGCTACTTTCACCAAAAAGACATTGAAAACGGGATTTATACCCGGAAATTTTTTCTCTACTTTTCGGAATTGCAGTGACGCTCTTATTACATTACGAAGTAAGTACGCTTGCTTATGCCGAATTTCATGTATTTTACACAACATTAATTACTGAGAAAGAGTGAATTATATGTTAACTCAGACTATTCCTCTTAACCTAACCATTTTTACATTTCCTTCATAAATTAAGCATCCCTTAGACTAAAACGGGTATTGTCCTTGGGTAAATACAACAACGGTGGTGTTTGCCTGAAAGCAGTTAACCTTTTGCGTACTAACTACCTTAACTGAGGAGTTGAGGCGGTGGCAGAATCGATGCGATCGCAGATCGATTTAGGTTTACTAATTTGGTCTTATTCACACGTTAGCGCACTGTGGTGATTTCAGCCCTATGAAACTTGACAAACTTTTTTTATTGTATACAAGGATATTTTAATCAATTCAAAAACAATTTGTCCTGCGAACTTGCCAATCTTGTCTTACTCTTAGGCAAAAGTACATTAGATACATACAAGACGATCGCGATCGCCACAGCACTACATGAAGATATTAACAAGTTTTCAGCCTTCTGGTGTGTACTTTCAACAGCTATTACCTCGAACACAGAGAACCCAGCAGATTACCTGATGATTTAGTTACAAGGACTTTTTACGTAAATTAATTGTAAATTTCAATACTTTTATTTCGGTAATTTTTTGTCATCTGATAATGAGAAATCCTCAAAATACTTATTAATTGCTGTTGGATAGATGATATTTAGTTATTTCCTTAAAGCATAACAAATGTGTTTCTAGCTAGTGGTTCAAATTAATCAGCGAGTCAGAGCAAAGAGTATTATCTGGACTAACTTTCCAATAAAGTTGGTAGTTTTGCTAACAATTGAGCATTGATTGTTTTGACAATATTGACAATTGGTAAATTATATGAATTTGCAAGCGAAAAAATGAAATTTATGTAGTTTTTGTAGTAAAGCCTATTACTTGTATGACAAGTCAACTTAATTTTTTTTATTGATTATTAGAGATTAATTCAAAATCACAATGGCTTTCAAAGTTGAAAACTGGAGACTATGAACTTTGCAGAATTAGCGTGGTGTTGGGGTGGTGTTTAGACTTGCAGGAAAATTAGGTGGCACAAGTACCCGATCGACTACATGAACGATGCCGTTGCTAGCTGGGATGTCTGGCTGAGTCACCTTAGCGTTGTTGACTGTGATTGAGTTGCTGGCACGATCGACTGCGATTTTAACCGGACTACCCTCAACTGTTTTAACTTCTCCAGATGTCAATTGCTGCGAGGTAATTCCTCCAGGTATGAGGTGGTAGGACAGAAGCTTGACTAATTGTTGTTTGTTTGCTGGTTGTAAGAGTTGGTCTAGAGTAGCTTTTGGTAAAGCAGAGAAAGCAGCGTCAGTAGGTGCAAATACTGTATAAGGGCCTGGTGTCGCCAATTGTTCAGTTAATCCGGCAGCTTGCACTGCTTGGATAAGAGTTTTAAACTGTCCTTGACTAGCTGCTGACTTTGCCAATTCTGCTAAATTTTGGGTGGCAATAGTAGGAGTAGGAGTTGGCGTGACGGGCAAGACAGTTGTTGAAGGGACAGTTGCTGTAGGAGTTTCTACAACAGGTTGAGCGCAGGCAGACAGAGCAACTAAGCTACCGATGCCAATAATATTGAACAATGTTCCTACTATGCTTTTGCTCACTTTCATAGCTTTGTGTAGAATCCAGTTAATAAGGAATTATTAACAATAGTTAATGAATTTGTGAATATAGTCACTCATCTAACGACATAATTTGTAGTGGGAAAAATATTAATCCGAATTTTTTCTAAAATACATAATTTGTCATCAACCAAAAGAGGTAGTTTTTATAAAATTTTGGATATCAAGTCTTTACTAAAATACGTGAGTTCGACGAGTGCTATTTTGATCTCTCCCCCAGTCCCTCTCCTACGTCCCTTGCGCTGTGTTGCAGTAATGTCAAGCAATACTTGAAAGCTAAAGATCCCCGATTTATTTGAGAAATCGGGGATCTTGTTTTTTACAAATGATTTCGGACTGCTGGTACTTAGATATCTAGATCGGTGAAGTTGAGTTTAGAGCCATAGGTTTCGATGAATTCTCGTCTGGGTGCGACTCGATCGCCCATTAAAATTGTGAAGATGCGATCGGCTTCGGCGGCATCCTCAATTTCGACTTGCTTCATTTTACGAGTTTCTGGGTTCATGGTGGTGTCCCAGAGTTGTTGTGGCATCATTTCACCCAAACCTTTGAAGCGTTGGATGGTATAGTTGGCGTTAGCCGGAAATTTGGCGATCGCTTGATTTTTTTCGCGATCGCTATAGCAGTACTCATGATTACGTCCACGTTCTACTTTATACAGTGGGGGACAAGCAATATAAATAAAGCCTTGTTCGATGAGCGATCGCTGATATCGATAGAAGAATGTTAACAACAAAGTCCGAATGTGCGCTCCATCTACGTCAGCATCAGTCATGATGACTATCCGGTGATAGCGCAGTTGGGTGGAATCGAATTCATCACCTTTGACACCTAAACCGAGGGCTGTAATTAACGCTTGAACTTCGTTATTTTTATAAATTTTAGCGTCGTCGGTTTTTTCAATGTTGAGAATTTTACCACGTAGAGGCAAGATAGCTTGAGTGCGGCGATCGCGTCCTTGTTTGGCACTCCCGCCGGCTGAGTCCCCTTCTACGATGAATATCTCGGATTCGCCAGGGTCACGAGAACTACAATCTGCCAATTTACCGGGTAATGGTGAAGATTCCAGTACAGATTTGCGTCTGACTAATTCCCGTGCATGACGCGCGGCTTCTGCGGCTTTGAAAGCTTGGATAGCTTTATCTAAAATTGAATCAGCAACACTGGGGTGAAATTCTAGGTACTCAGTGAGGACTTCTCCCACCAAGGAATCCACAATACCGCGAACTTCGGTGTTACCGAGTTTAGTCTTAGTTTGTCCTTCAAATTCGGGATCGGGGACTTTCACGGAAATTACCGCAGTCAAACCTTCGCGGACGTGTTCGCCACTGAGGTTAGGTTCATTCTCTTTAATTTTATTGCGCTTGCGGGCGATCGCATTTAATGTCCGAGTCAGAACTGCTTTTAACCCTTCTAAGTGCGTACCACCATCCACCGTGCGAATATTGTTAGCAAAACCTAGTACATTATCCGTGTAAGCATCAGTACACCACTGCAAAGAAACTTCCACTTGTACATTGTTCCGTTCCCCCTGCACATAGATAATTTCTTCATGCAGCGGTTGCTTCTCGCGGTTCATGTACGCAATGTACTCTTTGATCCCACCCTTGTACTCGTAGGTTTCTACCTTGGCTGTATCGCTTTTTAGTAGTTCTAAACGGTGGTCAGTAAAAGTAATTTTGACACCTGCATTCAGATACGCCAATTCCCGTAGGCGACCTGATAAAGTGATGTAATCAAACTCAATGCTAGTAGTGAATATTTGGACATCCGGCTTAAAAGTAACAGAAGTTCCAGTTCTAGCTTCTTTGTAAGGCTTGACTTGCAGTTCACTAACTGGGACACCACGTTCATAGCGCTGAAGATGAACCTTTTTATCTCGCCAAACCGTAACTTCTACAACTTCAGATAAGGCATTAACAACAGAAATACCAACCCCGTGCAATCCTCCCGAAACTTTGTAACCACCACCGCCAAACTTACCACCAGCGTGCAGTACCGTCATTACGGTTTCCAAAGCCGATTTCCCGGTACGCGAGTGAGTATCTACGGGAATACCGCGACCATCATCTGTTACAGTCACCGAACCATCAGCGTTGATATCCACTTCTATATGAGTGCAATGACCCGCCAAAGCCTCATCGATTGAATTGTCCACCACCTCGTAAACTAAATGGTGGAGTCCTCGCGGCCCAGTGGTACCGATGTACATTCCTGGTCTTTTGCGGACGGCTTCCAGACCTTCCAGAACTTGAATCTGATCGGCACTGTAACTGCTCGTCATGTAAACTCTCCTGATGCGTGGGTTTAAAATCGCCGAAAGGCAAATAAAAGTAAAAACACTCCAAAATTGTAACACAAAAGCCTTGCTGGCGTCTGTAGGGCATTTTCAAGAGAAGTTTATACTGGGGTTGCAGTACCGTGGAAGAGGGCAGGGGAGCAGAGGAGCAGGGGAGCAGGGGAGCAGAGGGGCTGGGGGAGCAGGGGGAGAAGAACTATTAATTATTGTCTAATGCCCAATGCCCAATGCCCAATGCCCAATGCCCAATGCCCAATGCCCAATGCCCAATGTCCCATAGCAAATGACAAATGACAAATGACTAATGACTAAATTAATTGTGATTTGTGGAGCAACGGCAACGGGTAAATCGGGTTTGGCTTTGGCTTTGGCGATGCGTTTGGGTTCTGTAATTCTCAGTGCTGATTCTCGTCAAGTTTACCGTGAGTTTGATATTGGGACAGCTAAACCAACTGTAGCTGAACAAAGATTGGTGCCACACTATTTAATAGATATCTGCAATCCAGCAGATATGATGACAGTATCAGACTATCAGCAGCAAACACAAGCCTTAATTGCTTCTGTTGGCGTTACACCACTGTTTCTAGTTGGTGGCACTGGTTTATATATACGTTCGATTGTCCAAGGGATGCAAATTCCGAGAGTTGCACCACAAATGGAATTGCGATCGCAGCTTGAATCTCTCGGTCAACCACAACTCTACGCAATGTTACAACAACTTGACCCAGTTGCAGCACAAAAAATTCATGGTAATGATTTAGTACGAACTTTAAGAGCATTAGAGGTATATTATGTTACTGGATATCCGATTTCAGAACAGCAAGGGGAGAATCCGCCCAATTATCCGATTTTGCAAATTGGTTTAGATTGCGATGTTGAAAAGTTGCTTGCTCGTATTCAACAGCGTACTGAGCAAATGATAGCAAATGGTTTGGTTGCTGAAGTGGAGTATCTTTGTCAAAAATATGGCGCTGATTTGTCTTTGTTGAATACTTTGGGCTATCAAGAAATTAAACAATATTTGGCTGGGGCTATTTCCTTAGATGAAGCGAAAGAATTAACAATTTTGCATACGCGGCAATTTGCCAAGCGACAGCGTACTTGGTTTCGAGCCTATCCACAAATTGAATGGTTTGATGCCGATGATCCTGATTTATTAGAGAAGGTTTGGCATCGTATAAATAAGTTTAAAATTTGCACAAGTTCGTGATAAATTTTTGCTCATGTAAAGACGTAAAAAACTTAACTTTGCGTCTTTACAGCAAGTCTTCTAGAGAGTATCAGGATCTACACCCATAGCCCGTAATCTATCTGCTAGGATTTGGGCGCGTTGTTCGGCTAGGGAAGCGCGTTCATCTCCAGTCGATAAAACATTACCATCTTGGTAGCACCAGCGTAACCAAGTATCTTGTCTATCTTCAAATTTTCCTTCCCACAAAGTTACACCTAAACCAACTTGTTCTAACCAATTTTCGGAAGTTTCAAAGTAGCGCCTTCCTCTAAGCTCATAAACGCGCAAGACTTTTTCTCCTAATTGCTGATTCTGGTCATATACGATGTAGTAGCTAGCCCGCATTTGTTCATAAATTTTCAGTTTTTTGCCCAGTTCATCACCTTCTTTATTAGAGACAATTTCAATCACGACTTCTGGAGGTTTGCCAAAACGCCAAACCATATAACAGCGATTTTGTTTTTCCCACCAATTTTGAGGTACTTGCACATCTAAGCTGAGAAAAACGTCGGGTACAATTGCGGGTTGACCGTCTGTATGGTAGATACCAACATTCGCTGCTGCTAACAAACTTTGCTGCTGTAGAGAACTGTAAAGAGAACCAACTAAGAGGCGTTGTTGTTTTTCAGAAGCAAAATTGTCCACAGGTGTATCATCTTCAGTGACTAGCTGGTTGGCATCTGGCACATAGTAATCATCATCATTGATTAGAACTTGCTGAACCATGATTTTATCCAGTATTTGAGAGCGTTATTTCTAGGTTAGTTGATTGGGGATGAGAGAGTGCGTAGTCGTTTACCTACAATAACGGTTAGGTTGTGTCAAAATCTACAGATAAAGGTCTGTAACATTAGCATAATGATTGGATACATACTGCGACAGCGTTACAAAATTATCCAAAAATTAGGAGCGGGTGGATTTGGGGAAACCTATCTAGCTGAATACCCGCAGGATTTACCTGTTACTCCTAAGTATAAGTGCGTTATCAAGCGGTTGACCAAACCCCAAACTCCAGATATAGATACTGTAGAAAGGTTCAAAAAAGAAGCAGCAATTCTATTCACATTGGGTAAGGAACACCTCCAAATTCCCCAACTTTATGACTTTTTAGATGAATATAAAGAATTTTATCTAATCCAAGAATACATTGATGGGCATGATCTGAGTAATGAAATCACTTCAGGAAAACCGTGGAGTGAAGCTGATGTGATTCAACTTTTACAAGATATTTTAGAGGTGCTAGCTTTTGTCCACGAACAGAATGTGATTCATCGAGATATCAAGCCATTAAATTTGATGCGGCGGTATTCAGATAATAAACTTGTCCTGATTGACTTTGGGACAATTAAAGAAATCAGCACTTCAGGAATTAATAGTCAAGGAAAAATTAGCACCACGATGGCCATTGGTACTCGTGGTTATATGCCGAATGAGCAATGGGAAGGGCATCCTCAGCTATGTAGTGATATCTATGCTTTGGGAGTTACAGCAATCCAAGCTTTAACTGGATTACCCCCACAACAACTACCAAAATCTAAGACTCTGGAATTAATATGGCGCGACTGTGCTCAAGTTAGTGATGGGCTAGCAGACTTTTTGACAAAAATGGTGCGACGTGATTTCCACCAACGTTATAAAAATGCCAATGAGGCAATGCAAGCCTTAAACCACTCTGGTTTAAGGCTTGCACCATCTCCTGAATCATCACCAAAACCAATTAAGATTGGCGAAAAGTATGGTTATATTAATAAGACAGGAAAGGTAATCATTCAACCCCAATTTGATAAAGCTTGGCAATTTTATCAAGGGTTAGCATTAGTAAAGATTGGCAGCGAGTTTAGCTATGGTTATATCAACAAGATCGGGCAGCTAATTATCTTACCCCAATTTAAATTTGCTAGTAACTTTTATGAAGGACTGGCAGAAGTCTTGATAGCTGGTAAATGTGGCTATATAGACAAAAGTGGGCAACTAGTTATCTCACCCAAATTTGATGAAACTTTGGGATTCTCTGAAGGAATAGCAGTTGTCAAAATCAATGGCAAGTGGGGCTATATTGACAAAAGTGATAAATTAGTAATTCAACCCCAATTTGATGAAGCTGGAAGTTTTTCTGAAGGAATAGCAGCTGTCAAAATCAATGATAAATGGGGCTATACTGACAAAATCGGGCAATTAGTCATTCAACCTCAATTTGATGAGTCTTGGGATTTTTACGAAGGGTTGGCAATGGTCAAAATCAATGACAAGTGGGGCTATATCAATAGAGTTGGACAACTAGTTATTCCACCTCAGTTTGAAGATCATGCACTACTATCGCAAGGAATTTTTTCCGAAGGTCTTGCAGCAGTAAATATGGGCTATAAATTTGACTACAAGTTTGCCTATATTGACAAGAGTGGAGGAGTAGTCATTGAACCGATGTTTGATGTGGCTTTAAAATTTTCCGAAGGGCTAGCAGCAGTGAATATTGGGGACAAGTGGGGTTACATTGACAAGATTGGGCAGTTGGTCATCCAACCCCAGTTTGATAGTGCTAATGAATTTTCAGAAGGGCTGGCAGAAGTTAAGCTTGGTAAGCAAGACCACTACATTGACAAAATAGGAAAATTAATTTACTAATCCATGAAACTATCAGTGCTACTTAGGTATAAGCTGAAGATAAGTGATATCGCTATCTCAGCCTATAGAATCTGTGTTCTTACTCCATATTTAGGAAGCAGCTTGTCACCAGCAGTTTATGTGTAGAGCGCACATTAGGATGGAACAAAGCTAGGGATAGAATGAGTATTTAGACTTAGAAAAAATATCTTTGTTAAGAGACATCGCACCTTCTGTACTCAAATCATGCGATCGCACTTACTCTACATCAAAGGCATAGACGCAAAGCGGTTTGTCGTCACACATCGCTTTTACTCACTTTTGACTGCTATTCTTGCAACAATAGTAATTACAGCTATACTAACCAGCCTGCAACATCTACCTTGAACTTTAAAAAACTATGCTTACCCAAGATAAAAAACAACGCAACTGGAAACCCATTCTCAAAGCATTCGAGGCTGTCCTTGGCAAAAATGGTGTGGTGCAACGCCGCGAAGAACTCATTACCTATGAATGTGATGGTTTAACTGGCTATCGCCAACGTCCGGCTGTGGTGGTGTTACCCAAAACTACAGAACAAGTTGCCCAAGTTGTGAAGATATGCAATCAATATTCTATACCCTTCATCGCACGTGGCTCTGGTACTGGTCTATCTGGCGGCGCTTTACCATTAGAAGATTCTGTTTTAATTGTTACTTCCTTAATGCGGCAAATCCTCAGCATTGATTTAGAAAATCAACGGACTGTTGTACAACCAGGGGTGATTAATAGTTGGGTAACACAAGCTGTTAGTGGTGCTGGATTTTACTATGCTCCTGACCCTTCTAGTCAAATTATCTGCTCTATTGGGGGCAACATTGCCGAAAATTCTGGTGGCGTACATTGTCTTAAATACGGCGTTACTACTAACCACGTTTTAGGATTAAAAATTGTCACGCCAGAAGGGGAAATTATCGATATAGGTGGACAAATTCCAGAAATGCCTGGTTATGATTTAACAGGTGTTTTTGTTGGTTCCGAAGGTACTTTAGGAATTGCCACAGAAATTACGTTGCGAATTCTCAAAAGTGCAGAATCAATTTGTGTGCTGTTGGCAGATTTTACTAGTATTGAAGCTGCCGGGGCAACTGTTTCTGACATCATCAGCGCTGGCATTATTCCTGGTGGTATGGAAATGATGGACAACTTCAGCATCAATGCAGTTGAAGATGTTGTCGCAACTAATTGTTATCCCCGCGATGCAACAGCTATTTTACTAATAGAAATTGACGGTTTAGAAGTGGAAGTTGCAGGAAATAAGCAGCGAGTTACCGAAATTTGTAAAAAGAATGGGGCGCGGAATGTCACTTCTGCTACTGACCCAGAAACTCGTTTGAAATTATGGAAAGGACGCAAAGCTGCTTTTGCTGCGGCTGGGCATTTAAGCCCAGATTATTATGTGCAAGATGGTGTAATTCCCCGGACTCAGTTACCTTATGTTTTACATGAAATTGAGGCGTTAAGTAAACAATACGGTTATCGTGTTGCTAATGTGTTTCATGCTGGCGATGGCAATCTTCATCCGCTAATTCTTTATGATAATTCTGTGTCTGGTGCATTAGAGCAAGTAGAAGAAATGGGTGGAAAAATTCTCAAACTTTGCGTCCAAGTCGGTGGTAGTATTTCTGGCGAACATGGCATCGGTGAAGAGAAAAAGTGCTATATGCCACAGATGTTTAGCCAAGTTGATTTAGAAACTATGCAATGGGTGCGACAAGTTTTTAATCCTAAAGGGTTAGCAAATCCTGAAAAGATATTCCCCACACCACGAACTTGTGGTGAAGCAGCAAATACATCAGCACTCAAGCGATTTGAAGGTGTAGAAAGATTTTAAAAAGAAAGAATTCAGGAGTCAGAATGGGCTAAACGCCCCGCTACCGCTAACAGGAGTCAGGAGTCAATACAGGATAAAACCAAAACACTTGTAGAGACGGCGATTTATCGCGTCTCAAAAACCCACAATTTTGTACAAGTAGCGCTTTGAATTGTATTGAGTTAGGAGTTAAGGAGTTTGGATTTAGAATTTATTAGGTTTTGGTATCCTCAAGTATATTCTTAACCAAAACTGGCTCCGTATTATTTCAAATATTCTGACTCCTGACTTCTGAATTCTGACTTCTGAATTTTGAATTCTGAATCATCATTCCTTTACATTATCCGGAGGATTGCAACTTTATTTTGTAGTTATATATATATTCCGATCGCACTAGGTCACGCTTACAAATGAATCGGGTTGCTCGCCGTTGTGTTGCTTACTTGCTGTGTTTGGGATTAGTAGTCAATTTAACAGTTTTTTTACCCTCTTCACTGCCAGTTTATTCCCAAAAAACCAGTCCTTTAACTACAGAAATTCGCGGCGTTTGGCTGACTAATGTTGCTAGTGGTGTACTATTTTTACCTTGGGGTATTAACCGTGCCATAAATCAATTATCGACTCTCAACTTTAATACGATTTATCCTGTAGTTTGGAACCGAGGACATACTTTTTATAAAAGTGCTGTAGCTAAAATAACTACAGGTTCAGAAACTCAACCTTTGCTTAACTTCATGCACGGTGGACAGGATGTTTTAGCAAAAATAATCACACTTGCCAAAAATAAAGATTTGAGAGTTATTCCCTGGTTTGAATACGGGTTCATGACACCACATTATTCACAATTAGCAAGGCGTTATCCTGACTGGTTGACAATTGGACAAGAAGGTATAAACTCTATTCAAGATGCTCCACCAGAAGAAATCGACAATCTTTTAATCACTAAACAAGCTTGGTTAAATCCCTTACATCCACAAGTACAAGAGTTTATCCAAGGGTTAATTTTAGAAGTAGTCAGGGATTATGATGTGGATGGTATTCAACTTGATGACCATTTTGGGATGCCTGTACAGTTCGGTTACGATCGCTTCACTATTGAACTCTACCAGCAAGAACATCAAGGCAAAAGTCCCCCTAATGACCCTTTTAACCCAGAATGGATGCGGTGGCGGGCAGATAAAATTACTGATTTCATGGCAGAAATCTATCAAGCTGTGAAAGCAGTTAAGCCCAAAATCAAAATATCTCTGTCTCCTAACTATCAAGCTTTTGCTTATAAATACTATTTGCAAGATTGGGAAAATTGGGTAAAAAAAGGTTTAGTTAATGAGTTAATTTTGCAGGTGTATCGACATGACAAAAAGTCTTTTATCGCTCAACTAGAACTTCCATCGATAAAATTGGCTCAAAGTCTAATTCCTGTAGGTATTGGGATATCAACAGGAACGGTAGGTAATCCGGTAAAAATGGCACAAGTTAGAGAACAGGTTCAGGTAGTACGCGATCGCAATTTTGATGGTATCTCTTTTTTCTATTGGGAGAGTCTGTGGGGTTACATCGTACCGGAATCACCCCAACAGCGACGCAAAGGTTTTTTTGAGATGTTTAATGCAAAAACCGTCAGACTATTACAAACAAAGAAACTTTGATGCCATTCGCGCCTAATAATACTAGATTTGCCTTTACATTGCTGTGGACTTTAGCTACTTTTGGCGGATTTTTATTGAGTTTACTGCTAATTGAAGTCGGCGAAAAGCCAGATGTTGGAGTGGTAGAGGCGGCTATCGGCTCAATTGCGATCGCACTTCCTCAAGGTTGTCTTCTCAAACAACCTATATGTTGTATCAGGTGGATTTTGTCAAGTCTTTTGGGTTGGAGTATTATTACTGCGATCGGTATTGGTGCTGTGGGTTGGATTGTACCTAGCACTCAGATTCTTCCCTTGAGAATCCTGTCAGGGGCGGTTTATGGTGCCCTTGGCGGCTTGGGGATTGGATTGGCACAATCGTTAGCAATTCCCCAGCCTGTAGCTTGGCGATGGATATTCGTCTCTGCGGCAAGTTGGGCGGTTGCTGTCCCTGTGGGTTCTGCTGTGGGAACGATCTGGCGCTACTTAAGCCAGTTATTTTTAGGTGAAGTCATCGGATTAGGCATCACGTGGCTACTAGTTGGTATCCTCACAGGAATCAATGCTCACAAATTGCGATTGTAAGTTGCCACAGACGCAATTAATCGCATTTTTATTAAGAATTATAAACTTAATTGATATATATTTAGGTTTGCACTTAGATATATGCAACAATCTTAAAAAACTGTTAAAAATAAATTGCAGTAAATTTGCCCTCACCTGCAAATGTATTTTCACCTTCAAAAAGCAGGATTTTGTTAAGCTGACTCCTATTAGCTTTCCTAGATTTCTGATAAGAAGTAGAGAAAGATCAAAATTTCGATGAGCAACGGCTGACAATACTTTGCTATAGGCGCTAAAGTGCATCTACTGCAAGCTTAACGACAAGAGAGCGCCTAGAAGAGTCAGTAATACAAGAGTGGGACTCTCGCATGAATATAAATCCAGTGGAATCAACTATGGAGTTGACAAAATTATCACCACCTCAAATTCTTTTCGGCACAGAAGTAGATGAAAAAAGTAGTAGCGAGCAGTTTCTACTAAGCATGTACGATTCTGTACAGGCATCAATATTTGTAGTTGATGTTTTGGAGGATGGAGATTTCCGATATGTGGCACTTAATCCCACTCATGAACGGTGGATAGGGATTCGCTCAGACGATCTTCGCGGCAAAAAACCAGAGGATATTCTCTCTGCTATTGATGCTGCAAAGGTGCGTCAACATTATGCTGACTGCGTGCAATTCGGCACAACTATTTCTTACGAACAATGTTTGCAATTTCAGGGAGTTCCCACTTGGTGGAGTACGACTCTCACGCCACTAAAAGATGCTAACTCCAAGGTTTATCGATTGATTGGTACTAGTAGCAATATTACTTCTGTAAAGCAAGCAGAACAAGCAGTTGGACTTCAGGGTGAACGAGAGCAACTGCTAGAAGCGATCGCTGGACGGATTCACCAATCTGTAGAATTAGAGACAATTCTGCATCAGACTACAATTGAACTGCGGCAATTTTTGAATTGCGATCGCGTGTTGATTTATTGCTTCGAGACTGATGGTAGTGGAGTAATCATTGCCGAATCAACTGTAGCTACCAGCGATCCCCTATTGGGCAAAAACATCACCGATCCCTGCTTCAGTGGCAAACATCCAGAACACTACAGACAAGGTTGCATTCAAGTTGTCGAAGATATTTATGCAGCCGGCTTGCATCCTTGCCATATAGATTTCCTGACATCTTTGCAGATCAGAGCCAATCTCGTCGTGCCAATTTTCCAAGAGCAAGATATGTGGGGGCTATTGATTGCCCAGCATTGCCACCAATCGCGTCAATGGCAGCAAACGGAAACTGACTTGACTCTTCAGTTGGCAACTCAAATCGGCGTTGCAGTCCAACAGGCACAACTTCATCAGCAACTCCAGGATCTCAAAGCCAAGATGGAGTTACAAAAGCAAAAGCACATCAGTCAGTTGCAGCAGGTGCGAAACTTTGAAGCCTTGGTGCGACGGATGACAGAACAAATCCGCGACAGTCTGGATCAAACTCAGGTATTGCAGACACTTACCCAGGAATTAGCAAAGTTACTAAACCTTGAGCGTTGCCAAATTGAACTCTACAGTACCTGTCAAACTCTAGTTACTATTGCTTACGAATACAGTATTAATTTGCCCCAATGTCAAGGATTAACTAAACAGATTGCAGATTATCTTGAAGTTTATCAGCCGCTGTTGCAAAAACAACCATTGCAATTTTTGGAAATTGTGTCGGAATGGCAACCAAAGTTGCTAGTTATGTCCCAGATGGCTTGCCCAATTTTCGATACTCAAGGGATTTTAGGAAATATTTGGCTGACAAGACGATCGCAAGAGGCTTTTGACGAATTTGAAATTGAGCTAATGCAACAGGTAGCAAATGAATGTGCGATCGCCATTCGTCAAGCCCAGCTTTACCAACAAAACCAGGCACAGGTAAAAGAACTAGAAAAATGCGATCGGCTCAAAAACCAATTTCTCAGAACCTTATCCCAAGAACTGCGCACACCAATAACCAGCATCAGCCTTGCAGTCCAAACTCTCGAAAGTGTCCTCACACCAGCAGAAATATCAGAGATAGAAATAGTGCCGCAACTCTTGCAGATTCTGCATAACGAGTGTGGGCGAGAAAGCAAGTTAATTAACGACTTACTCACACTCACATATCTCGAAGCCGAACCCGATCCCCCAACCTTGATTGCCATTGACTTTCAAAGCTGGCTTCATCCCATTATCGAGTCTTTTCGAGACCTCACCAACTGCCAGCGACAGCAGTTAAACCTGACTGTCGATCGGGCGCTGCCGCCTTTAGAGACAGATATCACTGATTTGGAGCGGATTGTCACCGAACTGCTCAACCATGCCTGCAAATACACCCCTGCCGGGGAAGCGATCGCAGTCTCTGCTCAGTTGATCGGGGATGCAGTCGAGCTTAATATTACCAATTCGGGAATAGAGCTTACCAGCAACGAACTCTCGCGGATTTTTGAACCTTTTTATCACCTTTCCAAACACGATCCTTGGAAACATAGCGGCACGGGGCTGGAATTGGCATTAGTGCAGAAAATGGTCAGACATTTAGGCGGCTCAATTTATGTAGAGAGTGCAGCAGGTCAAACCACCTTCACCGTCAAATTTCCCCTTTAATTCGTTTTTTGGACATAGCACTGGCAAATCTGTTAGAAGTTTGCTATCATGGTTTTTCGTGCGGGTGACTAGCTCAACGGTAGAGCAGTAGACTCTTAATCTATTGGTTGCGGGTTCAAATCCCTCGTCACCCACTCTTTCCAGCCCTCCAGAGTTGTCTTTGACTAATTCTTGACTAAATAAAGCAAACGCTCTCCCCTGAAAGCCTTGTTTATCAAGGATGAACGCCGCTAAAGCTTTGACTAATTTGAATAAAAACGCCTACTGTCAACTAGATAGGCAAAATTCATATCATCGATAAAGAAGAATTTCGACATGAATAATATCTACTGCTTGGATACCAATCGCCTATCAGGACTAGTTCGTAGTAAACGCGGCGCTAGAGGGCTGCGCGAAACCTCCACAGAAATTGGCAATGTTAGTACGGCTACTTTGTCAAGAGTAGAAAATGGCAGTACCCCTGATATGGAGACCTTCTTAGCCCTTTGCAACTGGCTACAAGTACAGCCAGCCGAGTTCTTCGTCGCTGACCAAGCAGAACTAGAGTTAGATGCTGAAGAAGAGATCATCTTGTTGCTATTGGGAGACAATCGGCTTGATTCCAATACAAGTTATACGCTAGCCCAAATCGTCAGAGCAACTTACCGTTATTTACTAGAGTGAATCCCCAGTATGTCTAAAGAATTACAAGAAAAAGTTGAACATCAAAGGCACATACTCATTACGCGCCTAAGACAGTTTGCTGAGGATATTAACAAAGAAGCTGATTTAATAGAACAAGGCAAAAATCCTAAATCCACGGGTATAGACTTGTTAGCAAAAGCTACCCCCTTAAATGCGATTGCTGGATATCTTGCATCTCTAACAAACTGAGCTAAGGTAAATGCCCGCACGAAAGCAAGGGTTAAAGTTGGAAAAAAAGTTTCAGTTACCCTGAATCCCCAGAGGGTTACTCATCTTGCTGAGTCGTTTCTTCATACTCGCGAATC
>NZ_JAVRCD010000048.1:0-62220 GCF_034530895.1 Nostoc sp. DedQUE08
ATCGCCTACATTTGTGATGACCCGTAGCCAAAAATGGATAAAGTCGAGCTTAGAACAGCAACTTCTTGATGAAGAAGCGAAACTAGCATATCTCAACGATGAACTTGATAAACTTGAGTCTGCATTACAATCATGAGATTTATGTAAATATACAGTTATTTAGTACATAAAAATCAGGATTTACTCACCTAGAAACAAGGAAAATAGAGATATTCAGTTAATTGGTGTTTGTTTATACTATTTCATTTTTTTGTAGTCGTTATACTCATAACTTAGGTTCTACCTGGGAATTAGGAAGTGGCTTATGCCACTTCTTTTTATTTATCTAGTAATCCAGTAAAAAAGTAACTTTGTTAAACTTTTAATTTTTATTAATCGTTAGATCATTTTGGAAAACATTTGCTAGACATCCATTGGTCGAGGCGTACATCTATACGCCTCTACAAACGATTCATTTCTTGAAAAGATTGTTGACAATAGTTATAATGCGTGCATTTAATTGGCCAAGCAGTCTGACGAACTTTTGGTCATAATAAACATGGTGTTAGTCATTACTCATTGTATCTTCCCATCTCTCACGTTTGGGCTTGCTTTCCACATCGCGCGATCGCATTTCTTGCCAAGTCCCCCACATTAGGGATTGCTGTTTTTCAACATGGTTAATAAACTGCATAATTGAGTAATCTGCTTTGATGGGAGTTTTCAAATCAAACTGAATTGTTTGAAGAATCTTGATGTCACCCATGAGAAAGTACTTAGCCGCAATTTTAGTCAGCCATAGCACAACTCGATTGCATAACCAACCAAAAACTCCTTTACGTTTTTTAGTCATCAACAAAACTTGACCTTCAGTTTTTCCCCCTTCGTGGAGGCGAACTGCAACCATCATGTGGACATGAAAGAAATCAGGCCCAAGTGTCACAATGCCAATGCTACCGAACCAATAGCAAATACTGTAAGTTATGACATTTTTGTAGAAAAGACGGATGAGCTTAATCAAAAAGAAATTGTCTTTGATGGGTGTAGTATTACTGAAGATAATCGCATTCTCGTTTAGTTCGTGTCTTTCAAAAATAATTTCTAGTGGCAATTGGTGAACTGTATTGAGGTGTTGAGCATCAATCGCATTAATCATCACCACATTAGGATGACAGTTCAGCAAGAAGTGGGAATGGATGGCGACATCACACTCTTTTTGCTCTAACTCTGGAACAAAAGGTAGAGGTTGCTGTGGTATTTCTCCAGTCCAAACCCAAATCATCCCGTACTTTTCAGCAGTGGGCCAAGTTTGTAACTTTAGGGAAGCTGGTACATCTAAACACGGAATATCAGTACACATTCCTTCAGCATCAAACTTCCAGTGGTGGAAAAAACAACGTAGTGCATTACCCTCAACTTTGCCTTCAGCAAGGTGAGCGCCCATGTGTGGACAGTAGGCATCTAAGGTAACTACTATTTTATCTTTACCACGGTAAATTACTAATTCTCTACCCAAAATCGTGACAGGTTTTACTTCACCCACCCGCAGATTTTGAGAGGGTATTACCCAATACCATCCCTCAATAAAACGCTCTGGATTATTGAAAATTTTAGGTTTACGGATTGAGCTAAAAGTCTGCGAGTTGAGATTCATTTTTATGGTTTCACTTGAAGTGAAGCAGTTAATCTAGAAGTAACATGGCAACTCCAAAAAAACAGTTACTTTCAGTACCATGAGAAACAGCTACCCATTAACAATTCAAAATTAAAGACATTTCAGATATGGATTTAAACCCTGACTAGAATTGGTGCTACATGTAGATGTAGGGGTCTTAAGCCTTTTAATTTACGATAAAAAGTTCTAATACTGGTGATAATATTTCGCTTACCTCTCAAACCACTTGATGTTTAGCAAAATATGTAATAATATTTACAAGCCTTGGGAAAATCTACCATGTTAACTCAAGATAAAAAACTGCTTTTAATTGGTCAGGTAACAGATTTAACTGGAATACCCATCAGAACAATTCGTTATTACGAGAGTTTAGGTTTAATCAATTCATTAAGACGAACCGAGGGAGGCTTTCGCCAGTTTTCATTGGATGTGCTAACTCGTCTAGCATTCATTAAAAGGGCACAAAATCTTGGTCTTAGCCTAGAAGAGATTGGAAATATTCTTCAAGTTTATGACCAAGGGCAAACTCCCTGTGGTGAAATCAAAGAAAAGCTTGAAGATAAAGTCTTGCAGATCGATCGCCAAATCGATCAGCTGTTAACTTTGCGCTCTGAAATTAAGGGATTACTTTCAGGCTGGAAGAATATCAGCAACCATCATGAGAAGACAATTTGTCCGATTATTCAAAACACCTCTCAGGACTGACACTAATCAGGAATCAGGACTTTTATAGAGAAGAAACCACCACAACTCTAGTCCAATTAAAGCTAAACCTGCGATCGCAACACCAACTTTCAAGCCCAAAGGTTGCTCAATACTATGAAATTCGCTGTTTTGCTCTGGTGAATGGGCTGGCATTTCTGCTAATGTTACGCCTGATGTTCCTGCGAGCAGCACTAAAGCTGTAAGGCTTCCCCAAAGCGTTTTTTGAGTGAACATTTCCTAAATTACCCTACAATTATCAGATAGTTTTTGGTTGAAAGTTACGCAATCTGAGGGCATTGCTAACAACAGACAGCGAAGAAAGAGCCATCGCCGCGCCAGCGATAATTGGATTGAGTAACCAACCAAAGATGGGAAACAAAATTCCCGCCGCAATAGGAATACCAATGACGTTGTAAATAAAGGCAAAGAATAGATTTTGCCTAATGTTGTTGATGGTGGCGCGACTAAGTTGAATAGCCGTGACAATTAAGAGCAAATCGCCAGAAATTAGAGTGATATCGCTAGCTGCGATCGCTACATCTGTTCCCGTCCCAATAGCAATTCCCACATCAGCTTGTGCTAGCGCTGGCGCATCATTTATCCCATCACCTACCATTGCGACAATTTTAGATTTTGGATTTTGGATTTTGGATTTGGGAAATTTCTCTATCTCCCCTTGCAAAGATTGAATAATCGCTGCCTTTTGATCTGGACGCACTTCGGCAAAGATTCGCTGGATGCCAACTTGTCTTGCGATAGCTTCAGCAGTTTTACGATTATCTCCAGTAAGCATTACTACTTCTAAACCTAACTTCTGTAAGGCTTTCACCACTGTTGCTGACGAAGGTTTTAGGGCATCGGCAATACCCATTATTCCTTGTAGTTCGCCATCCACAGCAATCAAAATGACTGTTTTACCAGAGGCTTCCCAGGCATCTTTATACTGCTGGAGACTCATGGTGTTAATTCCAAGTTCTGTTAACCAGCGTTGTGTACCAATTTGCACAAGCTGATTTGCAACAACTGCTTGCACGCCACTACCTGCATTAGCTGCAAAGTTCTTTGCATCTATTAAACTCACTTCTTGAGACTGGGCGTATTTTACAACCGCTTCAGCTAAAGGATGCTCAGAATTGCGTTCTACCGTTGCTGCTAACTGTAAAAGCTTGATTTCATTACCATTAGCTGTGCCGTTGACTGTTACAAAGTCTGTAACTGTCGGTTTACCCTGAGTCAAAGTGCCGGTTTTATCTAGAACGATAGTTTGAATTTTGTGTGCTAGTTCTAAACTGTCAGCACCTTTAATCAAAATGCCATTTTCTGCACCTTTGCCCGTCCCAACCATTACAGAAGTGGGCGTAGCTAAACCCAAAGCACAAGGACAAGCGATAATTAGTACACCCACCGTTGTCATTGTTGCTAGGGTAAGGTTGCCCGTGAAATTAAACCAAATGATGAAAGTGGCGATCGCGATCGCAATCACAGCTGGTACAAACCATCCTGTAACTCGATCTGCCAAGCGCTGAATTGGTGCTTTAGAACCCTGTGCTTGTTGCACTAGTTTGACGATTTGAGCCAAAAATGTATCATTTCCGATTCGTGTCACCCGAAACTTAAATGCACCCGCACCGTTAATCGTCGCCCCAATTACCTCATCTCCTGGCTGCTTTTTGACTGGCAAACTTTCACCCGTCACCATCGCTTCATCTACTGTCGAAGCGCCTGTAATCACTTCGCCATCTACCGGAATTTTTTCACCAGGACGCACCAAAATTACATCGTTGATTCTGACTTCGGCGATGGGAAGATCAATTTCTCTACCATCGCGAATGACTCTGGCATCTCTAGCTTGCAGTCCAATGAGTTTGCGGATGGCTTCAGAAGTTTGTCCCCTAGCGCGATTTTCCAGCAACCGCCCCAACAAAATTAAGGTAATGACAATGGCGGCTACTTCGTAATAAATATGAGGTATCAAGCCTTGAGTAATAAAAAAGTTCGGGAAAACAGTGACAAACAAAGAATATAGATACGCTGCACTTGTGCCCAAAGCAATCAGCGTGTCCATCGTCGCTGTATGCCGCTTAAGGGATTTCCAGCCATTCCGGTAAAAAGATCCACCACACCAGAACACAACGGGTGTTGTCAGCAGTAATTGTATCCAAGGATTTTGCAGGAAACTTGGAATCAAGGGTAAATTTAGCCCAGTCATCATGGGCAACGACCCCAAAAATAGGAAAATGCTGATTACACCTCCCACTGCTACTTTGAGGGAGAGTTGGCGTTGTAATGCTTGCCTACTTGCAATCTCGGCATCATCTTCTTCAGTGAGCAATTCTTCCTGGAGTGAGTAGGAAGAGTATCCCGCAGCAGCGATCGCACCTTGGATTTTCTCTAAATTGGCTAGAGAGCGATCGTATTTGATGGTAGCTTGCTCGGCTCCAAAATTAACGTTGCAGTCAATTACCCCAGAAACAGAGCGAATTGCCTTTTCGATATTGTTGGCGCAAGCGGCGCAACTCATGCCTCGAAGTTTGAGTGTGAGAGTATCCATAACTAGATGAACCCCTGTAATTGGTGTGAGAGGAGCGTGAAGAAGGCAGGAGGCAGGAATATTATCTGTTGCTCTCAACTCCATCTAATTGCAAGCCACCAAATCATAAATTTTGATTAGGGACTTAACGCGGCAGGAGGCTCCAGAGAATTATTCCTTCTGCCTCCTGTCTGGTTGTTGAGCGTAGTCGAAACACCACCTCGTGCCTTTCTTGCTAAAAATTAAGCAACTGGATAACCCGCAGCAGCTAACGCTTCCTTAATTGCTGTTTCTGATGCTTGAGTTTCAACATTGACAAGCTTGGTTGTTGGATCGGCCTGAACGCTAGCATTGGCATCGACTGCCTGAAGTGTTTTGGTGATGGTGCTTGCACAAGCAGAACAAGCCATGTTGGGAACTGTGAGTTGGAGAGTCATAGATTTACGGGATAAAATGAACGGATGATTGAGACGTATCTCTCACACATTAGAAATAACTGGAAAGAGAGTCGCCTTGAATTTATCCTAGACTCTCTAGCCGGCTGGAGAGTCTAGAGATTTTTAAAAGTTTTTCGCCAAACTTCAAATTTATTTACAACTTTGGTTTGACTGAGTAACCGTTGCCCATCAAAAATACAACGTACTACAAAACACTTGTCATTTGATGAAACAGTGTGTTATTAAGGCTATATAACCACATTAGTCAGAATTAACTTGTTGTTTTGCCCACAGTTCTGGAAAAATGACCTTCTGCACTAATTGAGACGCGGCTGCTGAACCAAGTCTCCTCCTCTCTTCACAACAAGAGGTCTTATTTAAGACCTTATTTGGAGTTTTCATGCAGCCAAAAAATCTTAAACGTCTCCTGCGTGCTTTAGAGCGGCAAGGTTTAGATGTAACTTATAACAATCGCACTTATTCAGTTAGTTTAATTAATTCTCCTGATGCCCCTGTAGCAGAAGTGTTGCTGCCAGAAGACTTCCCCGTAGAAGCTAAGGCATTGAAGCAGTTAGCAAATTTAGCAAGCGTCCGTCACCCATCAGGTGGATGCGTTTGTCGTGCCTGTGCTACGCCTGACTTTCACCCAGGTGATGCGGGTGTTGCCATTGGTTCAGTCGTAGAAACGGTGGGTCAAGTCATTCCTGGTGCTGTCGGTTCTGACATCAATTGTGGGATGCGCCTGCATGTTGTTGATTTGACAATCGACGAATTCCTGGCAAAGCGCGACCAATTCGTAGAACGGATGAAGGGGGATTACTTCTTCGGTACGCGTGATGTGACAATGACTGCTCAAGCAATGCGATCGCTATTTCAGTACGGAGTTCCCGGTTGGCTGGATGCCATGCTAGACGAGCCTACGGGGAGTGTAATCAAATCTGATTTGTCACAACTTGCCCAAGAGAGCGAACGCATTTTCTTAGATGGTTCAATGGATGGTGACTGGAAACTAGCGCCTGAAGAATTGGTTCCCGATGCTGGACTAGTACGCGATGGCGGACTGGCAACCATTGGCGGCGGCAATCATTTTGTCGAAGTGCAACGGGTTGATAAAGTTGAAAATCGCCCACTTGCCCACGCCTGGGGAGTGCGCGAGGGACAGCTAGCTTTTATGATTCACTCTGGTTCTCGAAACGTGGGTAAGTATATTGGGGGAATGTGGCGAGATAAAGCTAAGGCGACTTGGCAAAAAGGTCTAAAGTACCCTGATTCTCAGATTTTTCCTCTCTCTACTTCTTCTCACCCGGAACTAGTTGCCAGTTACCTACAAGCTGAGGCAACTGCTGCTAACTATGGCTTTATCAATCGCCTGCTGTTAGCGGAATTGCTACGTCTGCGTTTGCGGGAAGTATACAAAGATGTGGAAGCACCTTTAGTTTATGACTTGCCCCATAACATCACTTTACCAGAAGGTCAGGGATGGGTAACACGCAAGGGCGCTTGTCCTGCCCATATAGGACAACCAGTGATTATCCCTGGTTCGATGGGTGCTTATTCTTATCTGATGGTGGGTAGAGGGAATCCAGCATTTTGTAATTCGGCCTCACATGGGGCGGGAAGAATTCGTTCTCGGTTCGACCTCAGTCGCAAAGGTGCATCTCAAAGTCAGGCAGAACTGGGATTAACCGGAGTAGACTGCATCACCTTGCGTGAAGAACGCCGAATTGAGGAAGCACCTGCTGCCTACAAACCGATTCAGTCTGTGATTGATGTGCAAGTTGAGGCAGAAATGGTAAACGTTGTGGCGCGATTGAGTCCGGTGTTGACGTTTAAGGGGTAGCTGCCAAATAAAAAGCCCCTGGTAAACACCAGGGGTATCCATCTTTATTCCCTCATTTAGAATCGCATCTGTGAAGCTATAGTAAATCCGTATTGATGCGATAATTGCATATTAATGATGATTATTTTGCAATTGGCGAGTTAGATCGGAATTTACTCAGTGGCATGGATGAGAGCGATGTCTACGACGGGCTAGACCTACGCTTTTTTGCAATCACCATTCAAAACATGGGATTGTGTTCATTATCCCAACACTTGCGATCGCTCCAATTTCTGCCAGTATGTTCGCATTCAGATGCATTATCTATCCAAGGAATCGATGTAGAGTGATACGAGTTTCCAATGGAAGCGAATAAGCTAGCACTGAATAAGGGTAATAATAAAGATAAAATTATTAATGTACCAATTGGTAGAGTGATTAAATATGCAGTCAGCAGTAAAATGTTGCTATGAGTCAAAATAAATGTACCTATTTTCTTGTTTTTTTGACGAGTTTTTAAGCTGGTTTTTGAATTCGAGAAATGCATAATGCAACCCTATTAATACCAGTTTATATAACAATCAAATTTGATTTTTAAAAGCCAAGCTAACTCAGAGCAAGCGCGATCGGGTTTTGCTCTCAGTATATTTAGCAAAAATCAAATATGATTCTTATATAAGTATGGATTTTTACGTAAAAATATTATTCAGGCTATACACTCTGATGTCAAAGGTACAAGTGACGACTTCTTAGAACCTTTAATTTTTCAGGGCTAAAAAAGGTTTTTAATGAAAAAAGATTGAAGTTGTGGCGATCGCTCTTGCGTAAATTCTGGCAAATTCCACTCACATCCTGTTTAACCGATACAGCAAAAATACTGCCATAATGCTGGATACTTGTATACAGCAGGTTTCAAGTTGGTGAAGTACACAAACTAAGTCTATTACCCAGACAGAAAGAGTGTTTTACTTCTAAATTCTGCTGTATCTGTATCTGATACCAGAATTTGGTGTGATGGTGGCAGAATAAAAGTAGCACTAATTCTTTTTTATGCCTAGAGACGATAAATCCGAAACTTCACAAAAGAGTGCATCTGCGATCGTTGGTTATGAAGATTTTTTAACTGAACTAAAAACACGAATTTCTAGCGCTCAGTTACGAGCCGCAGTTGCAGTCAATAAAGAATTACTATTACTCTACTGGCAAATTGGGCGAGATATTCTGAATCGTCAACAGCAGCAGGGTTGGGGCGCAAAAGTTATCAATTGACTTGCAGAAAGCTTTTCCAGAAATGAAAGGCTTTTTGCTTCGCAACCTTAAATATATGCGGGCATTTGCCGAAGCTTATCCAGATGAGCAATTAGTGCAACAACTTGTTGCACTAATTGCCTGGGGTCATAATGTTCGGATTTTGGATACTGTTAAAGACCAAACAGAACGCTTGTGGTATGTACAACAAACTATCCAGCATGGATGGAGTCGGAATATTTTAGTTCACCAGATTGAAAGCAAGTTGTATCATCGTCAGGGTAAAGCAACTACCAACTTTAACCGCACTTTACCTCAAGCACAATCAGAATTAGCACAGCAATTGTTGAAAGACCCCTACACTTTTGATTTTCTCAATTTAGGAGAAGATTTTCTGGAACGTGATTTGGAACGTGCTTTAATCAAACACATGCGCGATTTTTTAATAGAGTTAGGAGTTGGTTTTGCTTTTGTAGGTAGTCAATACTATCTTGAAGTTGGTGGTGAAGACTTTTTGAGCAGTTAGAAGCTGAATTAGAAACAGTGTCAATTATAGATAATATTAATGGAATCAGTGGTTCAGATGGAAAAATGGAAATAATGCATTATCCAGTAGATGAAGCATATAAAAGGTTTAAACTACAGACAAAAAGAACTAAGTTCTCACCAAAAGAAATAGGAAACGAAGTTGCAAAGATTTGGAGCGAAATAAATACTAATACAACTAAAGATTCTGATTTAATTTAGAGTGTATTCCAATGCAGAGGAAAATATCTTCAATCTGCTGTCAACGCGAGACACAAAGAAGCAGAGAGTATTTAATAACTTCTCTGCGTCTGTGCGTATTTAATAGACAACTACCACCAAACTCGATTTCCATTTTCGTCAACTCGTGCTTCCCGAATCATGTCGGAAATTTCTTCAGCATCTTTAACGTGGTGGAGTGCCTTTTTTTCACCATCAGGTTCATCCACAACGAAGTAAGTTGGCACTGTGATTTTGTCGCCTGTAATGTCTGGTACATCATCAACAGCTGCCTGTTTAGCCTTCTCTTCAACTGATTGAGGCTTATCAGAAATTCTATCTCCTGGATTCGCGGTTAAGTTTCTTTCGTTCACATCTGGCTTTTCACGAGAATCCCGATCTTCGCCTACTGGTTGATTAATTTGATTTTCTTGATTTTTATCACTCATGGCGCTTTCAGTTATTCAAAAATGGAACTCGACTAACAACAGCTTAAAAAATTAAAGACATAAAGAGTTCTTTCTCTGGAGAGAGTTTGAGAAGATATTTTGAAGAATTTTTTTTTAAGGAGCATATCTGAGGTTATAGTTTAGCTCTGAGGTTTATAAATAACCTCCTACTCCAGAAATAAATAATAATTAAAAATTACAGTTTAGGCGCAACTCTTAAAAAAACTAATTTTATGAAAATCAACCCACAGTAAACACAAATGTATATTAATATTAATGCGATCGCACCGTAGTATATTAGTAGACCTTTGTGGCTAAATCCAATCATCATGGAAGATTATTCTACTAATGGTAAAATTATCTGATTATTCAAAACGGGCCACAGATTGCTGAGTACGCTATCAGTCCAATCTGTACCCATTTAGGATGTACAGTCAAGTGGGATCTTGAGAAGAATCACTTTATTTGTCCAAGTCATGGATCTCAATACGATTCTCAAGGCCGAGTTGTTCGTGGGCCAGCTAAACGCTCTTTACCACTAATCACCGTAGTAGTCAAGCAAAATCAAATTCGTTTAGTCGATCGCAAACCTGCTGTAGATCCTCGTTAACCTACCATTAACAAATCAAATTTTACAATGCCACCACAGTTTTTCAGCAAATTTATGAATTATAAAAGACTAACAAAAATTACTGCATGATTTAAATTTGTCGGGTAAGCTGACAACAGCAGTTTTATTCTCAAACCAATGACCACAAGTAGTCCCCAAATTTTAGCCCTGGACTTTGATGGAGTGATTTGCGACGGATTAATTGAATATTTTGAGGTAGCATGGCGTACCTACTGTGAAATTTGGTCTTCTGCTAACGACACACCGCCAGATGATTTGGCTTTAAGATTCTATCGACTAAGACCTGTTATTGAAACAGGTTGGGAAATGCCCATTTTAATTAAAGCCTTGATAGATGGAATTTCTGACGAAAAGATTCTTCATGAATGGGTGAGCATTGCCCCACAAATTTTGTTAAACGATCGGCTTCAAGCAAGAGAAATTGGTGTAAAACTAGATAACCAACGAGATGAATGGATTACCACGGATTTAAGTGGTTGGCTGAGTCTGCATAGATTTTATCCGGCTGTAGTAGAAAAAATCAAATTAACTATCGACAGTGGAGTTAAGCTATACATTGTGACAACTAAAGAAGGGCGTTTTGTACAGCAGTTGTTACAACAAGAAGGAGTAAATTTACCACCAGAATCAATCTTTGGGAAAGAAGTTAAGCGTCCCAAATATGAAATTTTGCGAGAATTAATTCAGTCATCAGAAGACAAATCTGTTAGTCTCTGGTTTGTAGAAGATAGACTCAAGACATTACAATTAGTCCAACAGCAAGCAGACCTTGAAGATGTGAAACTTTTTCTTGCAGACTGGGGCTATAATACCCAAGTAGAACGAGAAGCTGCTCAAAACGATCCGCGAATTCAGTTGTTATCACTTTCTCAGTTTGCCAAAGATTTCTCAGCTTGGCTTTAATATATTAAATATTTAGTCAAAAAGAGATGTAGCAGTGCTACGTCTCTATAAAGATTTTGAATAATGCATATTTAATTTCTGACGTATTTATATAAATCAAATATGTATTTTGTCAATTTAGTGAAATAATAACTCACAAGTATTCACTCCTCACTTCGCACTTACTTTTATGCTTGACCTAACAAAACTGGCGCGACAAATGCAGGGTTTAAGTCAGCATCTTACCTTAGAAGCTGCTGCTAGTCGTCAGCGTTTAGAACTGGCACAACAACATTTAAAAAATGCCTACGAGTGTCAACAAGATTTAATCGATCGCCAGGAAAAATGGCGCGATCGCATTCTCTTTGCTAATGCTACCCCAATTGAGGCGCTAGAAACCTGCATCGATATCCCAGTTCCCCCAAAAATTCATACTGTCATCGCTACCGATGGTTCTCAAATTGCCCCCAACCATCATGAAATTGCTTACTGTTATCTGCTAAATATTGGCAGAGTCGTCTTGCACTACGGACAAAATCGCCATCCGCTACTCGATAGTTTACCAGAAGTATTTTATCGTCCAGAAGATTTATATATGTCTCGGCAATGGGGAATTAGAACCGAGGAATGGATGAGTTTTCGCCGCACTGCTTCAGAAACAACGGTGTTAGCAGAACTTGCGTGTGATGCAGCACAAGCGGAAACGCCAGCGCTAGCGATGGTAGATGGTTCGCTAATTTACTGGTTTTTAGAACAGTTGCCGATGGATGCACGCGATCGCATTTTACCACCCATCCTAGAAGCTTGGCAGCAGATGCGTGATGCTCAAATTCCTTTAATGGGCTATCTTAGCGCCTCTCGCAGCATCGAAACAATGAACTTTTTACGGTTATTAGCTTGTCCCCATCCAGTGCCAGACTGTAAAACTTATTGCCCAAATCAGTTAGAAAAAGTAGCTTGTAAAATTTTTGAACAGTTGCGAGATACTTCTGTTTGGTCAACCCGACTCAAACCAGGACAACGCAGTACTCTGTGGCGCAGCAATTCTCCTATTCTCGAACTTTATGGCGATCAAACAATTTACTTTTGCTACGTCCACGTTGGCACCGAAATCGCCCGAATCGAAGTTCCAGTATGGGTAGCCGAGAATGCAACCATGTTAGACCAAGCACTGGGACTGATGTTAGCACAAGTACAAAAAGGATATGGCTACCCTGTAGCGATCGCCGAAGCGCACAATCAAGCAGTGGTAAAAGGTGGCGATAAAGCGCGTTTCTTTGCTCTTCTCGAACAACAAATGATTAAAGCTGGCTTGAAAAACGTGGGAACTTCCTACAAAGAAGCCAGAAAGCGCGGGAGTATTGCTTAAAAATAATTTGTAATGACGCTCCTGCGGATGCTCGAATACTCGCTACCGCAACGCTTTCGCTAACGTAATTCATAATTCGTAATTGAATTCTTAACTACGAATTACGCTTTGTGGTACTAATGCCTTAGCTACTTAAGGACAATTACAAATAAAAATTCTGATTAATTCAGTTTACGTAACACTTCTTATTTTAAATTTAAAATCTAAATGTTTACTTTACAGCTTTTTAGGGAAACCTTTATTTAGTAGAGAATTAACTCGATAGCTAGCTAGTTTACTCAGTAGAAACGACTAGATACTTATTGGCTCTACATCAAGTTAATTACGTTTTTATTGGTAAGCTCAACAGTCTTGGTTAGAACTAGCATGACGTGAGTCTCTGGGTTGATAGATTACATCAAAATAGTAATTCAACTTCAATAAAGAAACGTATTAACTTATTTAACCTTTTTCAAAAAAGATTCATACCTAAAAAGCTGATGAAACTAGTTCAATATGAGTTCAATAAATCTGAAGAAAAATATTCTCGCTTTTTCTCACTTTCTCTAGATTTATTGTGTATTGCTAACTTTGATGGTTATTTTAAGTATTTAAATCCGGTTTGGACAAAAATATTAGGTTGGTCAATTCAGGAACTTATTGCTCAACCCTTTATCGAATTTGTTCACCCTGAAGACCGCGAATCTACTATTGCAGCAGCCCAAAATATCACACAATCTGTAGATGCAGTCAGCTTTGAAAACCGTTATCTTTGTCAGGATGGTTCTTACAAATGGCTGTCATGGAATGTAACTGCTTTCAGTGAAGAAAAATTGATGTATGCAGTAGCTCGTGACATTACTGCTAATAAACAGAATGAGATAGCGCTAAAAAATTCTATCCAAGAATTAGAAGCTTTTAAATTTGCCTTAAATGCTCATTCACTGGTAGCTATTACTGATAGAACTGGAAAAATAACTTATGTCAATGACTTATTTTGTGAAGTTTCTAAATATTCTTCAGAAGAACTTTTAGGGCAAGATCATCGGATTATCAATTCTGGACACCATACAAAAGAATTCTTTGCAAACTTATGGAAAAGTATCGCCCAAGGGAAAATCTGGAAAGGAGAAATTCAAAATAAAGCTAAGGATGGCACTTTTTATTGGGTGGATACTTTGATCGCCCCAATGTTGGGACAAGACGGAAAGCCCTATCAATATGTATCGATTCGCACAGATATTACACAGCGTAAGCTTTCAGAGTTAGCTTTATTGGAGCGATCGCGCTTGTCAGTTTTGAGTGCAGAAGTCAGTTTAGCCTTATCTCAAAGTGGCACACTTCCAGAAATTTTGCAAAATTGTACAAATACTATTTCCCAATACCTTGATATCGGCTTTGTTTGTATCTGGACATTTGAACGACAAACAAACCAGCTACAATTACAAGCTGGTGTTCATTGCACAGATATTACCTGTAGTACTTTGAGCGATACCCAAGATTTCCCAGAACATATTGCTTTAGTCAATAATATTATTGGCTTAATGATTCAAAACCATCAAGCTATTTTTAACCAAGAATTATCTGTTAATCATTCAGAAAAGCTTATAGAGTCTACATTCTCAATTTCTCGATTTTCTGCTTATCCCTTAATAGTAGAGCAGCAAATAATCGGTATAATGGCTTTATTTAGCAAACAATTATTTACCGAACCAACTCATAATCTATTAAATTGGATTGCTAATAATATTGCTGTGGCTATTGACCGAATCTGGGCACGAGAAGAACTCCTCAGCCGTCGGGAAGCTTTGTTACTGCGTCTAGCTAGTCAAATTCGCAGTTCTCTTGACCTAGATATGATCCTAGAAACTGCTGTGAATGAAATTCGCAGCTTATTACAAATTGACCGTTGCTACTTTCTTTCTTATTTACCGCACCCATCCCAAGCAAGCCTAACTATTACCTATGAAGCACGAAACCCTAACTTAACAAGTATGCTAGGCAGTATTCCACTGCAAAAAAGCAATTTTTTAACTCAAAATCTTCTCTCTCAAGAGCTAATCTGCATCGAAAATATTAATAGTAAATCACAACTTGATTATGATATACAAGAACTTTTAACTGAGTTTGGCATCACATCTCAACTAATGCTACCAGTTAAAAGTAATTCTGGAGAAATTGGAGCAATTGTGTGCAGTCATTGTAGTGGCGATCGCATTTGGACTAACAGTGAAATTAACCTGTTACAAGCTGTTTGCGATCAACTAGCGATCGCTATCGATCATGCACAACTTTATACCCAAAGTCGCACTGCTACTTTAGAAGCTCAAACCCAAGCTGAAAAACTCACCGAAACCTTGCATAAATTGCAACAAACTCAATCTCAACTGATCCAAAATGAAAAAATGTCTAGCTTAGGGCAATTAGTCGCTGGAGTTGCTCATGAAATCAACAATCCAGTTAATTTTATTCATGGTAACTTAACCTTTGCTAATGAATACTTTCAAGAGATGTTAACTCTTTTGCACCTTTATCAGCAACATTATCCCCATCCAGAAGTAGAAATTGAAAATTTTGCTAAAAAAATTGATTTGGAATTTCTTACTAGTGACCTTTATCAACTTCTATCATCGATGAATATGGGTACTAATCGTATTCGTGAAATTGTTTTAGGATTGCGAAATTTTTCTCGCCATGATGAAGCAGATAAAAAATTAGTTGACATTCACGAAGGAATTGAAAATACCTTATTAATTTTGCATCACCGTTGGAAAAACAACGGAATTGGCTTAGATATATCTATAATTAAAGAATATGGTAATTTGCCTCTAGTTGATTGTTATGCTGGCCAGTTAAATCAAGTGTTTATGAATATTTTAACTAATGCGATCGATGCTTTAGAAGAGTCAATGGTTAAGATAAAAACAAATCATAAACCGCAAATTGTAATTCGTACTGAAGTTTTAGAGAGTAAATTTGTTGTCATCCGAATTGCTGACAACGGATTAGGAATGGTAGAAGATATTAAAAAGCGGTTATTCGATCCATTTTTCACCACGAAACAGGTAGGTAAGGGAACAGGTTTAGGACTATCAATTAGCTACCAAATTATAGTAGAAAAACATGGTGGAATTTTGAATTGTCTATCAGAACCAGGAAAAGGCACAGAATTCTGGATTCAAATTCCAATTTAAAACTTTTGAAGACTGGAAAAATCTTAAATTATGATTTGCGATCGCTCCAAAAGTTAATTAAAAAATAGCTACTTTTAAAGAGTTCCGAATTATATTTTTATTCTTCCCACAATGCCACTTGTTTTTTGAGTTCATTCATATCCAAATAATCAGTAGCAAAAGCTTTTCGTAAAAGGGAATGAGGAATAAAACCATCATATTTTTGAATTTCCGGTGCTTCTGAGCTACTGACTAAATCTTCTGGAATAATTCTTTGTTCACATAATGAAGTAATTTCACGATAAAGATATTTAAATTTATCCTTGCCTAATTTAATTGTCAAATAATAGGGATTTACTCCGCCAATACTTGTAATTTCCAACGATTCGCGACAGTATGAGTTGAGTAATCTTTCTAAGGTGCGATAAGCAACCGTACCCATCCAAGGAAAAATACAGCATTTACCTTTTTCTAATTGCAAAATATTCTGCTTATCTAATCCAACTTGCTGCGCCATTTGGCGAACTTGACATAACCGTTTCCAAGCATTTTTTTGTAAGTAACTATACTGGATATTCTCAAATAATACTTGCTGCATTCGTTGCAAAACTTTGGTATGAATAGTCCCACCACCACCACGCCAATAAATACTAGATTTACCCTCAGCTTGTTTAACAAAAATAGCCTTCTTCTTGAAGTCAACTTCTACGACTTCCCAACTTCTGCCAGCTAAAGCAAATTGATTGCCAACAGGAAGCGGTGTGACAATACTGCCAATTTCTGTTGTACCTTGCTTAACAATATATTCTTGCTGTTCAGCAAAGACAGCATAAAACTGAAATTTTCTCACCACCTTTTCTCCTGCCAAATCCAGGATTAATTTACCTTGTTCAGTCTGCTGAATATGACCAATATCAATTAAATAGTGTAGTAATAATTGAAAATCTTCTTTTAAAAGAGCATTAAAGGGGGGTAGACTAAAAATTTGTTTAGCTAGAGCATTAGCTGAAATTTCCCCTGCTGCTGTTAAAATACTCATGGTTTGGTGATAAAGCAAACTCAAAGGATATTTAATTGGTCTAATTGGTTCAATCCATTGTTCCTCTAAATAAAGTTGAATAATAGCAATACATTGCAAAAGTTGCCAGGGTATTTGTTCTGCTAGAGAAGCTTCTGCTAATGGCTTATCTTCAGCGCAGACAAAACGCATATCAGCAGCTTCTCCTCTTCTACCACTTCGTCCCAAGCGTTGTAAAAAGCTAGCTACAGACAAGGGTGATTCTAACTGAATCACTCGCTCTAAATGACCGATATCTATACCTAATTCTAGAGTCAGAGTGGCGGCGGTAACGGCTGGATTGTTGGGTTCACGCATCGCATTTTCAGCAGCTTGCCGTAAGCTAGCAGATATACTCCCATGATGCACATGATATATATCTGGTAGTCCTTGTTCTGTAGCAATTTGTCGCAAAGATGCAATTATAGATTCGGTACGTGTGCGATTATTAGCAAATATCAGGCATTTGCGAGACTTGCTGAGGTTGAAAATATATTGTTCATCTGCTGTTGCTTCTGATTCATCTACTTCATCAGTAATATAAAAATGTTCTACAGCTAGTTTTATCTGGCGTTTTATACCATCAATTTTTGGTGTAATTACTGGCTTATCTGTTCCTGAACTCAACCAATTTTCCGCTATTGAGTAATTCCCAAGAGTTGCCGATAAACCAATACGACGCGGTTGTTTTTGCGTCAACTTTGCTAAACGTTGTAATTGGCAAATAATTTGACAACCGCGTTCTGAACCCATAAAGGCGTGAATTTCATCAATGATGACAAACCTTAAATCACCAAATAAGCGAGGTAGGTCTTGATTTTTGTTAATTAGCAAACTTTCTAGAGATTCTGGGGTAATTTGGAGAATGCCTTGCGGATTTTTTAACAGTTTGTTTTTTCGAGTTTGCGAAACATCACCGTGCCAGTGCCAAACTGGAATATCTGCTTCTTTTAGTAAGTCATTAAGACGCTCAAATTGATCGTTAATTAAAGCTTTGATTGGACTAATATATAATGCGCCAATTGTGGCAGCAGGGTTGGTATGTAATAGAGTCAAAACTGGCAGAAAAGCTGCTTCTGTTTTCCCAGCAGCAGTTGCAGCAGTAACTAGCAAGTGAGCATCAGTGTCAAATATAACTTGACAAGCGGCAATTTGAACTGGTCGTAATTCAGTCCACTGGTGATGATAAATATATTCTTGAATGAAAGGTGCAAGTCGGTTAAAGGCATCGCTCATATTTTTTATGGATAAAAGTGTTAGTAAAACTACTCCTTGGTATTTTAGAACCCTCGAATTATGGATCAACCAGTTCCATACTTGGAATTACCGATTGCTAAAAGCGATCGCTACTCTTAAATTTCTGTCGTAGAGACTCTACGACAAGAGCATTGATAGCAGAAGTTCCACCTACTATGTCATATATGGAGATTGTTGCTTAATTATTTTATGTCTATTCAAGTCTACGGAATTCCCAATTGCAGCACTTGCAAAAAAGCTTTGACGTGGCTCCAACACAACAACATTGACCATGAATTTATCAACACCAAAGATACTCCGCCGACTCGTGAGATGATTCAAAACTGGGTAAAGTCTTTGGGTTTTGCTCCCATGCGAAACACCTCTGGTCAATCCTACCGCGCTTTAGGAGATGAAAAGAAGACTTGGGCTGATGAACAGTGGGTTGATGCATTCACTCACGATGCGATGCTGCTCAAACGTCCACTTTTCATCAAAGATGGAACAGCTGTGTTGGTCGGCTTTAGAGATGAGAGAATAGTTCGAGAAAAATTAGATTTAGCTTCAGGAGTGTTGTTAGCGGATAGCTAAGGTTTAGCCTGTGCTGAGTGCTGAGTTACCCTATAGTTACATCATAACCCCCTGCCACGAAACAGCGAGCAGGGGGTTAGGGGTGCGGTTCAGTACCTACTTAACCGAAAACCTATATAGGGCGATCGCCTTTTTAGATTTGGTGCGATCGGAAGCCGATAGGGCCTTCACCAGAATATGTCGTGGTTCCAGTTAGGGTCTTCCCACCATCATTAGATGTGACATTGAGCGCTACTACATTCTGTCCCACACGAGCACCGATTATCCAAGTCCCACCAGGATTCCAGGGTGCTGTATTACCACCCCACTGGTTTTCTACTGTGTAGTTGTTGCCAGCGACAATGTTACCTTTAAAGCCGATGGGGCCTTCACCAGCATAAGTGATAGTTCCAGTCAGGGTTTTACCGCCATCGTTCGATGTAATATCGATCGCAACAACATTTTGATTCGATCGAGAGCCAAGTACCCAAGTCCCACCAGGATTCCACGGAGCAGATGAGCCTCCCCATTGGTTTTCCACATTATAGACACGGCCATCAACAGCAGCACTCTTAAAACCGATGGGGCCTTCACCAGCATAAGTGATAGTTCCAGTCAGGGTTTTACCGCCGTCGCTCGATGTAATATCGATCGCAACAACATTTTGATTTGATCGAGCGCCAAGTACCCAAGTCCCGCCAGGATTCCACGGAGCAGATGAGCCTCCCCACTGGTTTTCTACGTTGTAGTTGTCGCTTCCAGTTAAGGTAGCCTTAAAACCGATGGGGCCTTCACCAGCATAAGTCGTAGTTCCATTAAGTGTTTTGCCGTTGTCACTTGATGAAACTTTGAGTTCGACAATGCGCTGATCTGCTCTAGCTCCAATTACCCATACTCCACCAGGATTCCACGGAGCAGATGCACCACCCCACTGATTTTGTACATTGTATAGATTATTAGCATTAGTGGTTGTTGTAGCTGTCATTGTTTTCCTCCAAAGTTTTGATTGTTTAGTCAAAGTGAATCTATAGCAATCCAATTTGATTTGGAAAAAATTACGCACAATTAACAATACCTTCGCCAAATTATGAGCCTTGACATCGAACAAACCTAAGATTTTAAATGCTCCTTTTTGCCATGTAACAAAAAATTCCGTCATGAAAATTTTGTTCTGTATGGTTTTACAGAAGTATTTTTAACTGTCGTGTACATCTTAGTGCAGATTCTAGTTTCTGCCTCATATTCAAGCAAGCGCTTGTCTTAGGCTATTTTGGCAAAAGTATTGTTAAGCAGCAAATATTACTGTTTTGCGCTGTCGTAGTTATACTAATACAAGAGTAGTTAAAAATGCAAGCGTAATTAAAAAAATTTTGATAAAAATGTGGTTTTGCTTTACTAACCGAGCCGTGACATAGTTAATAAATCCTTTAGTACAGTCCGGTGCATCAGTTTTATTTATAGTTGCAATCACTTTTTTCAGGAGTAGCCCAGTTGTGAGTTCCGTTAGCGGATAGCTAGGTTTAGCCCGTGCTGAGTGCAATTATTGCTTTTTTACTCAGCATTGTTTTGGTAAGTACTTGGGAAAATTTTGTCGATTTTTACTCCTATTGACTCAATGCAGATTAACATCCATCAGTCAAACTGAAGTAATAGGGCAAGTATATAAAGAGGCAAAAACCATGAATAAGCATAAGGAAACATTACGTGTCATCCTTGCTATATCTATCATTGTGGTTGGAGTAACACACTTTCTTGTTCCACAAGAATATGTCAAAATCGTGCCGCCACAACTACCTTATCCTTTAGGATTAGTTTATCTCAGTGGCTTTTATGAAATTTTGGGTGGCATCGGGTTATTAGTTCCGCCTGTAAGTCAAGCTGCTGCTTGGGGACTTCTTGCTCTTTTTATTGCTGTTTACCCTGCCAATATTTACATGGCGGCTAATCTGATTAAGATTGAACATATACCAAATTCACCTTGGGTACACGTAGTTAGGCTTCCCCTTCAAGCCGTTTTAATTGCTTGGGCTTGGTGGTATACAAAATCTTCCTTTGGGGAAAAACAAGCTTCGATCGTTCCTCAGTCATTGATTCCCAAGGAACTAGAATAAGAATAAGTGCGTTTTTTTATATCTGAATTATGCGCCTTACAACTTTGTTTGGAATAACACTCTCGTTAACAATTGGCATTGGAGAAGTTACGCTGCCGGTGGCTCAAGCTGTGCAGCTTAGAGATGGCTTAGTCTATTTCGTCCAACCGCCAAAACTTGTTGAAGCGATAACTACTTACAAAGATGTTAATGTTTTGAGCGCAACTTACTATTTCACCATCAATGTGCCGGAAAATGCTGGAGAATCCCTCCAGAAGGTAACGATCGCCCAAAAAGAGGGGTCAGAATACATCCGCTACAATCTTGATGATACCCGTGCATTTGTCGGCACACGCGATCGCAAAGAAACGCAACTGCAACTAGCTTCAGTCATAAACGAGCGCAAGACACGCACGGTTTCTGTAAGCTTTGACCCACCTGTAACTCCAGGACAGACAATTACCATCGCCCTCCGCCCAATAAGTAATCCCAGCTTTTCTGGTGTTTACTTATTGGGTGTTACTGCATTCCCTGTGGGTGAAAAATCTCACGGTCAATTTCTTGGCTTTGCACGATTTCAGTTTTACAGCAATAGAGGAAGTTGGTGGTTCCCATAGAGAGAATAGGGGATAGGGAATGGGGAATGGGAAATATTTTCTACAAGTACGGCGTTGGGAATGGGTGTGGAAATATTCGTGAGATGCGTGGAGAAGTTTTTGAATTAATTGAGTAGGTGTAAATTAGCTGTTTTTTTACCCTGTTTAATTTACACCCAACTTTCCCAAGAAATTTCTCTTACTTGTCGCATTCGCTCAAAGTCGCTATCAGATGAAACAAGAGTCAATGAATGACGTAGAACTGTAGCAGCTATCCAGAGGTCATTTTCACTAATGCCTATGGTATTTAGTTTGGTTGTTTTACGTTTATTTTTGTCTTTTGGGCCGAATTGCTTGATAATTTCTGATTTAAAATCACCATAGATTTCTGTTGTTTCTTTGTCGATACCGTATAGGTTAATTCGTTTGAGAAATGCATTAATTTTTATTAAATTAGCAGCTTTTTGATGTGAGTTTTGTGCCATAAAGTGCAACTCACCAGCAACAATAACACTGGTTGCTAATTGTACCTGACCAAGCGATCGCAAGTGATTTACAACGCTAGGCACACCTTCCATCAAGAAAGAACAGTGATTAGTATCTAGTAGATACATAATTAAAATTCTAGAGATATCCGACTGTCATGCACTAGTTGTAGGCATTCTCTAATATCTGAACCTTCCCAACTGCCCACAAATTCTAATAAATCTTCAGCAGTAGAACCTGTTAAGCTATGCTCTGTTATAAGCGTTTGAGCAGATTGACTATCTGAAGATATACTATTTTTTTCATGTTTGACTTGCAAAAATTGTACAAAGTCTAAAATTTCTTGTAATAATGGTTCAGATAATTTTTCTAATTCTTGGTTAATTTGTTCTTTAATAGTCATTATTACCCCTGTGTTTACATGGTTGAAAAACTGGATATTGATTTATATATTATTTAATATCAATTGCGGTTTTTGTGTTTGCGAGGTATGCGCCCTAGTGGTCGCCTATTTAAACAGTGCCAGGTAACGAAAAGCTAGAACCCGCAAGGCTTCGTGGAATATATCTTGTTCACAAAGTTTTCCAAATCTCTAAAACCTTTATAGATTACAATTTACAAGTCTGGAAACGAGAGAAGAGATTTTCCCCCTTGAACCCCGACCATGTGTAAAAGACCTTCGGCAGATGCCCAACAGGGGCATTTAGAGAAAAGTTGTACTGATTATAGGACAGCCAAGTTCCTTCTTTGTACCAGCCTACGCGATCGCCCAACATTCTCTCCGTTTCATAATCTACTTTGCCGCCACACTCTAGCCAAATACGTTTTTGTACACTAAAGCCAAAATGACCATTGCTGTATTTTACCCACAATTGGTCAATAGTGCGTAAGTCGGTGCAGGGAAAGTTTAGTATGTCTTCATAATTAAGCAAGCCTTGCTGTTCTCTTTTGACTACTTTCAGCATGACTTTGGTGGTTTCCTCATGTGCGGCTTTCCATTTGCCCGCTTTGAGTAATTCTTGTAGCGTGTGGTAGTCTACCCTCACATCTGAAGCTAATATCAATACTTTTATACTCTCAATTTCTACAAAATAGCTCCCCGCTTGCGAGAAGGAGAGTAAATTCAACCACTCTTCCATTGTCTGGGGTCGGTTTTTTGCCTCTAATGCCATTCCTTGCAAAATCGCTTGATTTACCTCATCACTAAGACTAGAGACAAGTTGCTTTGGTGGTACTAATTCCTCTTGATCGTACTTGCGGTCAAACGAATTGGTGGGGCGTTGTCCAGTTATGGCATAGTACAAAGATCCAGCCAAGCAATAGACATCAACTGTTGGGTGACGAATCCCTTTGCGTGTTAACTCATAAGGTGCAAATGCTTTGTTACCAAAAGACCTAGATAGGGTACTCGGTGGGGACATATCGCCAGCAATACCAAAGTCTATTAACACCGCTTTGCCAGAGTTATGAACCTTTGAATCAAAGTTGAGCATAATATTAGGAGGAGTGACATCGAGATGAAAAACTTCTTTTTTATGTACATCTACCAAGGCTAAACCCATTTGGCGGATGTATTTTACAGCTTCAGTTTCGGGTAATTTCCCTTGGCGTTGCACGTATTCCCATAAACTCTCGCCTGCTATATATTGCATCTCTAAGCAGTAGCGACCATCTTCTTCAACAAAAAAGTCGAATACTTGCACAATATGGGGATGTGAGTCTGTACAACACATTGCTAGCATCTGTGCTTCTTTTTTGAAGCGTTCAACATACTTGGGATAGTCTGGATCTCGTTGAACGCTGATGTTAGGGGTTTTGATGACGACTCGACGGTTTAGCTTGGTATGCATTGCTTGGTAGGTAAGTGCAAAACCGCCACCACCCAAGTATTTTTCTATTTTGTATTTGCCGTTGTATATTAGCTGTCCGTCTTGCCAGAACATATACCCAATTTATTGATGGCTAATGTTGATTGTGACACGCTTTTTCTGAGTTCTCGTGGTTGGCGTTGCTGAATTAGCTCATGCAGGGGCGCAGAGAGGAAGGTTGAGGTCTTCTGGCTACTGCTGAACTAACTATTGGAGTCGCAAAAGCTACTAATGCGACTTGAAAACCAACTATTGGAGTCGCAAAAGCTACTAATGCGACTTGAAAACTAACTATTGGAGTCGCAAAAGCAACTAATGTGACTTGAAAACTAACTATTGGAGTCGCAAAAGCAACTAATGTGACTTGAAAACCAACTTTTGCGTAAGTCTAGCATATTACCTATTTTGTGGTTTAGCAGAAGATGATGGCGTTTGTTGTGTTGGGCGATTGATAGGTGCTGATTTGTCTGGGAACCAATCTTTGAATAAATCTGCGCCGTCTTTGATTCCTGATATCAAGGCTGCAAATAATGCTAATACCCCCATAATCTCTAATATCCGTGCCCACAAAGGTTGCGCCCAAAGAAGTTTGGGAAGAGAAAGACTTGCTGTGTTTAAACCTAATTCTTTTAACCAGTCTTCTACTGTTTGGGGACGCTTGTCTGGTTCTAATTCCATTGCGTGCAGAATGGCTTGATTGACGCGATCGCTAATCTTATCATTCAATTCGTTAGGTGGAATTAAACGCTTATTGTTATCTTGACGCTCAATAGCACTTTCTGGCAGTTTTCCTGTTAATAAAAAATATAAAGTTGCAGCAAGAGAATAAATATCAGTCCAAGGTTTACGTCGCGCCTGTTGTCTAGGAGAGTTGGAATACAGTTCAATTGGTGTAAATTTGTCAACTAAGTTACCGCGACTTGATACTGGGTTATCAACGAATCTTCGTGCTAAGTCGAAGTTTATCAAAACAACCTGATGCGTACCCGACCGCAAAATGATATTTTCAGGTTTCACATCTCGATGTAAAAATCCTTGTTTATGAACTGCAATGAGTGCTTTCCCAATTTGTTGGATGTAATCTAGAGCCTCTTTTGCTGGGAGAAATCCTCGCGGTTGGACAATATTGGCTAAATTATCTCCTTGAATATACTCCATGATCATGCATTTTAAATCACCTGACTCGAAGGTATCAATGACTTGAACAATATTCGGATGTTTGCATATTGCTAGTTTACGGGATTCATCTGCAAAACCTGATTTTAAGCGATCGCGGTCTTCGTTACTTAATTGATTGAGCAAATTGGAATCCAATGTTTTAATCAGAACATTCTTGCCATCCCGATCCTCAGCAAGATAAGTAATAGCGAAGTTCCCCTGTCCTAACTGTTGCTTAATTTCATACCGATCGCGGTGTAACTTTTGTCTAGATGCCCAAGTCATTCGTTGATTATCTCAGAAAGTTATATTAATTTTTGCATACAGCAATTCTCCTGTGGATGTAATACAGGTTCTCTCAATAAATGTTCTGTAGCTTGTACAGCTGTTATGCTTGCTTCAAAAAATGTAATATGACGCGATCGCAGAAGTTGTGTTATAAACACGGGCAAAGTCTTACAAAATACGAAAATCTTTACTATAAAGCTTTTTCGTTAAATGCGTAACTCCTATATCAATGGCATCAAATGCTACTGTAACCAATCAAGCTTTAGCGTTTAATCATCAGTAATCTTTAAAAAATAGAAAAAAATTATGTTAAGTATTCCTATTAACTTAAATTTACCTCGTACACCCCGTTTAGTAACTTCCTTACCTGGGCCTCGCGCTCAAGCAATTGTACAACGCGATCGCGCCGTAACTTCTCCTTCTTATACCCGCGATTACCCGTTAGTTGTATCTCGCGGTCAGGGCTGTATGGTAGAAGATGTGGATGGCAATGTATTTCTGGATATGACCGCAGGTATTGCTGTTACCGCTACCGGACACGCTCACCCCGAAGTTGTCAAAGCAATTCAAGAACAGTCGGCGCGGCTGTTGCACATGTCAGGGACGGATTTTTATTATGAGCCGATGGTGGAACTAGCGGAACAATTAGCAATTCGCGCTCCTTTTCCCCACCCACAAGGTAATGCTGGGTTTCCTGCAAAAGTATTTTTCACCAATTCCGGGGCAGAATCGAACGAAGGAGCAATCAAACTAGCTCGATATTACACCAAGCGATCGCTAATCGTAGCCTTCTTAGGTGCATTTCACGGACGCACTTATGGAGCGATGTCTCTGACTGGTTCCAAAGCAGTGCAGCGAGCTAACTTTGGGCCTTTAGTTCCTGGGGTAACTCATATCGCTTATGGCACTCACGCTAGCTTAGATTACTTGGAACAACAGCTATTTACAACGATTTTACCACCGCAAGAAGTAGCGGCGATCGTCGTCGAACCGATTCAAGGAGAAGGTGGATATATCGTACCCGAAGATGGTTTCTTGCAGCGAATTCGGGAGATATGCGATCGCTACAGTATTCTGATGGTAGTGGATGAAGTACAAGCGGGAATGGGGCGGACTGGTCGCTTATTTGCGATCGAGCATTGGAATGTGATGCCTGATATCATTACTACTGCTAAAGGTATCGCCAGTGGTATGCCGTTAGGAGCGATACTTGCTAGACCAGAGTTAATGACTTGGCCTCCTGGTTCTCACGCTACTACATTTGGCGGTAATCCCGTAGCTTGTGCTGCTGGTATTGCCACATTGCGACTGCTAGAAAGTGGTTTAATGACCAACGCTACCCAGATGGGAGAATTCTTACAAGCTAGTCTTACCGAGTTGCATCAAAGATTTCCCAGAGTATCACCACCACGAGGTAAAGGTTTGATGGTAGCGGTAAATTTATTAGATGAACAGGGTAATCTCGATTATAAATTGCGCGATCGCATTATTCAAGAAGCTTTTTTACGCGGTTTATTATTGCTAGGTTGCGGTAAAGCAGCAATTCGTTTCTGTCCCCCTTTAGTTATCGACAGCAACCAAATTCAAACTGCCCTTCAGATTATCAGCGAGATTTTAAGCTCTTAAAATATTAGGAAGAACAAAAAAGAAATAACCAGTGCTTAATGTCCAACGACAAATGACAAATGACAAATGACAAGTGACAAATGACAAATGACAAATAAAATAGCCCTTAATTTATGGAAATTACTTTGGCAAGAATACAGCGCTAGGGTAAATCATGCTCGTACCTACCAGCAAATGATTACTGCTGCGGGTGGGACTGTTGCCAACGACCACATCGCCTTTCGGTCATTGCGTTTATTAGTAGATACTCCACAAGGTAAACTTAACTTAGGAATTGACTACCTTGGACAACTTGCAGAAGCTTTGGGTTACGTGGCGGCTGGAGAGTATACTTTTGCTCAAACTCATTTGTACGCCCGTCATTATCGTCATCCACAGCAAGAGGAATTTAATTTACCCAAGCTGTTTATCAGCGAGTTGATTGTCGATGAATTGCCTAGCAATATTGCCCAACTCATCTCTAAAACAGTATCTTCAATCCCAGACAAACTCATCTCCCCCCTTCCTCTTCTACAAAAAGACGCGGACTTGGAAATTATCGCCAAACAACTCCAACAAGTCTTCACCCGTCCTTGGCTACCTCCCCAGCGTTCTGTTGTCGAAGAGGTGAATCAGGTTACTCAGTATGGGGCTTGGGTGTTGCTGCATGGATATGCTGTCAACCACTTTACAGGTTACGTTAATGGACAGAATACCCCAGAATATCCAGACATTGATACTACTGCTAGTGCTTTGACTAACCTGGGTGTACCAATGAAAGCAGAGATAGAGGGAAATGTTGCTTGTGGTTTGCGGCAAACTGCAACTCAAGCAGTAACGGAAATGGTGACGGTATTAGATGATAACAGTGGTGCAGAAATTCAGATTCCTTGGACTTATGCTTATTATGAAATTGCCCAGCGCTATCTAGTAGAAGTGGAATCTGGAAAGCAGCAGCTTTTTGATGCTTTTTTAGGAAGTAATGCCCAGCAATTGTTTGAAATGACTCGTCTATCTAAATAATCCAGACTTGTTATACCAATTGGAAAAAAGAATGCGACAAATAGACCATTTGTAGAGACGCGATGAATCGCGTCTTTATCCAAAAATATGTTGCAATCATTAATTGAATTGATATTAGTAAATAATTCAATTGCAAAGTTCCGAGCTAGTAGTTTGGTGTTTTGGACAAACTACACTTGCAAGACACAATCTGATGTCGTAAGAGTTGGCGCGGCGTAGCTTCTCGTAGACATTGCACTCTTTTTACAAATTGTATTGAAAAACGAAACCCAACATTTGCACGTTTGTTAGCTAAAGTTTAGGTTAAACACAACTTAAACTACAGTGTTAGTAACAAAAATAACGATTTTACTAACCAAAAAGGTAATTTTGTCACAAAAATAATGATGTTTGTAACGAAAATAAAGATTTTACTAACCAAAAAGATAATTTTGTCACAAAAATAACGATTTTACTAACCAAAAAGGTAACTTTGTAACGAAAATTGCGACTTGAGTATTTGAAACACACCTGTCGTCGGGGCGCAAGGTCTTGCGCCCCTACCGCGTGGTCTATTTACTCAATACGGTTTAGTTAAGCATTTTTTTCTCTTTTCTCTATTTTCTTTGCGCCTCTGCGGTTCGTTAAAAATTTTGACTTTGATAAAGAATTTTAGCTTTAACTAAACCGTATTGGGCTAATATTTAGAGAATTTCGCGCTTTGCCAAATATTGGTACATCTGCCAACGTGCATCTACTTCAGCTTGCGCTTGTTCTAACAAATGTTTGGCAACGTCGGGCTTACTCTTCGTGAGCATTTTGAAGCGATTTTCTTGATACATCGAATGTTCTACAGATTGCGTAGGCGATCGCATATCCAACTGCAATGGATTTTTACCCTGGTTAAGCAACTCTGGATTATGCCGATACAGCAACCAACGACCTGATTCTACCAAAGTTTTCTGATGATTCATTCCTGTAGTCATGTTGATGCCGTGAGCAATGCAATGGCTGTAAGCAATAATTATTGATGGCCCATTATAAGCTTCTGCTTCTAAAAATGCTTTCAGGGTATGTTCATCTCTAGCACCAAGCGCTACACTCGCTACGTAGACATTTCCGTAGGTCATGGCAATCATCCCTAAGTCTTTTTTTGGTGCTGGCTTACCACTGGCGGCATATTTGGCAACTGCGGCTTTTGGCGTCGCTTTGGAAGATTGACCGCCTGTATTAGAATACACTTCTGTATCCATCACCAAGATGTTGACATTTCGACCACTAGCAATTACATGATCGATACCGCCAAAATCGATATCATAAGCCCAACCATCCCCGCCAACAATCCAGACGCTTTTTCTCACCAAGTAATCTGCAAGGGATTTGAGATTTTGGATTTTAGATTTGAGATTAGGATCGAAAGTTACGATTTCATCTAACTTTTGCTGCAACAGTTCTATTCTTTCGCGCTGTTCCCAAATGTCAGCTTCAGATTTTTGTTCAGCTTTGAGAATAGATTGAACTAAATCCTCAGAAACTATTTCCCCACTTCCCAGTTGTTGCAACAATTGTGCCGCAAACTCAGCTTGTTTGTCGAGGGAAAGACGAAAGCCAAAACCGAATTCGGCGTTATCTTCAAATAAGTTATTTGACCACGCGGGGCCGCGTCCTTCGGCGTTGGTTGTCCAAGGAGTTGTAGGAAGATTCCCACCATATATTGAAGAACAACCTGTAGCATTGGCGATGATTGCGCGATCGCCAAACAATTGTGTTAATAATTTTAAGTAAGGTGTTTCACCACAACCTGCACAAGCACCAGAGAATTCAAATAAAGGTTCTTGCAGTTGTTGTTGGCGAATCTGGTTTAATTTTAGCGATCGCCTGTCAGGATTAGGTAAACTCAAGAAGAAATCCCAGTTTTTTCGCTCTTGTTCTTGTAAAGGCAACTGCTTTGCCATGTTAATTGCTTTTAGCGATGGCTGAGATTTATTTTTAGCAGGGCAAATATTTACACAAATCGTGCATCCCGTGCAGTCTTCTGGGGCAACTTGAATGGTAAATTTTTGATTGGCAAAGTCTTTATCTTTTGCACCAGTTGATTTAAAGGTTGCTGGTGCATTGACTAACTCATCCGCTTGATAAGCTTTTGCACGAATGGCACTGTGGGGACAAACCATAACGCACTTACCGCATTGAACGCAGACATCCGGTTCCCATACAGGTATCTCTTCGGCAACGTTACGTTTTTCCCACTTGGCAGTACCTACAGGAAAAGTACCATCAAATGGTAGTCTGCTAACAGGTAAGTCATCACCTTCCCAAATCATGATTTTGCTTAGAACTTCTCGCACAAATTCGGGAGCAGAGTTAAGTGAGGAGTTAGGAGTTAGAAGTGAAGATTTAGAAATGTGGATTGTTTGTGGGATATCTACTTTATGCAAGTTGTCTAAGGTATTATCTACAGCTTGTAGGTTCATACGGACAACTTCTGCACCTTTTTTACCATAAGTCTTGTCAATCGCTTGTTTGATTTTAGCGATCGCTTCTTCTTGCGGCAAGACACCCGCTAGAGCAAAGAAGCATACTTGCATAATGGTGTTAATTCTGCCACCCATACCACTTTCACGGGCAACCTGGCTAGCATTAATCACATATAACTTCAAATGCTTGCCGATAATTTGCTGCTGTACCTTCAACGGCAGATATTCCCAAACGGTATCCGCATCATAAGGACTGTTAAGCAGCAAAGTTGCCCCAGGAATAGCAGACTTCAAAATATCTATGCGTTCCAAAAATCCCCAGTGATGACAACCAATAAAGTTAGCTTGGTTAATCAAGTAGGTAGAGCGAATTGGCTCTTTACCGAAGCGGAGGTGAGAGACAGTGATCGAGCCAGATTTCTTGGAATCGTAGACAAAGTAGCCTTGGGCGTAATTGTCAGTTTCTTCACCAATAATCTTAATAGAATTTTTATTAGCGCCAACTGTACCATCAGCACCTAACCCATAGAACATTGCCCGAACAACATTATCCGATTCTGTAGAGAAATTAGGGTCAAAGCTCAAAGAAGTATAACTAACGTCGTCATTAATCCCAATCGTAAAGTGATTTTTCGGTTTAGCTTGAGCAAGATTGTCAAAAATGCCCTTCACCATAGCCGGAGTAAATTCCTTAGAAGAAAGACCGTAACGACCACCAATAATTTTAGGGGATGAGCAAGTATTTTCTCCCCCTGCCTCCCCTGCTCCCCCTGCTCTTTTATCTCCCCACGCCTCATGAATAGCAGCTACTACATCTAAATACAAAGGTTCCCCAGCGCTACCTGCTTCTTTGGTGCGATCGAGAACTGCGATCGCTTGTACACTAGTTGGTAATACTGCAACAAATCTTTGGACATCAAAGGGGCGGTAAAGTCGCACTTTCACTACACCAAGTTTTTCACCACGGGCGTTCAGGTAATCTACTGTTTCATGGACGGTTTCACAACCTGAACCCATCAGAACGATAACGCGCTCGGCATCCTTAGCGCCGTAATATTCATAAATTTGATAATGCCTTCCCGTGCGTTCTCCAAATTCATCCATGAGCCGCTGGACAATTTCTGGACAGGCGTTGTAATAAGGGTTAGCACCTTCACGTCCTTGGAAGTAGACATCGGGGTTTTGGGCAGTCCCGCGCAATACGGGACGATCTGGGGTGAGGGCGCGGCTGCGGTGAGCGAGTATTAGGTTATCGTGAATGAGCGATCGCAAATCATCATCTGACAACAGTTTGACTTTCTGCACTTCATGTGATGTGCGGAAGCCGTCAAAGAAATGCATAAAGGAGACTCGCGTCTCTAAAGTAGCAGCATGAGCAATAAGAGCAAAATCTTGACTTTCTTGCACCGAAGCGGAACACAGCAGAGCAAAGCCAGTCGCACGAGCTGCCATTACGTCGCTATGGTCGCCAAAAATTGATAAAGCATGAGTAGCCAAAGAGCGGGCGGCAACGTGAACCACGGCGCTAGTCAACTCACCAGCAATTTTGTAGAAGTTGGGTATCATCAACAACAATCCCTGAGATGCCGTGAAGGTAGTACTCAGAGAACCTGTTTGCAAAGCGCCATGTACAGCACCAGCCGCTCCCCCTTCGCTCTGCATCTGCACGACGCTAGGAATAGTACCCCAGAGGTTGGCACGACCTTCTGCTGACCAAGCATCTGCCCATTCACCCATTGCTGAAGAGGGGGTGATGGGATAAATGGCAATCACTTCATTTAATTTGTAAGCAACACGGGCGACAGCCTCATTCCCGTCGATGGTTGCAAAGGTTTTGTTCATAATATGATTTTTGTCCCCGCCTTTAAGCTGCATTATTCAGAACACGTGAATATAAGAATCAGAAATAGCCAGTACTAGAAAGTAAGTGTATTATTTGCATTAAAAATTTCACGGTAGGATTTACTCCGTGTTTAAAGCATAGTTTGTTGATACCTTTAGGCTCTTAAATTAACTTTCAATCAATACTGCATCTATTAATATCTCATCTGCAATACTGCATCTATTAATATGTATTAATAATGTACTCAATGACCAAAGTCTTTGTTTTAAAAGACTTTTAGATAATTTATTCTTTTTTGTGGGGTATAGGGACGGGAATATTACATTACTAATCGCCGATTTCCATACCATTGACTCAAATCATCCTCAATCGCTTCAAGAATCGCGATCGCTTCAGTTATTGATTTTGCATCGGCAGCTAAAAGTGCAAACGCTTGCTCAACCCGTTGTTGATAGTTCTGCGGGCAAATAGCGAACTTATTAGCAACTGCGATTGCTCCCTTTTCATTCAACAGGTAATCTTCATTGAGCGCGAATAAAACTTGATTCATACACGCCACACTGCGGAAACAACAACCTGCTGCGTAAACAACATCATCGCGTGCGTTGGCGCAGCCCGCCGCAGGCATCGCCTTTTTTGCAACCAACAGCGAAAAACTTATTTCCCAGGCGAAAGTATCAATAGTTGCCTGTTTCAGCCCAACTGGATACGGTTTTGTTTTTACCTTCAAAGCTTCTAAAACACCATCGGGGTCGTAAAGTGGCTGACAAAGAGCAATTTCCCCCATATAAATAGAGGACACAAACCCATGAGGGTGTCCTGGTTGATAATCAATTGTAATGCGCCCGTTATGGCAATCATCAATGACACGATTTACCTTCACCAAATCGCGATAGAGAAAATCCACACCTACACCTTCTACCACAAGCCAACCACCACCGTTAATCCACTTTCCCCATCCCCCGATCGCAGTAATCAAATTTACGCGATGGTTATCATCAAGCTCACAGGCGAGGCGATTTAGAGCAATTAAATCGGGCGGTTTTTCTGGATTGTAATAAATCCCCAAATCTACATCTGACTTTAGGGTATGGTTGCCTCGTGCCCGCGAACCACCCAATGCGATCGCTGTAATTCCCTCAATTGACCGTAAACTTGAAACAATATGGCTGATGAACTGAGGCGATTCCTTATTCATAGATTTTCTTATTGCTGCCATAAAGTTTAACCAAAGGTAAACCTCTCTGGGGAATACTACTAAAAAAAAGTTGTTTGATATTGTTAGATTTATCTGATAAAAAATAACTCAAGAATGCAAGTATTGCTGATATAATCACTAGACTTACGTTCACACCTATTGAAACAAAAACTAGTGTTAATAGTGCAAATACCAGAATGCCAATATTACTAAAGGTTTGTACCTTTTCTAGAAAAACCACAGAATTACGACAACTTGGGCAATGCTTTGTATGTCTATGCCATCGGTCATATAGTTGTTCATCATTCAATTGTTTAATACTGCCTTCTTGGCATCCTTGCCATGAAGGACTACCTCCAGCAAATTCATCTAGCCATTTTCTGAAAGTTATAATACCTACGTCAGAAGGAGAAGGCATAAAGTATGCCTTTTGCCATTTTTTATCTAATGATGACTGATTCACTTCCTGCGAATGCATAGCTGATAAATCTTGGTCACTTAGCTTGTATGTGGATAAGTGCTGTAACCCAGTTTGTAAATCCTTTGGGAGAATCTTAAACCAAAAATTTCTTTTAACTGCACTTCCATCAGAAATCAACTTGCCAATATACTTACAATAACCTGGTTGTGTAGGAACAAAATACAACTGAAAAATATTAGTTTTGCCGTTGGGGTAACGATATATAGTAGTATTAGAACAGGGTGGAGTAAACTTTCGTATCGCCTCCATATCTTTGTTGAAGAGATTGTAGCCTTGATGTTTGAGAGTAAAACCTTCTTGAGCAGATATTTCTCCAACAGATTCAAAATATTCCATAGGCACAGCTGTTTTAGGTGAAAAAAGACCTATTCCTTCATGAAGAAATTCTGCATGAGAAGGATCAAAAGTACTTTCAACAGACACAGTGTAACCAACCGGAACTTCTGTCATCTGCCAGGAGGAGGAAGATATATCTAGTTCTGATGCAGGGATGGTAGCTGGCTGCTTTGAATTACAATCCTCAAAGGCTGTTGAACTATCATCTGCCCATACCCAAAGCAATTCTTGGATAATTTGTGTAGGATATGTTGTAACTCTTGACCTGAAACTATCACAAGCAGTTACTTCTGCTTGGCTACCAGCCAACATGGGAATTTTAGTGCATTTACCTTCACCATCAAAACACCAACCGTGATGTCTACACATTAAGTTTCCATCTTCAGTGACGCTTCCCATAGATAGTCGCACCAACTTATGAGGACAAACATCATCCATTACTATCCACTTTTGATTTTTGTCTCTCCAAATCACCAATTTTTTCCCCAGAAGAGTGATAGGAGTGGGATTCAAATTATCTAAGTAGCTTAAAGGAATAATAGGATACCACTGTTTAGTCCATGAAAACTGAGTTGACATCACAAGAGTTAGAAACCTAATTTACACAACTATATTAGTACAGTCAGCCGTTGCAGGATTCTTGCTGAATGAATTGAAGGTGTAGGCGTAGCCCGTCGTAGACATCGCTAGCTAATGGCTCAACGATACGCCAAAATGAATGCGCGATGTACTGAAATGAGAAAGCATTTAAGCACTTTGAGAAAGTAATATGCCTTTTTGCTTGCTGAATCTACCGAAATGAGAAAGCATTTAAGCATTTTGATAAAGCAATATGCCTTTTTACTTGCTGAATCTACTGAAATGAGCAAGCATTTAAGCATTTTGATAAAGCATTTAAGTATTTTGAGAAAGCAATTAGGTATTTTGCTTACTAAATTCAATTTTATCTTGACTTTGACTTTATAAATGACTTTTAAACAGCCATTCTTAAGTAAGTTTGACGAACTACGAATTGGTATTACTTGCTGCCAGTCTTCAGTTGACCATCTTCCATATCCGATCGGCAATATCGAGGATCGATTGTCGTGGGTAACTAGCAAAATCGTACATCCTTGTTCTTTAGCTAGCTTCGCGCTATTCTGTCTCCTTGGGATTGGGCCTGGAGACGTTCAACACTTGCCTGTTGGGCCTGAATTTCTCCTGCTTTTGCTCCAGCTTGCACTTGAGCGAGTTTAGCTTGAGCAACTCTGACTTGTTGTTGAGCTTGTAGTACAGCAGTTTGCAAGCGATCGCTCGCGTGCATCTAAAATTGCTACCACCTGTCCGGCTTTAACCCGATCGCCATCCAATGCCAAGGGCGCAAACAAGCTAATTACCTCAGCCTCCGGTTCTAGTCGTCCTAACGCAGCCACTTTTTGACTTTTGGGCGTGGTTTCTACTGGCTCAGATTTCTCAGGTTGACCAACTAACCCAAACTGAGAAATCCCATAAACAATAATTCCACCCGTAATAGCAGTAGCTGCAATTACTAATGCAACTAACCCTTTATTGAAAGCTTTTTTGATAGCTTTTAAATAATCTTTTTTACTCTCTCTAAATTTTTTATCTACTGAGTTAATCGCGGATAAACAAATTATTAGCCATCAATAAATATCAAATAATTAATAATTGTTAGAGATAAATATTTTGTTATTTAGTTATCAAATCTAACTCTTCACTATTACCCTATATTGCGGCAAATATGCCGTAAGCATTTTGCATAATAACGCACATTGTTCCATAAAATCAATTGTTTCATCACCCCATAACTTTCGATCTAAATCGAACATGCGTTATAGTTTAATCTAGTTTTGCCCTAGATGTAATATTTCTCAATTTTCATCTTTGCCACTTAAGTATGAAACTATGATTTGATTTGGAAAAACTCCGTAAATTCTGGAGGTAGAATGGTCAAATAAGAATCAATATATTTTTATACGGTAAAATAATAATCAATAGATTTTTTATTAAGTGTAATTTATGACTTATCGGAGAAATTTTTTAAGGAGAGCAGGATACACAACCCTTTCTGCCTTATTAACTATGGGGTTTTTACAAAAGGATAACCAAAAACAAGACCAAAACACGAATGCTATTGCAGCAGATTATACAAGTAAAAATTTAAATTCTCCCCTTCGGCAATTAGCTGCCGCCAAAGGAAAGCGTTATGGTGCAGCAATTTCTAGTGAATTTTTGCTCAAAGATAAGGATTACGCGGACCTCATGGCTCGTGAATGTTCGATTGTGACACCGAATGGTGAATTAAAATGGGACGCCACTGAACCACAGCCAGGACAATTTACCTTTGAATCAGCAGATGCGATCGCTAATTTCTGCCAAAAACATAAGATAGAATTGCACGGGCATACTCTTTTCTGGCATATGGGAAGACCAGACTGGGCAACATACCCTCCTACACTTAAGATGATCGAACGCCATGTCAAAGGAGTCATGGGGCATTATCGCAATAGTCCCGTTTTAAAGTCATGGGATATTGCCAATGAAATTATTGCTGATAGTGAAAATGAAACTGATAATGCAACAATCGGTTTGCGTAAAGGGGTAAAACCAGAATTGATTCGAGACTTATTTTTAATTGCCGCTTCAGTTGATAACAGCAAGAAATTTTACCTAAACGATTTCGGCATCGAAGGCGCTACATGGAAATCAGATCGTTTCTTAAAAATGGTCGAATATCTGAAGAATAGTGGCGTAAAAATTGATGGGGCAGGTCTCCAATCACATCTATGGTTTTCTACTGCATATCCTTTTGACGAGAAAGGACTTAATTCGGTCTTAAAACGGCTTAACGATCTTGAAGTGAAACCAATAATTACAGAATTAGATATTATCATTGATACCCCGCTACCCGATAGTATCAAAAGCCTAGACCAAATGGTAGCCGATAGTTACAAGCGATATCTTGACCTGTGCTTTGAGAATCAAGTCGATACTGTGATTACATGGGGACTTACCGACCGTCATACCTGGATACGTCACCCTGAATGGATGCCAAGAAAAACCTTTAGAAACAATCCAAGTCTCTGGAAATTTCTGCGTCCGCTTCCCTTCGATGAGAACCTGCAATCTAAACCAGCTCGCGATGCTATAGCCCAGGCTTTTCAGGAATCAACTTAATACTCCACTTAGGCATAAACATAGTATTTCCTCAGCAACTGAGGTACACCCAAATCTTGTTTACCAAGCTTAGTAGCTTTGAAAATGTACCTCACTATGCCGGGAACTGCTATAGGATTTTTAAGTATTATTCTAAACAAAATAAATGCAAATATTTTTAGTTATTCACGATTATGAAAGTTGAATAAGGCTTCCTGACTAATCAATCATTAAACCTTAGTACAACATTTCATAAATTCGTGACAAATTGAGCGACCTACTGGTAAGAGTCTAAGAGACTCGATCAAGCTACGAACTTTTGAAATTTCGTACTTATAAATACCAGGAGGTTATTTTTTTTTCGTTTACTTGAGATACTCCAAATTTCTCGTAAAAATAATGTGCCAACAAACCAAGGCTCTAGTAAGTAACGTCTCCAAAGTCTTTTCGGTTCAGACAACAAGCGATACAACCATTCTAATCCCACCTTTCCCATCCAGCGAGGAGGAGTAGGTATTGCTCCTGCTATATAGTCCATACAGGCTCCACTAGTCAAAATAGTATTGGTATGAAGATGTTCAAGATTTTCGTAAATCCAATACTCTTGGCGTGGCATACCCATTCCCACCATTAATATATGAGGTTTGTAAGCATTAATTGCAGCTACAGTGGCGAGATTTTCTTGACTATCTTTATCTATATCAATATAGCCATGAGCGCAAGCAATCTGTAAACCAGGAAATTTCTGGCATAAAATATTTGCTGCTGTTTCAGCAACTCCTGGCTTTGAACCTAAATAGAATACACGCCAGCCTTTAGTAGCAGCTTCTGCCATTAGAGGACATACCCAGTCAGCATAGGTTACTCTTTGTTCGCGTTTAATTGGAAAACCCAATAGCTTTCCAATAAACACCAAAGGCATACTATCAATATGGGTATATTCTGCCTTGGAATAAAAAGCTTGCATTTTTAGATCGTTATGGAAGAGATAAAGACTATGTAAGTTGTGATTAGCAATAATCCATTTTTCATGCCGATCAATAGATTCTTTAATCAATGAATTTAAGTCAAGGATAGACAGTGCATCTACTTGAGTACCAATAATTTTATAAGAAAATCGCTTTTTCATATCTTATTTTTCTTTTGATAAATATGAGATGTTATTTCAAAGTCAAAGTGAGTGTTGTAAAATCAATCAGCAATATTTCAATACGAAAATAATTAAATATTGAAATATCTCAGTTTTTTAGTTAAAAATTATTTTTTGAATATAACTAAAAAGCACTTATCCTTAGAAGGATGTCTGCAATATTTTGTGCTTTTGCATTCCACGAATACTTTTCGGTAATTAAACTATATGCTGTATCTACAAGTGATTGATATTTATCAATATTTGAAACAGCATCCAGTATTGTGTTAGCGACTTCTTCGCTAGAGTATCCTGTTACTAACAGATGTTCCAAGTGGCGAAATTCTTCTAAACCTCGCAAACCTTCTGGCGTTGATACAACTAATTTTCTACTAGCGAAATAATCTAGTGCTTTATTGCGAGCGCCACCTGCTACTGCTTGTTTTGAAAATGGCAATAAAGCAATATCTGCATATTTCAAATGGGCGATAAAATCTTCCCTTTTAGGTAAAAAGCCTAAAAAAGAAATATTAGAGGGTATTGGTTCTGAAATATCGCTACTATCCCTACCAATGACAACAAAATGTACTTTTTCCTGATAATTTTCAAGGTATTTAGCAACCTCAATAGCCATTGATACAGACATATCATTAGTTGGAAATTGAAATGTTTTGGGAGCAATGATAACGACTATTTTAGCTGGTCTGAATGCCTGATAGGGGTCTTTATCTGGAAAAACTTCAGTATTGAGTAAGTCTTCAGTAACTCCATTCCCGATAGAATAAATTTGTTGTGGAGTTTTTCCATACCATTGGGAAATTAGTTTAGGAATTGATTCACCTGCTGCAATAATTGGACTACCAGAAAATATTAAAATTCCCTGAGCAATATATGTCTTAATACATTGTGCAAACTCTTTGAAAGGATTGGCAACTGAAAACAAGCGCATCCAGTATTCATAAGGCGAAAATGTATGAAAATCTAAGACAAGAGAGGAGCTACTGTGTTTTCTAAGCTTTAGTGAAATTAAAGCAGCCAATCCAGGTAGTGTTTCTTGAGCATACACAATGTCTGGACAAAACTCGTCGATGCACTTTTCTATGGATTGAATATATGACTTCAAGCTTCTCGATCCAGTAGAAAAAGAAGGTGCATAATTAACAGATGAACAATCTAAACCTAGCTGAAAAACATCAAAATATTTAGTAAGATATTGTCCTAGATAAAAAGGTCTAGTAAATGCACCAAATGGCTGACTAGAATCGAGGGTTGAAACAATCAGTAAGCGTTTACCCATAAAATTGTTGTTGATTGTTTTATAATTTTAAATTACATTTCTCAAATGATTAAGATAGTTATAATTTCTCTAAATAGCATCCATCAATAACTATCGTGCAATTATTAAGCTTCTGAGTTACTTTGATTAATATCCTCAGAAAATGTCGGAGAAGTTGCTAAATTTTTGTAACCAATAATTGCTCTAATATAGGGTAAGAACCAGTACAATATCCAGAATGGCCCAGAGTGTCTGCTACAAAATATAGTCCATGATTTCAATGGAAAAGCTTTGATTTGTAGTACTTTTTTCAAGCGTTCTAAGAGATTTAAATTGGTATCTGCCCAACTATTGCGGATAGAATTTTTAGTGCAAGTACCAATATACCCAGGAGCTACCCATATTTTACAACCCAATTTACGCGCTCTCAGAGCATAATCTAAATCTCCTAAACTATGAACAAAAGCTGTATCAATATTACCAACTTTGGCAGCAACACTTTTAGGAATTAGCACGCAGTTACCATACATAGCATCGCATTGTTGGATAAGGGAGCTTGGTTCTAAAAATTCAAATTTATTAGAATACCACTTTTTAGATTTTACCGCTCCTCCATAGGTTGCTTTTCCTGTAATTGAGTCTTTAGTTGAACCAACTACAATTGAGTCTCGATAACCAAGTTCTGTCAAATTTTGATGAACCTGTAATAGTTTACTCACAGCATTGGCTTCCAAAAATGTGTCATCATTCAACCACAGATAATAATCGTATTGATATTTGATTGCCTCACTAAAAGCTAGATGCATTCCTCCCACCCAAAATAAATTGCCATTACCTTGAAGAATTTGTACTTCTGGATATTCTGCTTTAACAGCCTCTGTAGTCCCATCAGAACTCCCATCATCAGTTAAATAAATATCACAACAATTTTTTTGCTGATATAAAGCATTTAGACAGGCAAGAGTTGTATTCCGTCTGTTATAACATGTCATAATTACAGCTATATTCGCTTTCTTCATCTCATTTTCCTGATAATAATATGTACAAAAAGAGTTAATCTAAATAATAAATTTAGATACGTTTTGGATGGATTTTATTCATAATCTCAATTATCAAAATTTTAACTTTCATATATCGTGAGGTCAGTTTAAAATTTCACCCTGTTTTCTATCCATCCACTGAAATTAATATCTAAGTTAAAGCTTTTTAGTTTTTGTTCCATTCTTCTGATTCCCAACAAATATCTATGCCAAACTGATACACGAGGCATATTAAGTCTGACAACCTCTTCAGATAACCATTGATATTTCTTTGAATTGACATTAAAGTTTTTCAAATTTTTTATTTGTCCATGCCAATCGTTATAAAAAAATAAGTTGAAATAATGAATGGATACAATATCATCCCAATGTTTAATTTGTAATTCTTTTGATAAACGGTTATGTAAAGGTAATGGATAACTATAATTAGGAGGAAGATGTTCAACGTTTTCTTCCAAGGCACATAAAGTTACAGACAAAACAGACTGCTCAACAAAATAAATACCCTGGGGAGGAGTAATATCCAAGCGCATTACTTTTTCAAAGTTCTCTTTCCAAGTTCTAAATATACCCGCACTTTTTCTTACAGCAATCAAACCAGAATTCCAGTAGGCTCTGATTCTTTTATTACCAATGGGTGTGTCAACAAATACCTCACGCTTTACTCCCAGTACTTCATATAGTTTTTGCCAATACCATTCTTGAGGATCTTGCAAACCTGTAGAACCAATTCCTTGTCCATACTCAGGACGCATCCGCACATTACAATCTACGGGCAATAAAAATTCTTTTGGTTCAGAAAAAAAGCATTTGTCACTGTCTAAAAAAACCAATATTTCTGCATCGATATTTTCTTCTGCATAGGCACAAACTAGGGGTTTATTAGCTAAATAATATTCATGGAATTCTCGATTTATCGGGATTTGTTGATGAGTCACCTGCAATGCTTCAAAGGCTTGTTGGGTTTGCTTTAAAATCGGTTCACCTACTCTAGGATGGAAACTATATATAGGTGTATTTTTCAATTCGCCGCAGAACTTACGAATACTTTCTGCAAGCATCAAAGATTGACCTTCTAAACGACCAGGTTCTGTACAAATTATAAAAGCTATAGGTATTGACATAGTATGAAGTATTGATTTAATAAGTTAATTACTCAATGAAGATTTATTTACTATCATCAATATTTCCTGAAACAAGGCTGAATAACGACGTGCTTGAAGTTCCAGGGTAAATTTTTGCTCGGCTTTCTCACGTGCATAAAATGAAAGTTTTTGCAATCTCTGTTCATTTTCAAGAACCCAGGTAATTCCTTTGGCAAAATCCTCAACTTCATAAGGTTTAGCCAAATAGCCGTTCTGCTGATGATCGACAATATCTTTTAAGCCAGTAGAATTAAACGCCACAACTGGAGTACCACAAGCGAATGATTCTGAAGCTGTCTGTCCAAAAGATTCTTGAAGAGATGGTACAAGCATTACATCAGCAGCTGAGTAAACAGTTGCTAAAGATATAGCATCGTGTAAGTGTCCCAAATAGTGGGTTTTGAAGCCTAAATCAGGTGGATTTTCGGGTTGAGATGCTCCAAAAATCACAACTTCCAAGTCATCTTTCCAGCCAGATTTACTCAATTCTTGTAAAGCTGGTTGCAACAAATGAAATCCTTTATTGTTATCGCTTGTCGCTTCTATAGCTCCAAATAGTATCAGCTTTTTATTTTGAGGTAGATTGAGTGCTTCGCGGGCAAAATATTGATTAATCGGTCGATATTTTTGAGTATCTAATCCGTGAGGAATTACCTCAATTCGCAAATTCTGGAATAAAGAACTGGAACAAGCGCACTCTGCTAGCCAAGAACTTGGTGAAACCAGGGTTAAATTTAAATTTTTCCAAGCTTTTGCTTTGCGTTGCCATACCCAACGGGATAAATCCCATTCATTACCACTGTTGAGTTGAGGACAAGCCCCGCAGGATACTTTGTAGCGATCGCATTCTCCAGTAACGTGACATCCTCCAGTAAACCCCCACATATCATGGAGAGTCCAAACTAAAGGGCGCTTCAGTTTAGCAAAGGTTTCTATTTGCATAAAACCTCCGCTAATCCAATGCAGATTGATTATATCTGGATTAATCTGAGCAACTTTAGGAATAACTCTATCTGGCAACCATTGAGTAAAAAATGGGGTATTTTTCTTTTGACGATAAAGCTTTAATGGCAAACTTTCAACTGTCAGCTTTGCCTTAGCGATGCCTTGAAACAGTCTAATTTTAGGTGCAACTATTGTTTTATCATTACTAGATTTTTCCTGTACTAACATTTGTGACTGTAGTCCTATATTCTGTAAACCTGTGTGTAAACGATATGCAGCCCTAGCTGCACCGCCACTAATATCATGGGTACTAATATGTAAAATTTTCATTTTTATTAACTTAATATTCACTAAAACTATTTCTGATTGTCATAAAAACTAATTGAATAAAATCTTTTTATAATTTCGTTGAGATTCAATAGTTAAAGATAATGATGTGGTGATATACATTAACCAATTCCAGCTAGGAGTTAATAATCTGGCTTCTGAAAAATTCACTATGACAATGATAATTAGCATCTGCATTGGCCAATAATCTTCTGGCTTTTTAGCGATAGAAATAATTCGAGTCAGTGCCATTACGAAAAACCGCACAAACCCTGCTGCAAAAGTCAAAAATCCTAAGAATCCCAATTCTAATAATAATTCTAAAAAACCATTATGGGCGTTACTTGCCCAATCGTAAGTAGCTCTTAATTTTGATGCAGCATTACTAGTCCAAAATCCCGAAAATCCATAACCTAACCAAGGTCTCTCCAAAATCTTAGAAATTACTAGCTCCCAGAGATCAGAGCGTCCATTGAAGGTAAGGTCTTTACCAGAAGTACCAACTACAGTTTCGGCATTATTGAGAAGTAATATTGAAGAAATCATCAGCAACATCAAAGTTGAAGTGATCGTAATAACTTGTAACTTATAATTAGTTTTCTTCAGGGATCTATAGACAGGTAAAAGTAATATCATTGTCAATAAAATCGTTAAAGATGTTGTTGAACGTGAAAGGATAATTAGACATATAGATATCCCACATAATGCCCACATCAACCAACGATATCGATGACCACTAAGAGCTAGGTGCAAAAAAACTCCTGCACTCCAAGCCATCATGTAACCTAATTCATTTTTATGACCATAAATTCCACTCCACATACCTAGTAACTCAGGTGATTCGTGAATATAACCTGGTACGAATGCAGAAAATAGCATAGATAATGATGCAGCTACCCCAAGTGCCCAAGCTATCAGCTTAATTTGTTCCTTAAGGGGATAACGCATTGCTAAATAGATGGCAAGAAAATATATTCGGATTAGACCTCTTAAATAAGTGAGACTAGAACTTAGGTCTTCTGACCATAAAAGAGAAAATATAACTATTGCTAGTAATAAAAACTGTAGTGGACTTCTAATAATTACATAAATAAAACCTTTCCAGTATAAAATTAGGAAATAAAATAGAATTAAATATGAAACTATATTGAACAAGGTATCTAGCTTATCACCTCCAAGTGTAGACATTGAAACTTCTTGTGCAGGGTGTATTGTTAATGCCCCTACAGAAATTAGTAGTAGCAAAATAGTTAATATTTTTTCTGTTAGTTTTATTTTCATTTCTGAAATTTAATTGCTCTATTTTTTATCGTTGAATCATTCAATCTTTTCTTTACTTCTTCTTTAAAAATATCTAATACAGTTGCTTTATAAACTGTTTTTTGTATAAAATTATCTGCTTCTACATTCCTGACAATAAATGGTGGATGCTTTAAGGCAAATTCCATCGCCTGCATGGGCATATTGATAAAAGAAAATTCTTGATTTGAATTGAAATGAGTTGCGTCTGCACCAACACCAACGTTAGAGATTAAATTGACATTGGGAATAATACTTAAGCTTCCCTGCATCCAACAAGCAAACGTCCATTGGTAATCCCAGGTTATACCTGTAGGATTGTCATAAACAGATTGAAATATTCGTTGCCAAGAATTTACCGCTTTTTGATCTATAAGAATGTCATGTAAAAGGTTTTCTGCTTGCACCTCTTTCCAGAGTTTGATAGTCAAATCATAATGTTGCCAAGCACGTCTCCAACTTGCCCAACCCCAGCAGTGGTTGTAGCGAGAAAAATAGTAACTATAATTTGTACGTTTTTGTCCAAGTTGAAGATTTTGAGCAGAAATTGTGGCGATTCTGGTATCATTTCTATATTTTTCCAGCAGTTCCTCGCTAAACCTAAAAAAAGTTGGGTGAGGGATACAATCATCTTCTAAAATAATTGTTTCTTCAACATTATTAAAGACCCAATCTAAACCACTTGATACCCGTTTTGCACAACCTAAGTTAATATCAGAGTAATTTTTTATTACTTCACAATCCCAATCAACTCTCTCAATAATTGCCCTAGTCGCTTCACATTTTTCTGCCTCACCTTCGCGGTCAGTGCGGGGCCCATCTGCAATTACAAAAAGTTTTGTTGGTTTTACTTGGCGAATGGCTTCAAAAACTTTTTCTGTTATTTGGGGGCGTTTAAAAATAATAAAAGTTACTGGTGTTTGCATCATATAAAAGTTAAATAATAACGATCAGTATTTGTAAAAATGAATAAGCGATCGCACCTGAATCTTAAAAAGTTTTTGTGTTCTGGAATCAAATGCGTTGCATATAAAAGCAGCAGCAGCTTGAGATATTATTGTTGCGATCGCAGCTCCAAGTCCTGCATATTTAGGAATAAGTAATAAATTGAGAATAATGTTTAGTATTGCTCCAAATAAAGTTTTACCTAAAGAAACGTGGTTCAAACCTTCAGCAATAAACCAAGGTGATGTTGCAAGACCCATAAATACAAACAAAGAAGTCCAAATATGAACTGCTAATATTGCTCCTGCATCTGCATATCCACTTCCAAACATCACTATAATTATCTTGTCAGATAAAAAGGACATTGGAAGAGCAATTGCTAAAGATATACATGTCATTAGACTGAATAATTGTCCTATTCGCTGATAGTAAAGACTTTCTGATTTTTCTTTTGCTGCATAAATTGCCGGAGCAACAGAAGAAACAATAGCCCCTGGAATAAAATACCAAATTTCAGAAATACGCACAGCAGCAGAATAAACTCCAACCTCACTATCTCCGATCATTTGACCTAACATCACCTGATCTATTCTCATAAAAATCATGATGGCGAACCCCGAAAAAATTAGAGGTAAACTCTCTTTCAAAAGAGTTTTGGCCGCCGCAATGCTCCAACGCCATAACCACAAAGAAGATCCTTTGACTTGGTAAACAATCAGTAAACCAATTGCACTCATTGCAAATTCTGCTAATGTTACCAAAGCAAAAGCTAGCAATGGTGCTTTTGTTAAAATTAGTGCGATTTTAATGACAGTATTTAGTAGAAATGCTGTGTTTTTAGCTATTACACTGTATTTCGACTGTACCCGTGATTGAAACCACAGTTCAATAGTATCAGATGCCCTAAAAACTCCTGCTATTCCTAAAATTGCCACTAGCCATATCTTTAGTGTTTCATGCTCACCTAAGAAAAACATCGTGCTAACTGCCAATAAAACAGAAGCAATTCCACCCAAAAATTTTAGCCAAAAAGTAGTTCCTAAAATTTCCTCTTTATTTGATGATTGACGAACAAGATGGCGAACTACTACGTCGTCTAGTCCGAGAGTAAAAATTGGGCTAAATAAGGCAACAAAAGCTAAAGCATAGTTAAATAGACCATACTGTTGCACTCCTAAATAACGTGCTACCCATACTCCTACAACTAAGCTTGCACCCATACGTAGAATGCGATCAGCAAATAACCAACCTGTATTAGCAATAATTGCACGCAGCCCAGAACGAGATTTAAATTTCGATAAGTTTTTAATTTTTAATTTGCTTAACATTATTTTGATAAATTAATCATATGATGTTTTTTATACCTATCAATCTCGCTTATGTAAATTTATAATATTCTCATATACAAAATAAAGTTTATTTATTCCAAAACTCACATTATTTATCACCTACAAGTTTTTTAATTTACCATCGATCAAAATTTTAAAGAAATAGCTAAATAAGAAAACAATGCCTTTGATTTTCCAATACAAACTATGCTCAAATAAAAATATTATTTTCAAGTAAATAACAAAATCTTTATATTTTGGGCATGGTATTGTTTGGAACTCATTGATAGATGTAAAAGCTAAAAATAATGGAGAGCTAAAATTGTTTTTTTGCATAATGTAATTAAACAGTGAATTACGTTTCCAGAATCTTTTGTATTCATAGTTTTTGTCTACCTTTAAAAAAGTATTATTATGATATTTATTATTATCATGTATTCTATACTTTACTAAAGGTTTAGACATATAAAACTTTTTAGCCCCCACCAAAGAAGCTCCCCATACCAAACAGTCATCAGCCCTTACACGCCAATCTTCTAAATTTGGAATAGGTAAAAATTTTCTGACTATTTCTCTACGTATTGATAATGTTGAAGTTATAGAACCAATCCATTCACCATTATATAAAGTTTTAATTACTGAATAACCCAAATCTAAATCAACTAGATCGTCTTGAAATATGCCTTCTACTGCTCCAAATTTTTTATACGCACAAAATACAAAATCACATTCACTGCGTCTATTGTAAAAATTTAGGGCGTTTTCTAAATATTGAGGTTCATAAATATCATCGGCATCTAAAAAAAATAGAATGTCACCAGTAGCAGCTAAAAAACCTTCATTAAAAGATGATAATTGTCCTTGATTTTGTTCTTTAAAAATAGCCTTAACATTAGCTACTTGAGTAAATTTATTGATAATTTCCACAGAATTATCTGTAGATGCATCATCAACAATGATAATTTCATCAAATTTGACTGTCTGATTTAAAGCGCTATCAATTGCCTCAAATAAAAATTCAGCATAATTGTAATTATTAATTAAACAAGAAGTTTTAATTTTAGTTTTATCCATTATTACTATAGTCAAAAAATTAGATTGAGATAGTTGTAGTGATGCTAGCTTTCACAATTCATAAAAAAACTTAACGCTCTTGGCGAAATTTAGTTAAGCTGCTAGAAAATACCAAATCTTGTTCAATTTGTCGTTTTTTAGTATCATAAAAATAATTATTAGGTTCATTTTTATTATTCACACCATTGATGACTATTCCTAATACCTTCTGACCTGACTGAGTTAAAAACTCTTTAGCTGCATTTGCACTGTTCAAGTCAACCACTCCAGGACGAACGACTAATAAGATACCGTCAGTCAAAGTGCTTAAAACAGCAGCATCTGCTATTCCTGACAATGGAGGAGTATCAAAAATTACAAGATCGTAATCTCTCCCAAAGTTACTAATTAATGTTGCCATACGTTGAGAATCTAGCATTGCCACTGGATTGGGAGGCAAAACTCCAGAAGTAAGAACTTCCAGATTAGGCATGACTTCCTGAACAACTGTATCTAAAGAAGCTTGATTAATTAGTACATTACTTAATCCCATTGTATTTGTTAGCCCCCAGATATGATGCTGTATGGGATGACGCATATCTGCATCCACCAATAACACCCTACGCCCCGCCTGAGCCATAGTCACAGCTAAATTTGCAGATACGTCAGACTTTCCTTCTTTGGCAACGGAACTTGTAATTACAATGCTTTTGAGCGGTTTATCAGAACAGAGGAACTTCAAGTTCACTTGTAGTATTTGATATGCATTACCAACAGGGAAGTAAGGAATATCTCTGCCAATAACTTTGGGAATGGCTCTATCCAGTCCTGGTATAGAAGAATGATCTTTACCATTTCTACCTTGTGTAGGAATCACTCCCAAAACACTGTATCTCAAGACTTCTTTGGCTTCTTTGACGGTCTTCACTGAGCGGTCTATCAAATCTAAAGTAAAGGCGACAATGATACCTAAGAAAAAACCAACTCCTGCTCCACCAATAATAAACAGCATTTTCCGAGGCCCTTCTGCTTTATCAGGGGTTAAAGCATAGGAAATAACACGAGCATTAGGAATCTTTTGATTCTGTGCAATATCAATCTCTTGGCGTTTCTTTAAGAGTGTTTCGTAAGTCGTTTGAGCTGCTTGCAGTTTCCGTTCTAGCTCTCGTTGACTTTGTTCTAGCCTTGGCAAATTATTTGCTCGTTTGATATAGGCATTTTGCTGTTGTTTGAGTGTGACAATTTGTCTCTCCAGACCAACACGTTCTGCCTGAGCACGAGTAATATCTGCAATTAGGCTTTGCCGCAGTTGTCCAACCTGTAAACTTCCCTGTGTTATCTGTGCTCCACCAGCTACTTGTCCTGTCCGCTCTTTTAACAAGTTCTTAAGAGCTAAGACTTTTTCTTCTAAGTTAGTAATTGTAGGGTGTTCAGGTGAAAAACGGGTACGCTCTAGTGCAAGTTGGCTTTCTGTTTCTTGAAGTTGGGCTAGCACTTTCTGAACTCCAGGTGCTTGACTCAATTCAGATTCGATTACACCTTGCCGTGAATCTATCTGAGCTTCACTGCTTAACTGTTCTAGACGACCCTTCACATCATCTAGTTGAGCTAAAGCTTGAGAAATTTGGTTTCCTAACTTAGAAATGGTATCGACTGCTGCGGCTGCTTCTTGTTCCAAAACAACAACTTTATTCGTTTCTTTAAATAGCCGCAGTTTTGATTCGGCTCTTCTGACAACTTCCTCAGCTTTAGGTACTTCCGTTACAAGAACCTGTTTGGCTGTTCGCGCTTCATTCTGATTAGCCTTGATATTTAGATCGATATAACTGTCAATAACTTCATTAACGATTTTGGCAGCTAGTTCTGGATCGCCACCTTTATAAGAAAGTTGTACAATATCAGTGCCTTTAATTCCTTCTATTTTTAGTTGTTTTGCCAAATCGGGAATCGAGAGCAGTTTGCCTTGGCTATCTTTAAGATTGAGGGAATTAATCGTTTTCTCAATTACTGGATTCGATCCAATAACTCTCACCTGAGTTTCCAGGGGATTGTCGTTCACATTTAAAGCTTCTAGGCGTCCTATGTCATCTGGTAAGCCTGTGAGTGAAGAAGAGCGATTTGTTTTAATCATCAAACTTCCTTCTGCCTTGTATGAAGGTTTTAGTGAAAATGCATACAAGCATCCAAGGCTAACAGATATAGTGAAAATTCCAACTAGAGGTAGCCAACGCCGTCGAATAACTTCTAAGTATTTCTGAATATTTACTTCTTCAAAACTTGGTAAAGATTCCATCGTCATAATATATCTAAACTCTTATAAAAAGACTATTTATTTACAGAAAATTGTTCTCAGAATTTTGACTACAGTGCTAATGAAGTCTAGTTTGCGATATTAATATTTGCGTTAATTCTTAGTTAATACATTGCTGCTGATTTCTTCAATATCTGAAGTAAACTATATACTTTTGTAAGCCGCAATTTTAACTTAAATTGATATTATAGTGAGAGCAAAAACAGGATAAATCACAATTTTATCCTTGATTTAGTTACTTTACATTTTTAGGGCTTAATTTTAGTTAATTTCGTTTTGTCTTACTACTAATACAAGTATTGATTAGTAAGCTAACAATCACTATCATATTATGTAAGAACATTGATTTTTATATCTTTACAAAAAATTTATACAATATACTAATATATTCAGTCTCGGTTTTCTGATTTTGAAAAGACAAGAGGAGTTAATTCGTTCAGGGTAAGGAATAGAGCAATTGTGCCATTCTATAAACAATGGAAGCACTTCAGAGATAGACTTTGGACAGTGAAAACACATACTTATAAAGACTGGATGAATCTTTACATAAGCTAGTTCAAAACTTTAATTAACAATTAATTCTTGCTCTAAATAATAGTCAATTTTGGGAATAATACAGGACTAGCAATCATAAAATTGCATGATTTGAGTCTTGAACCTATAAAGGTTCGCAATCAGTTTAATTTGCCTTTATGTAAAAACACATTACATTTTTTAATATAAATGTACCTGTATGGTAACACGCATGAAATATAGACGGCTAGTAAGTAAATTGGCTTCAGCTTAGATTTAACGTAGCCTAGCAAAGGAGTATCAAATAACAGCGTGGTTAGAGCAAAAAATTAGTTTACATCAGACTAGTACAAAATAGCAAAAATCCAGCTACTATCTCAATTAAGCAGACAAATAGCTCAAACAACTTGTTCAACGTAGGCAAACTTCCGTCAGATTTTACTATATTTTTAATAAAATTTCCCTATATTTATTATTACCTGTGTTAATCTAAGGTACTCAAGCTAGGCTGCTATTTCTTGGTTTTTGTATCTAGGCAATTGTAATTATTAAACTGACATTAAATATTGAGAGATTGAATGATGAAATCCTCTTATATTATCTTAGCCGTTGTGATTAGCGCACTCACTTTCAGTCAGAGTGCCTATGCTAATCAAGAAAATGTTTCCATAACAATAGGCGATCGCGATCGCGCTGGAGTTTTATTGACAGAACCAGCTACGATTAATACTACATGGAGTAATTTTCTCGGACAGACTAATAATTCAAAACAAACTGCTGAATCAATTTCGCTAATGCAGGAGCGAGGATGCCAAAAAATTAACCCGCTTGAGTTCATCAATAACCCAAGCGCTTTTTTTAAGCAATGTCAGGAGCCAATCAAGACTCCAAGTACTGAACCAATTGAATATCTCAAGGTTCCGAAACTGGATTCTGGTATTAGTGTGACAGTTACTAAATTTTGATATGGGAACTTTTTTAACAAAAAATAGCTAATTCTTGGTTATGTGATTTATCTAGATAATTTAAGCTCAAATATGGATGAAATATTTATGCTGGCTGCTTTAGCTCAAAGTAGAAAAGCTTTGCCGGAATGTTTGCCGAACCCACCAGTAGGCTGTGCCATCGTAGATGGCCAAGAGATCGTAGCTCAAGGATACACGCAAGCACCAGGAAAACACCATGCTGAAGCTGACGCACTTAAACAGATTCAAGGCAAAGCTTTCAACTCGTTGAAAATGTATGTAACTCTTGAACCTTGTTCTTTTCATGGACGCACACCTGCATGTGCTTTAGCGATCGCTAAAGATTGTCGGATACATGAAATATATGTATCTATACTCGATCCAGACCACCGCAATAATGGTAAAGGATTAGATATTCTCAGAATTGCAGGAAAAATAGTTAATGTTGGGTTATGTGCCAATGAGGTGAATGCTTTTCTTAGCCAATATCTACTAAAGTCATAGTTGAAGAGTTAAATTAAAACTTTAATATCATACCATTTTCCTAAAAATATTTGCAATCAGCCAACCATCTTTGTAAATACATAACTGTGCTTTTGTGCAACTAAAAGTTGAAACTAGTAAGCGAGAAAGCTGTAAGATATTCCTTCATTAGGAGTTTTAGACTATTTCCGACTTCTCCAAAAAGTGGGAATGTTGTTGTTTAAGCTATGCTGCATAACAATCAACTAGATACCCTTACACAAAAATCTTTTCGCTTCAAGAGGATATTAGTTAGGGCGATCGCGGGTGTTACTGTCTTGCCAAGTATCATCCTTGATGTTAGTGTTACCACTGTTAGCACTTTTAGTCCATAAAATTTCTCTAGAAGTAATCAAGTTGATTATACCGCATCCAGTACAGATGTCTGCGTTAAATTATAACATAAGTGCAATTGTCACAGATATCTGCGTCTTCTCGATCGTCCTAAATCCCAGGAAAGAGATATGAGTAAGAATGAATGTACAGATGTAGCAGTGCTAGTCTGTGCAAGTGTTCTGGATACCGCATAATTAATTTCACCAGATGCCTCATTACTAAAGTATTTGACCAGATTCTTAAAGAAAGCGGTTATTAAAGAGGGAAGCAGGAGAAGTTCTTTCATGTTTAGCGATCGCCCACTATATATCTGGCTTGATATGCTTAGATTGTATTACAAAAAAAACGAGTTAAGAAATGGATATTTTATACTTAATAAATTTTTATTTAATGAGATTACATTGATTTATAAGTAGACTATGAAAAATTAAAGAAATAAAGTTTTTGTGATATTTTAAAAGTTGGTATTAATAATTTATCTCTTAGAAAATAGAATCGTGGCTCAGGATTTTTTACTTTTACAGTAAACGCATTGGATAACTAGACTAAATTTAATTATTAATTGTATTTTAAAATATGCAAAAATCAATGATAGAAGAATGTAATCACTTCAAAGGATATGCTAATGATACTTTAGGTATTTGATTTGCGATCGGTGATGATGTTATTATTAAGGGGTAGGTTGATTTTGGGTTTATTATCTCCAACAATTAACTTGTAATGTATCATAGACCAGAATTCATCAGTGTTGCAAATTGATTAGACCTTTTGCATAAATTACAAACTAACAAACCCACCTCGCCAAAGCGTAGCTTTGTCTACCTTCCCCAAAAGTGGGAAGGAAATTAAAGGATGGGGTGTTAAGTACTTTTGCAAGATATCTATGATTAGCAGTGTGAAATGGCTGTGGGTCTGAATATCTAGACTTGATACCAATAAATTGATGAGGTTACAGAGGAGCAAATAACCATGAGCAACTTAACATCTCCACATACCGAAGTTCAAAAAACGAAGAAAAAAAGTTTAACCGCAGATAAAAAGCCTCGATCTACAGATGATATTGTGCGTAGTTATCTGCAAGAGATCGGGCGTGTAGATTTGTTGACTCGCGAACAAGAGGTTATTTTTGCCCAACAAGTGCAGCAGATGATGAATTTATTAGCTGCTAAGGAAGAATTGGCTGTCAAATTAAACCACGAACCCACGCTACAAGAATGGGCAGATCGGGTGGAGTTAAGTGTGGAGGTGCTAGAGCAACAGCTAAATTTAGGACACCAGGCCAAGCAGAAAATGATTCAGGCTAATCTCCGGTTAGTGGTAGCTGTGGCAAAGAAATACCAGCACCGTAATCTGGAATTTATGGATTTAATTCAAGAAGGTACTTTAGGTTTAGAGCGAGGGGTAGATAAATTCGATCCCGCCCTTGGTTATAAGTTTTCTACCTACGCTTACTGGTGGATTCGTCAAGGAATTACACGGGCGATCGCTCAACAAGGACGTACAATTCGTTTACCTATCCACGTCTTTGAGAAACTGAACAAAATTAAACGGGTACAGCGAGAATTATCTCAACACTTAGGTCGCGTTCCTACTACTGCTGAAATTGCCACTGCCTTATCTTTGACACCTAGCCAAGTTCGAGAGTGTTTGTACTTAGCTCGTCAACCCTTCTCTTTAGAGGCGCGAGTTGGCGAACAACAAGATACAGAATTGCAAGACATACTGGAGGATGATGGCCCTTCTCCCGAAGATTATGCCGTTGAAGAATCTCTCCACCAAGACTTACAAGACTTATTGGCAAAGCTGTCTCCCCAGCAGCGAGAAATATTAACCCTGCGCTTTGGTCTAACGGATGGGTATGAACTTTCTTTAGCACAGATTGGCGATCGCATGGGTATTAGTCGAGAACGGGTGCGTCAAATAGAACAAAAAGCTCTTAGTCTCCTCCGGCGCCAAAAAGAACAAGTACGTAGTTATCTAGCTAGCTGAGGTTATTTTTTCAGAGTTTAGGGCATTTAAACTCAGGAAGTCACCATCATAACTATGTAAAATTCAGTCATTATGGGCGAAAATAAACTTAGATAATCTCTCTTAATGATTTGATATGAGCACATCAAAGACAGTGCAACAGTTGCAAGTGCAATGGGTGACTCCTGAAAACTTTCGGCGTTATGGACAGGTTATTTTTGCAAGTCTTGATGGCAAAACTTACGATGGGGAAGATGCCCAGTTAAACCTGCAAAACGGGATTCCACGATTTTATCTTATGCGGTTGGAGAAAATAGGACGAAAGTTCCACAAAATTACTCGCCATATGCAATGCACTCAATGTCTGGGTTCTTTGGAAGGGAAGGATTGGTTAATTGCAGTTTGTCCTCCTCATAATGATGTGAGTGAACCAACATTAGAAGAAATTGCTGCTTTCCGCATTCCGGGGAATTGTTTTATCAAGCTACATGAGGGTACTTGGCACGCTGGCCCTCATTTTGACCATGAAGCTGTGGATTTTTATAATTTGGAACTGGCTGATACAAATATGGTGGATCATTTCACCCATGATTTTCTCAAGAGTCATCAATTAGAGTTTGAGATGGTTTAAGTAAAATTAGGTTGAATTATAGATATATACAAGCCATTTTCTGGAATCAGTTTAACCATTTCAATCTACTTTCTACTGAAGGAAAGATTAATTCAAGTATTACGTCAATTTGGTTATGATGTATGGAAGTGTAATGTTAGCCTATAAATTGTATCCCAGTAGAATAGTTGCGTAGAACTTTCCACTGCTTTTGAAATTTTTCTTAAACATTCATTTATGTCTTCTTCCAATTCTCAATCTTCTGACAAAAGCTTTGTCTACCGTGAATTTGGCAACGACAACTCCGCCGCCACAGAAAGACCAATTCCAGAACTACCCCCACAACAACAAAACTTGAAAGTACAAGCTTCCCGCAAAGGACGCAAAGGCAAAACCGTCACAGTCGTTAGCGGTTTTCAAGCCAAACCGGAAACCTTAGCAGATTTGGTGAAGCAGTTAAAAACCCAGTGTGGGACAGGCGGGACACTTAAAGATAACGAAATTGAAATTCAGGGCGAACACAAACAGAAAATTCTTGAGATTTTGACCAAGCTAGGTTACAAAGTCAAAATTAGCGGTGGCTAATCTTGAGTGCGGTTTACCGTATATAAACCGCGATCTAGATGAAGAGAGGAAATGTTATCTTTGAAATGTACAAATATACTTGAACAGTGGTGAATCAGTTTGCCAACAAGCTGTCTTTTCTGAGATAAACAGGAGGTTTAAATGGATTTAGTTCGGATTCTGTGTGCCATTTTCGTGCCACCTTTGGGAGTTTTTTTACAAGTAGGTTTTGGTATAGACTTTTGGATTAATATACTTTTGACGCTTTTTGGTTACATTCCTGGAATTATTCATGCAGTGTGGATAATTGCGAAGAAATAATTTTTTGTCGGAGTAGGTTAAGCGTATCCATATCGGTGTTACTAATTCTAATAGAGGCAATTCATGAATTGCCTCTATAAAAAATATTAGTAAATTTACTGTTATATATTCATTCGTAATATCAGGTTTACTTAATACTTATAATGTTTGTAGGTTCTCTTGAAAGAGAAAAGTCAATATTTGATGCTTGTTTATGTTCAGTTTCACTGACATTTAATCCAACTTATATTGCTAGATTTTATTATCAGTAATCACCCGATCTTGACATTACTTTAATAAACAAAAAACTCTAAAAATACTATTTTATTTTTTAAATACACGTAAGCACTGCCCAATAAAACTCGATATCTAAATAAGATTTGTAAAAACACGATTTATCAACTCTATAATGCACGCTTCGGTGTGGTTGAAAATACCGAATTAACTCTCATGTGTTAACATGGCATAGAGTCTAAACTCTAAAAGCAAGGGGCAAATGTGCAATTGCCATTGCACAGTTGAAACGTTTAAATCTTTGATTAACCCAGTGTGTATATCTAGTACCCAGCCATGAACCATAGGCGCTTTTCGCTCATGGAGTACCTGACGCATGATGGAAGTTTGATAAATATTTTTCACTTGCGCCACAACATTGATTTCTGCCAAGCGATTCAAACGTTCTTCTCTTGTTGGCAAAGCATCAATTTCTTCTTGTTTCTGTAGATACAGTTCCCGAATTGGATTTACCCAGTTATCAAGAATTCCAATCGTTCGCCCTTCTAAAGCTGCCTTAATTCCTCCGCAATCGTAGTGACCACAAACGATAATGTGTTCCACTTTTAGGTGTAAAATTGCGTATTCTAAAACGGCTAAAAAGTTTATATCCGTTAGAGAAACTTGATTGGCAATATTACGATGTACAAATAACTCTCCTGGTTCTGTACGGGTAAATTTTGTTAACGCCAGACGACTATCAGAACACCCAATGTATAGAAAAGGTGGTGTTTGTCCGTTAGATAATTCTTGAAAGTAAGTTGGATCTAGAGCTAACTTTTCGGCAACCCAAGCCTGATTATTTCTGAGGAGTTCATCAATGCTGTTGTATTTCATCTTTCGTCAAATTCGAGAGAGAATCTCATCAATATTTTATTTTAACCGATCTACAGTTTTGTCTAAATCAAGATGAACTTTCTCTGAACTAAAATCTTATAAAGATGACAATCTTTTTCAATCGGGGGCAACAACTTTGCTATCGTTATGATGGTTGATTGACCAACGGTGATCGATAGTTACAGAGGAAAACTCGCAAATTTCTTCTAGTCGCTTTTGCTGTACAGCAGCTTTACGGAGAGTAATAATTAGCTGATTCACCTGATGCCGTAAATCTGGGTTATCATTTACTGCTAACATAGTTTGTCTTTCTAAGAGTTGAAGTATAAGTTCGTAGTGAATAGGCGAAGGTAGAGGAATTTGCTCCATGAAGTTAACTTTTGATTTCATATTTGGGATTTTGTATGAGTTACAGTTTATTTCTTGTTAATAAATTGTTACATAATAAATAACTAGTTGCTTATGGCTTTGGTTTGATTAGCAATGAAGATTTGGCAAAGATATTGATGATATTTGATAGCAAAGTGCTGCGTGTATACGCATAGTATGCCCAATTGCTCAACTATTATGTGCAGCCCTGCGCCTTTTAGGGCAGGTGGGGTGTTTATTTTAAAAATTCCTCGGTAATATACGAGCGCTCGCAGCACCGGGATCTGATTGTTTTACCAAAGATTCTCCAATGAGTACAGCAGATGCACCTGCTGTCAGCACTAAACTCAAATCTTCTGGGTTGTGTAGTCCTGACTCGCTGACAACAAGGATATTTTTCTCTTGCAATTGTCTACCTCTTGCAGCCAAAAGTTGGCAAGTAGTTTGCAGATCGACAGAGAAATCTTCCAAATTGCGATTATTGATTCCTACTAAGGAGACTCCATCTAAGGCTAACACACGGTCAAGTTCTGCCAAGCTATGGACTTCAATCAAAACTGCCATTTTCAGGTTATTAGCAATTTTCAGGAAGTATTGCAAATCTCGATCGCTCAGGATAGCTGCAATCAACAAAATAGCATCTGCACCCTGAACCCGCGCTAAGTACATCTGGTAAGGATAGATGACAAACTCTTTACACAGTAGGGGCAAATCTACGGCAGCCCGGACTTTGGCTAAATTGTCAAAACTACCTTGAAAGAACTTGACATCTGTCAGCACAGAAAGACAACTAGCACCTCCTTGCTGATAAGACAGGGCGATCGCTACTGGGTCAAAATCTGCTCGTAAAACGCCTTTACTAGGTGAAGCTTTTTTCACTTCGGCAATCAATGCTGGCTTTGTCTTACCTTGACGCAAAGCAGCAACAAAATCACGGGTTGGTGGCGCAGAGAGTGCTTGATGTTGCAATTCCCGTAAAGGCAGCCTTTCACGCATTTGGTCAACTTCTACTTCTTTATGCCAGACAATTTCTTCCAAAATATTGTTTGGCGCTGCATCAGGTACGGCAGCCTGATAACGTAACATGGACACGGAGATAGCTGGGTTAGGTGAACGGCGACGGATTTGCATAATTAGTCACTAGTCATTAGTCATTGGTCATTTGTCATTAGTCATTGGTCATTTGTCATTGGTCATTTGTCCTTGTTTATTGACAAAGGACAAATGACAGAGGACAAATGACTAAATGGCTCGTTTATAAGCTTCGTCCAGGACTTCTGAGAGTGTCGGGTGGGCGTGAACTAGATGTGCGAGACTTTGCACAGATTGACGGTTGGCGATCGCAGCTGAGGCTTCATGAATTAAGTCTGAGGCGTGCAGTCCGAAAATGTGGACGCCCAAGACTTCTCCGGTGTCTTTGCGATATATCACCTTGGCAATACCGTCAGCTTCATTTTCTGCCAACGCTTTGGAATTTCCTTTGAAGTAACTCCTACTGGTGGCAATTTCAAACCCTTCAGCTTGTCCTAACTCCTTAGCTGCTGTTTCAGTTAAGCCTACATAGCTGACCTCTGGGTGGGTAAACGCTGCTGCGGGGATGCTGCGATAGTCTACTATTCTTTCCCTCCCAACTATATTTTCTACGGCGATGATGCCTTGAGCAGAAGCCGCATGTGCTAACATCATCTTCCCATTAGCATCGCCAATTGCCCACAAATGCGGTACGACTTCACCTGCTGATAATACTGCCATGCGATCGTCTACTGGAATAAAATTCCGCCGATCGAGTTCCACACCCACAGACTCTAAACCAAGATTTTTGGTCGCTGGGATGCGTCCCGTAGCCACCAAACAAGCATCTACCTCAATGACATCTATATCTTCCTTGGTTTTGAAATCTGCTAACTCAATTACCACAGGTGAACCGGGAATGACTTTTTTGGCGTATATCCCGACTTTTGTTTCAATATCGCGGGGAGTAATTAGCACCCGTTCGGCAAGTTTGGCAATATCGCGGTCAAATCCTGGCATTAACTGATCTAGGGCTTCAATCAAAGTGATTTCACAACCCAAAGCTGAGTAAATATCAGAAAATTCTAAGCCGATGTAACCACTACCAATAATTGCTACCCACTCTGGTAGCGATTCCAATTTCACACCTTGGTCGCTGGTAAAGACAGTTTTACCGTCTACTTCAATCCCTGGAGGCACAAAAGGAATTGAACCTGGCGAAAGGATAATGTCTTTGGCTGTAATGGTTTTTTCACCGCCGTCTCCAGTAATAGAGATTTTTTGCGCGCCAGCGATTTTTCCCCAGCCTCTAATGATATCGACCCCTAGACGCTTGAGACTGTTGGTTAAGTCGCCTTGAAGTTTCGAGACAAGATTGGTAGCATGATTGGCGATCGCTTGGCGATCGAATTCTACGCTACCAATTTGAATTCCCAGTGACTTGAGGTGGTGGGCATTGCGTAACTCCCGCACGCGTCCAGATGCTGCCAGCAGCGCTTTAGAAGGAATACAGCCCCGATTAATACAGGTTCCTCCCATATCAGCAGCTTCAATAATTGCTGTTTTCAAACCACAACTTACGGCGTGTAAGGCTGCGCCATGTCCGCCTACACCAGCGCCGATAATTACTAAATCGTAATCATATCCTTGACTCACGTTAGTTTCCCCGTCTGCTTCGCCTATTTATTCTCAACTTGACCGACAATCAGCGCAACCCTTTTAACAGTTATCAGTTATCAGTTTTATCGCTGAACTCTAAATCCCTTACCTTACATTACCCTGACTGTTTACTGTTAGACTGTTCACTGATTTCAGGTTCGGGTATTGCTAACTCAAATTATGATTCACTCACTTCTGGCGAAAATATGGATATTTTCATTATATGGGTTGGTTTTCCCAGAAAAGCGACAAGAAATTAAGTGAGTATTTGCAGGGCAATGAAACTGATTTCCAGTTCTGAGCTAGTTAATGAATAGAAATTGCAGTCTCATTCAGAATCTCCACACCTTTTTCTTTACAGCGCGTTAGCGTAACACTAAGCTGGACTTAGGATTGATCCAGAAGATTTACGCAGGCGATCGCTCGATGTCTATTCCCCAAATTAGTGAATTTACTATCCGCCGTCATGCCAACGCCAAATCTTTCCAGCGAGGCGAGGCATATTATAATGCTGGTGCTGTTAATGCCGTTATCCAACGTGGTCATCTGCTTCAGGCAGATGTTCTAGGCACCGAAGCTAAACCTTATCATGTCAGCCTGAATTTCGATAGTAGTGGGTTAACCTCAGTAAAATGCACCTGTGCCTACAACTATGAAGGTTGGTGCAAACACATTGTAGCGACGATGCTCGTTTGTGCGCGTAACTCAGAAAATATTGAGCAGCGCCCCACCCTGGAAGAACTACTAAATCGCCTGAATTATATCGAAACTCAAAGGCTACTGCAAGAGTTGGTAGCGGAATACCCCCCCCTAATTGAGGCGATTGACCGTCATGTAAGTTGGATGACGAATCCTGCTGACAATCAAACAACCATAAAATTCGTGCGCCGCAATACTCTCGATCCGGCTCCCTTTCGGCGGCAAGTGCGGCAGATTCTCAAGGATACCGTGCGCTACTTTGAGGAAGGATACGAAGATGACCCGATTGGCGAAGATTTGCTGAGTGTAGTGCAAACTGCGGTAGATTTTAGCGAACGGGGAGAAGGTGAAAATGCGATCGCTATTTTGGAGGCGATTACCTCTACCTGTGCGGAAAATTGGGATGATGTTGCCGAATACGGCGCTGAAAATGACGAAGTTGTCGGCGAATTAAATAATGCTTGGTGTGAAGCAATTCTAATCGCCGAACTTACTCCAGAAGAAAAAGTTGATATTCAAATAAATTTGGAAGCTTGGCAAGATGAGTGGAATGCTGATTTTGGTCTAGTTATGGAGGCTTTACGCCAAGGTTGGGATTATCCGCCACTGGTACAAGTTCTCCAAGGTAACATTACTGAAAGGGGAGCATGGGAAGAAGACGTACCAGATTATGCTGATGATTTGGCATTAATTCGCCTGAAAATTCTCGAACGTCAAGAACGTTATCAAGAATACCTGTATTTAGCAGAAGCGGAAGGGCAAACCCAGCAATATCTGACAATGTTGGGGCGTTTAGGCAGGGTGGAAGAAGCAATTGATGCTGCTCAAACCCAGATGAACTCAATGGAAGAAGCCTTTGCCCTAGCCAAAACACTCAGCGTTCAGGGGGCGTTACAGCAAGCACTAGATATAGCTGAGAGTGGATTAAATTTACCGGGTAATTGTCAGTATGAATTGGGAATTTGGACAAGTGATTTAGCTATTAAATTAGGTAATAGTGAAGCTGCTTTATCAGCAATCAAGGCGGCTTTTCAAATGAAGCCCTGCTTTGTGGATTACCAAAAGATGGCAGAATTGGCTGGGGAAAACTGGGAAAGTGTCAAAACAGACCTGCTGAGAATTGTCCGTACTTATAATGGTTGGGGAACAGAATCAGCCAAGGTGGATATATTCTTGTATGAAGGGCTAATTGATGATGCAATTGCGATCGCTAGCGAACTAAGTTCCGATCGTTCAGAGTTAATTCACCGAGTCATGGATGCTGCTATTCCTCATAATCCTGGTTGGGTAATTGCTAATGCTCGTCGCCGTGCCGAAAAAATTATGGATGCAGGTAAAGCCGAATACTATTATTACGCGGTTGAATGGTTGAAAAAGGCGCGTAATGCCTACCTGAAATCTGGGAAGAAAGCTGACTGGTTAAGCTATCGGGAAAACTTGATGCAAACTCACGCTCGTAAACGTAAATTGATGGGAATGTTTAAGGAAAGTGGTATGGAGTAGAGCTCTTGCAAAAAGCACTTTTGCACTCTTGGGGGTAAAGGGGAAAGGATGGAATTTTCCCTTACCCTTTAACCTTTCACCTTTCCCCAACTTCAAGGCAAAAGTTACTTTTGCAAGACGTCTACTGATTGCAGCACACTCTCATCAGAAATTTGGTATCAGATTTAAACTGTGGCGTTGCATAAATGCGGGATGAATCATGGAAACACGGGTATTTCTCTATACT
>NZ_JAVRCD010000049.1:0-62151 GCF_034530895.1 Nostoc sp. DedQUE08
ATGGACATTGCACAGTAGATGACCTCAATTCATCCCTCTATTATGCAACGCCTTTCTTTTTATTGGTGAAATTATCCCTAAGTGTAAATATTTGAAGCATTCATAATTTCTTACTTCTTTGAACAGGTCTTTATACTCTGCACAATATTCATCTACGATCGCAACTGTTGGCTGGGCATCTCTTGCCAAATGTTTTAGGATTTGTAATTCTACATCCATTGCCCTGCTTACCTTCCAGAGTTTTTTCTTTTAATCCTTTTATTCAGAATACTCGGAAAGTGACAGAAGAGGGATATCAAGGCATTGTTTCCAGTTATCTTTGCATTAGGTGGTGAAACAGCAACGGCAGAAATTGCCCGTGCAATTGTGGATGTAGCGCGATGGTGGAGATAATTTAACGGGATTTACAATGCCCCTACCCAATAGCCATTCAAATGAGAATTGCTATAAAGAATAAACAATAAATTTCAGTTGAATGTACATCACTACCCAGAAAGAGGAATTTAGCTATGCTTACATCAATACATCGCTCATGGTATTACTTGCACAGTACTAACTGCTGTGACTGAAGGTGTAAACCCAGCCAGTTTACCCAACTTCTGGGGTACAAAGTCGGTTTCTTTGCTACCTTGAACCTCAGATAAGTAGCAATCTCGCACCGCCAACAACAAGCCTTTGATAGCATCTGGTGTGCCTGTTTTGACTAAATCATCTGCCTTTTTGAAAAAATGCGATCGCCATTTGCCATCGTTATTGCCATACAATTCTATTAAATACCAACCTGCAAGATACTCAGCTAAAGGATCGAGACAAAAACGAATTCTATCTTTGGCAGAACCGATAGTTTGAATCAGGTGCAAACGTTTTTCCAGATAATTGAGGTGTGCTTCCGGGTCATCAATACCCAAAGCTGCTAATGCAGCAATAGCATTTACACGCTTGGCGGTTCCTGGTTGATAACTTTGCTGCAAGCATTCCCAGGCGATGGTTTTGGTAATTTGATGAACAGTGCGGTCATCGAATTGTTCGTCTGTAACATCACGATTGAGTTCATTGATATAACCCAGCATCAAATTAGGAATATTCTCTGGCAACGCAGAAATATTAGATGTTACGTCTTTACTGGCGATTAACTGTTCAGCATAAAGTTTAGCTAGCAAAACAGTGATATTATTTTGACCGACCATCAGAGAAAGACGGTTACAAGCGTCAAAAAATTCCTGGTCAGTAAAGCGATCGCGTTTACCTCGCTGCATGAGATAAGCTTCCATAAAGGACGATAGTTTATTAGCCTCAATCCGCAAGGGTTTAATTATCGTCTTATTAACCCGCCCCAGCTTTTCCTCAAGTCGGGAAGTAATCACCAATGCATTCACCGGAAACTCTGGCGACTCCGGCTCAATTGCTTCTCGTGTAGTGGCATTCATTTCTGAGAATCGGTCTACAATCACTAGAATGCGTTTCTTTCTTAACAAACGTAACAGTAATTCTTGACAAATCGGCTCTGGTTCATCAATTAAAGCTTGCAACTGTCCTCTGATGGCTTCTAAAAGCGGCGACTTACCTTCAGTTACCCGAAATTCTTCTTCTAACAGCACAGGTAACATCAAATGTTTGCAGAGTTGTTGGTCTTCATCTTCAGCCATTGCCCAGCCAGCGATTCGACACGCTAAACTGGTTTTACCTACACCCCCTTCCCCACCAATTACTAGACAACTACGTTGTTTCTCGAAAGTTGAGCGCAAATTCTCATTCATCAGTTGGGGAACTGTTGTACCATCCAGAACAACGGGAATGGGAATGTAACAGGCGCGACTGTTAACTGTATCCTTTTTGGGAAATTGTTCGCGGGCTGCTTTGATATATTTAGCTACCCACGCATCTAATACTCTGGGATGGTAATGAAACCAGCCAACAAATAGCACATATCGCAGAGGTACATTAACGCTGATAAATGGGAGAGAAAAATCTGTGTAGGGTTTGAGGGCGTTGTTAATTTTTAACAACCATAAAGGGGCTACCCGCAAGAAAATTAACCAAATAGAAGGCAATAAGATAAGGTAAGCGGCAATTCCCAAAAGTAATTTATGCTTAAATAGCGATTCTAGAACTCTATCAAAGAGGCGAGTTTCTTTTTCTGCTTTCAGGGCATTGAGAGGGCGACGTATCAGCCTAATGTCCGTCTCTGTGAATTTATCTTTGTATTTTTGTATAGTTGCCAATACCTGCTCAAAGTCTGAGATGACTTTCTGTAACTTGGAGGTAGGTAAAGCATTTGCTTTGTCCTGAAAGCCTGCCGCTATTCCTCCTAAACCTTTGATAGCACCTAAACGCACATAAAATTGGTTATCATTCAACAGGGCAATTAAATTCGGGACAGAAGATACTGCTTCTGTACCCATTGCACCCAAAGCGTAGGCAGAATTGTAACGTACAGTGGGGTTCTTATCTTTTAAGGCAGCAGTTAATACTGGGACAGCTACTTTCGCTTCTACACCAATTTTTCTGAGTGCAGAAGGAACATAAATGCGAACGAATTGCTCCTTGTCTTGTAATGCCGCCATCAACGATGGAACTGCTGCTTTGGCTGCTGTACCAATATTTCCTAAAGCTAAGGTGGCGTACAGGCGGACTTGTCCATCTTCATCCTGCAATGCTGCACTTAAGGCTGGAACTGCTGGTGCTGCTTCTGCACCCAAATCTCCTAAAACTGAAGCGGCGTGCCAACGAAGATTAATATCCTGATTTTTCAAAGCTTCAATCAGAGACGGTACTGCTGGGGAACCGATATTAACTAATGCATCTGCTGCAAGGCTTCTGATGTGGGCATCGTTATCTATCAGCTTCTCAATCAGAGGAGCAATTTTGCTGTCAATAGTGATTTGCGCCCAACTATTGCTTGTGCATAGTAGGAACAGTGTCAGGCATAAGACAACCACCTTGAGCGCACTAAGTAATACTTGTCTGGTATGCTTTGTCATTGAATCGGATTGAATCACCCGATGAACAACTCCAGTCAGAGAAACTATACCTAAGATTGTAATCTAACTGTCAATGTGGGTTAGCGATGTCTACGACGGGCTATGACGCTCGCAGACTCGCTATCGGCGTCGCACTGGTTTACCCCCGCTTTCAACCTTTGGCTTCAACGAAAAGTCAGCACGGGAGATTATAAAGCCTTACCAAATCAACCACTCTTGTAATGGTCACAAAATTACTGACTGGGAAAAATTTGAAAAATTTGTCGAGGTTAATGGGGATAAAACTCAAGTAGAGATGGCTATTGTTTGCATAAATCCTGGAAGATTAAAAATCTAAAATTGAATACAGTTTTGTCTTTAATAAACATTTTGATGAAATTCATAAACAGATTTTTCCTGATAATCTGAAACAAAAGTATTATTAAATACTGATATTAGGATGTCAATATATTTCCACAGTCCCAAACAGATGAAACAACTAGTAACCGAATCACCATCCACCTGGCGTTTTATCCCAATGCTTCAGACATCAGGAGGAGTACAAATGGCGATCGATGCTTGGTTGTTCAACCAATGTGAAAAGGGACAGCACCCGCCTACCTTGCGTTTTTATACCTGGTGTCCTTATGCTCTTTCTTTGGGACATCTGCAAAAACAATGGCCTGCCCAATGGCATAATCTGATTTATCAGGGACAGCCACTCGATCTAGTTCGTCGGCCAACGGGTGGTAGGGCTGTTCTCCACCAAGGAAACTTGACCTACTCTGTGATTACCTCAGCTAGTACTGGAAAAAGCTGGGGTACTTATGAAAAAATCTGTAACTTTTTAATCCAAGGCTGGCAAACCTTGGGTATTGAGTTAAGTTATGGTTCTGCTGGACGGGGTTACATTCATAATCCCAGTTGTTTCAACACAGCAACAGCAGCTGACTTAGTTACTGCCGATGGAAGTAAATTTATTGGTAGTGCCCAACGCAAGGGGAAAAATACCATTCTTCAACACGGCTCGATGATTTTATCTACAGACAAAGGTTTATTTCAGCAAATCTTTGAACAACCGGCTCCGTGGAATACCTCACTTTGCAATACACAGGACGAGGATAACTGGATTGCAAAGATTGTGGAGACATTGACAGAGACGGCAAGACAATACTTTGGTATAGAACTAGTTACCCAACCATTTACCGATCTCGAATGGGAAGATATCCTCAAATTGCGATCGCTGTATGAAGTGCGTTAGCGTAGCTCACCGTAAGTCTCGCCTGTTGCAAAACTTGAGATTATGTAATAAATACGTATAATACCAAAGTTTTTTGGAAGTAAAATCGCTGTACAGTGTAGTTTTGCAGTGTAAATAAAAAGTTGACATTTCAATTTACATCATTTGCTGTAAAAGCGATCGTTTCATTCGTTGCCACACCAGAACAGCGTAACTTCAGTATCACTCAGAAGGATCTGACTGTTCAATCTCTGTTTTTGTAGATTGCATAGACGTTTGTGATTTTGACGATTAGTCTATTGAGAGCGTGTTCGCTGTGGGTGTGCCAGATCGTTTAGTAAACTACCGTTATCTCCCTATTCCCCTATATTCAGCAATTTCGCCATCGCTAACCGTTGCAGTTTACCGGTAGCACCACGAGGTAGTTGCTCTAAAATGTGAATTTGCCTGGGAACTTTGAAGTCTGCCAGCATAGTTGCACAGTGAGCTAAAAGTTCTTTTTCGCTAGCTTCTGCTTTTAGAACAACAGCTGCGTGGATATCTTCTCCTAAAGATTTGTGGGGGACGGCAAAGGCTAAGGCTTCGGCGACGGCGGGATGGCGTAGCAAGACATCATCCACTTCTAAAGGAGAAATTTTTTCCCCACCCCGGTTAATCAATTCTTTAATCCGTCCAGTCAAGCGGAGGTAGCCATCTGCATCAACTGCACCCTGATCCCCTGTACGGAACCAACCATTCACAAAAGCAGTGGCGTTAGCTTCTGGATTGTTTTCGTAGCCATCTATAACGTTGGGTGCTTTTACCACCACCTCGCCCAAGCTTCCCTTAGATAACAGGTTGCCTTCAGAGTCCATAATGCCGACTTCTACGCCAAAGCCATAACCTACAGTACCTGGTTTTCTGACTTTTGGCGGTAGGGGATTGGTGGTCATTAAGTGAGATGCTTCAGTCATGCTGTAAGATTCCACCACAGGAGCATTCAGAGTTGCCTCTAACTGTTCAATGATAATCGGCGGCAAAGAAGCGCTACTAGAGCGAATGAAACGAAAACGGTTCGTTTTGACAATTTCTGGGTTGCGGCTAGCGCGCGCCAAAATTGTCTGGTGCATAGTTGGCGCTGCGGAGTACCAGGTGGGTTTGTAGGTATCTACCAGTTTCCAAAACTCCAAGGCATTGAAACCATTGGGACAAACTAATGTACCACCCGAAGCCAGAGTTGCCAGCAAACAGCCCACCAATCCGTGAACATGGAACAAGGGCATTAGGCATATTGTAGTATCAGCTGCTGTGAGTGAGTAAGCACTAATCAGATTGCCGGCTGAAGCAATTAAGTTGCGATGACGAATCGGCACACGCTTGGGACGACTGGTAGTGCCGCTAGTGTGGAGAATCATCGCTATATCATCAGCGTTGGGGGCTGTGGGATTCGCGGATTCTGCTGGTTGTGAACCTGTTTTGACTGATTCAAAGCTTAATGTGCCGTCAGTATTTATCTTGGCATTAATCACCATCATATCAGGTGTGACACTAGCAATGGCTGCTTCTGACCCTTCAGACAACGTAATCAGTGCTTTTGCTTGGGTATCTTGGTAGTAAAAGGCAAATTCTTCTTGTTTGTATTTGGGATTTAAGGGTGCAGCAGTGCCACATAAGGCAGCAGCCAAAAAGGTAATTGCCATTGGTGAACCGTTAGTCATGGCAATGGCAATGCGTTCTCCCCGTTTCAATCCAAAGCTGTTGAGTTGAGATACCAGTGCAATAACATTCTCGCGCAATTGCTTATAGGTTAGCGATCGCCCATCAGGTGTAACTAGGGCTGGATGATTGTCTTCTCCTACTAAAAGCTCAAATAAATTCATTGGTTTTTCCAACCTGTAAATATATGATTTAGCTTAAACAAAAAATTGTTACTTAGCTTTGAGTTATGAGAGAGTGCTAGAATGCTGTTATTAACAACAATGTTTTAAACATCCTCATAACAATTTCTCTGACAGATTTTTGTTATGGAGATCATCCTGTAAAATCATAAAAGTATACATTGAATAAATTTGTGGCTCTGCGCTCAAACAGATAGAGTTATTACGATTAATTCTCAAAATGCTTTGGGAGTACGCCCTTGGATATAAACTAGAATAAATTCATTCAATAGTTTATATAAATATCTGTGTACTCAATTTTCAAAATATATTAATAGCAATTATGAGTCCCATAAAAATTACTATGTTGGGCGAAAGCTTGGAGCGCCAAGGTGGAATAGTTTCTGTGGAAAAGCTCATTCTTGAAGAAACTACTTCTGATATTCAAATTAAACACATTACAACTTTACCAAATGGTTCTACTGTCTATAAAGTGTTAGTGTTTTTGCAAGCAATAGGTGAGTTATTTTGGAACTTATTAAACCAAAGAGCTGACCTAATTCACATCCATGTTTCAGATAGAGGTAGCGCTTTTCGTCATTCAATCACTACTCTGATTGGTTGGCTATTTCAAAAGCCAGTAATTATTCATACTCATAGTGCTGATTTTCATTTGTTTTACTCAAAACTACCCCAATGGCTTAAGCAGTGGCTAAGTTGGTCGTTTTGTAAATGTACGCGTTTCATCGTTTTATCAGATAGCTGGAAAAAATTCTACATTGAGAATCTTGGCTTGAAATCAGAACAAGTTATTGTTCTGCCTAACCCGGTAAAAATTCCCGCACAAATACCACAGCGAAGAGATTCCAAACAAATATTTTTCTTATTTTTAGGGCGCATTGGTGAGCGCAAAGGTACTTTTGATTTAATTAAAGCATTTGCTTCTATGCCTGTTGCTCAACAAAGCCAAGCTAAGTTAGTTATAGCCGGGGATGGAGATGTAGAACAAGCTCGTAGTTTGCTCCCAACTCTAAATCTTACTGACTACATCACTATTCTTGATTGGGTAGATCGAGAAAAACGCGACGATCTTTTCACTAAAGCTGATGTCTTTGTGTTACCTTCCTACAACGAAGGTTTGCCTATGGCACTATTAGAAGCAATGAGTTGGGGTTTGGCAGTTATCACTACTGGAGTGGGAGGAATACCCGAAATAGTTACTCAAAATCAGAATGGTTTATTAGTTGATCCGGGGGATATTCAACAATTGTCAGAGGCAATGCAATCTTTAATTGCAGACGAAAATCTGAGAATATCTTTGGGAAATAATGCACGAGTCAGAGTTAAAGACTTGGACATCAACAAATATCTTACATCTTTAAGAGGTATTTATACAGCAGTTATCAATTGATAACCATCTTGATGAAAGTAGGTTTAAGTTACTTACCCTATGTATTAAACACCAAATTCAAAAACGACGTAATTTATTCTGTATGCAAGGATAATAGATGTTATCAAGGAAGGAATTTAATTTAAAATTATGAAAATTTAAGGTAGCGATAAAGGTATTATTATTTTATTGTTCTGATTCTTCTAAACTTGGTATACTGGCTAATAAGTGAGGGAATGCAGAAATGAAAACTTTTCCGGAAGTTAAATTGCTTGATACAAGATTTCATAAAGTTCAAGTACAAGAATTAGTTGATTATTTAATAGAAGCAGCAAAAAATAAAAAAAAGACAGTTGTAGGACATGTGAATATCAGAGCAATGAATTTCGCTTATGAAAAGTCTTGGTATCGAGATTTTTTGAATAAAGCTGATTTAGTATTTTGTGACGGATTTGGTGTAATGGTAGGAGCTAGATTCAATGGTTATTCAATGCAATCTGCACATCGAATGACAGCACCAGATTACATAGAAGATTTAGCATTCAAGTGCGAGCAAGAAAACCTTTCTTTATTTTTGTTAGCTGGAAAACCTGGCGTAGTAGATAAGGCAATTACTAAGTTAGGATTGATTGCGCCTAATTTACGCGTACAAGGACATCATGGTTATTTTGATAAATCAGGAAAAGAGAATGATTTGGTAATAGAAAAAATTAATAAATTCCAACCAGATATTTTATATATTGGTTTTGGTATGCCATTACAGGAACGCTGGATTTTAGATAACTTCAATAAAATTGAAACTACTGTATTTTTACCTTTAGGTGCTTGTCTAGATTTTTATACTGACTCTATATATCGCGGCCCGCGTTGGCTGACTGATAATGGTCTGGAGTGGTTAACACGCTTAATTACTGAACCTACTCGTTTAGCAGACCGTTATATTGTAGGCATTCCATTATTTTTTTATCGCGTAGTTAAAAAGCGAATCACTCAAGGAATGATAACAAATCGCTAAATAAATTTTTCTAAATTTTGCATTTGTTATAACCATGACTGCCCAAAAGTGGCTAATTCTTTCCCCTACCTGTGCAGCCAAGACTAGAATTAGAATTGATGTGACATTCTTCTAGTAGCCAAAGTGCCAGACTCTCTGCCATTAAGCGATCGCTATCTTGCCTTAATCGATGAAATTGTCGAAACCACCCTCAAGGGCAAAATTAGCTCTGTAGAACAGGTGTATCAAATGCTGCTTAAAGGAATCTCTTCCGGTACAGGGGAAGTCTTTGAGCTAGCTTTGAGCGATCGCCTGAATTCCCTCCAAAGCCAAGTAGATAACGAAAAAGACGAACTTAAGAAAGCCAAGGCGACTCGCTCTTTGAGAGCCATTAAGACCATTCAAAGTCAATGGCAACGCTGGCAAGAGCAAAACAAAGCAACAGAAGCGATCGCCTCCGCAGTTACAGAAATCACCACAGCCACCGCTGCCGAGCGTCTAGCGACATTTATCCGAGTTACTGACCCCAATCAGAAGTATCCGCTAAATTTACAACAGTTACAGCAGTTGTCCAAGGCATTGCAGCAATTTGCCCAGGCAGATGCTGATTTACAACAATTTTCCGAAGGGATTACCCGTGGTTTAGCTTCTTGGCAGCGATTGCAAGACAACTTGCTCAGTTGGATGTACGAGCAAAAAGAATCTCTGGGGTTTGGCGGTGTACCGGGAGAACGCGGCCCTTGGGCAAGTTGGGCAAAACAACTCAATAGTGAGTTACCCCAAGCACTGCTTCGCACTTTAGCTAGGGAAGAATCCGCAATTGAGTTTGCCGAACGACAGCGTGGTATTACCCTCAGAGATTGGGTGGAAATGGCATTAATTTTACAGTTCTTGCAACGGGGACTAATTAGCTGGTTTGACCAACAAGCTTACGATATTAAGGCTGGGCCAAAGTTGTCCATTTCCACTTTTTTGACCTTTGCGGTGATTTGGAGTCAATTAGCAAGTGGTTTTAGGAGCATTGGGACAATATACAGCGATGCCTGTTCTCAAATCATGCTCCAGATTTTGCGAACCTTTGCCCAGCGTCCGTATTTTCCCTTTTACGGCGGGATTTTTGCCTCTTTTACTGGCACTTATTTACGAGATGCCCTAGATTATTTAGATGAACCACTGCGACGAGGCGAGGGAACCCAAGAAAAAGCGCGGATTTTGACACTTTTAGGTTATTCTCAGCGTGCTTTAGGACAATACCAGCGCTCAATTGATTTTCATCAGCAAGCGTTAGAGATAGCCAGAAATGCAGGCGATCGCACCTGTGAAATTGCCAATCTCAACCACCTCAGCCGTACCTACGTACAACAGCAAGATTATGCTGAAGCAATTAATTACAGTCAACGAGCATTAATACTGAGTCGGCAAGCAGGCGATCGCACAGGAGAAGCAAACGCGCTGGTAAATTTGGGTTACAGCGAAGTCATGCAAGCTCAGGAATTGGAAAACTTAGAACCCGAAACCTATGAAGCCGCAATTAATTATTTGGAACAAGGTTTAAAATTATCAGAAAAATTAGGCGATCTGCAAAGTAAAGCCTTATGTGTCAGCAGCTTAGGAATTGCCTATTTAGTAATCGGAGAACACCAAACTGCAATTAAATATCTTGAAGATGGTTTTAAAACAGCGCAAGTTTCCGGTGATTTGTATCTCCAAGGGCGGAACTTAGTTTATTTAGCAGAAGCTTATTATCACCTGCAAAATTCTGAAAAAACTGTTTACACAGGTTGCTTGGGAATGTATCTTTTAGAGCAAATTGCTTCTAATGAGTGGCGTCAAGCAGCAGGGTTACTGACAATTTTACAAGGACAAATCGGGGCAGAAGCTTTCCAAAAGTTCTTACAACAACATCGCCCGAAAATTATTGCGGTTATCGGTGTAGATGGTTACGATCACATTCCGCAATTGTTAGAAGAATATAAAGGAGATATGTGAGAACCGAAAAAACCAGGCGATCGCTCGCTCCACAGCTTAACAAATCACAACAGTCTCCTCAAGTATATTTTCTAGCATAACTCTATATTTAGCTTGCTTATTTAAATGAACTGTGGTAATTTCATTGTAGTTAAAACTACTGTAATTCGATCGGTTTGCAGTAGTTTGCTACACTACTCTAGTTAATAAATTTGTTGTCAATAGGTAGTTGAAAAGCTGGTATCAGTAAATTAGTAACGTATTTACGGTTATTAGCCAAAAGTTATTTGTAGCATTGTCCACTGGACATGATTAAACAATACGTCTTTGCAGCGATAAAAACTGCGTAGTTTACCGCCGTAGGCATCGCCCACCGAGCCATAATTCTTTATTGTTATCGCTAGTTTAATGGTGAAGCGATCTCTATCGACAAACCTTGAGGCTTTCAGCAGCAGTGAGGCAACGCTGTAGGTCTACCCAATCCATACGTAGGAGTTGAAAATTATGGTGCAAACTTCTCTCGTCCGCCCCAGCAATCCCTTTCAGCCACCGACTTTCGTTTCCATTGAATCAGAGCGTCGCCATCGCCAAGAACGCTTGGCAGCAGCTTTTCGGGTATTTGCGCGTTTGGGTTTTGCTCAAGGATTGGCAGGACATATCACTGCCCGAGATCCCGAACTTACCGATCATTTTTGGGTAAATCCCTTTGGGATACATTTCAGTCGCATTCGCGTATCAGACCTGATATTGGTAAATAGTGAAGGTCAGGTAGTCCAAGGTGAAGGCAAAGTTAGTCAAGCAGCATTTGCCATTCACTCTCAAATCCACGAAGCCCGCCCCGATGTCATCGCAGCGGCTCATGCTCATTCTTTCTATGGCAAAACTTGGTCATCTTTGGGTCGGTTGCTCGATCCGATTACCCAAGATTCCTGTGCTTTTTACCAAGATCATGCTCTATTTGATGATTTTACAGGCATTGTCTTAGAAACAAGCGAAGGAAAACGCATTGCCCAGGCACTAGGAACGAGCAAAGCGGCGATTTTACGCAACCACGGAATATTGACCGTGGGACACAGTGTGGATGAAGCCGCTTGGTGGTATATCAGGTTAGAGGATACTGCTAAGGCGCAATTGCTAGCAGAAGCTGTAGGAAAACCCATCCTGATTGACCACGACATCGCCTTAAAGATCCAACAACGCGGTGGTACTCACCAAGCAGGCTGGGGTGGATTCCAGTATTTATGGGATGAAATTACCCACGACCAACCAGACTTATTGGATTAGGGAATAGGGATTGGGGATAGGGCATTGGTCGAATGGTACTAAGAAAACCCTAAAGGCTTGTTTCGTCTTGTTCCCAGCCTAGAGGCTTGAGAATGTATTTAAAGTGGGCTTCTGCCTCTTGTCAAGCTACTGGAGGCTCCGCCTCCTAGAATGGGTTCCCAGCTTAGAGGCTCTTAACCAGTCAGAACGAGACTTATTGGATTAGGTATTGGCCAAACAGGGTATGGAGAAGAGACAAAGGAGACAAGAAAAAAGGGGGACACAAGGGAGAGATTTTCAATAATTCCTCCTTGTCTCCCTTGTCCCCCTTGTCCCCCTTGTCTCCCTTATCCCCCTGCTCCCCAACATTTTTAGGAGAATTAATTATGCCAATTGAATTTATTGGATTGATTCGGACAAAACGGACTTCGGAATTAAATAGTGCATCAGGTGGTCTGGGCGATGACATCATCGATCCAGCTTATGTTCGTGAATTTGCCAAAGCCCATGAAGAAGGAGGCTTTGACAAAGTATTGATTGGCTATAGTTCTAGTAGCCCGGATGGTTTGACTGTTGCTAGTTTCGCAGCTTCAGCAACCGAGCGATTGGGCTTTTTAATTGCTCATCGTCCGGGTTTTGTGGCACCAACTCTGGCAGCTCGCAAGGCAGCTACCCTTGACCATTTTACCAACGGTCGGATCGCAATACATATTATTACCGGTGGCAGTGATGCTGACCAGCAAAGAGATGGTGACTGGCTAGATCATGACAGCCGTTACCGTCGCACCGATGAATATTTAGAAATTGTTCGTCGTGTCTGGACAAGCGACACTCCCTTTGATTACGAAGGTGAATTCTACCGCATCAAGGATGCTTTCTCTGCGATCAAGCCGCTGCAAAAGCCCTACATCCCGCTTTACTTTGGTGGTGCATCTGGGCCAGCCGTACAGGTAGGAGCCAAACACAGTAATGTCTATGCCTTGTGGGGTGAGCCAATTGCCGCAGTTAAAGAACGAATTGCAGAGGTGCGTGCTGCCTTACCACTCGATCGCTCCATTCGCTTCAGTGTCTCTCTGCGACCGATTCTTGGTGCTACAGAACAACAGGCTTGGGAAAAAGCACATAGTATTTTAGCGCGAATTCAAGAGTTACGAGGAGGCGCAAAATTAGCTACCCCAGCTAGACCACAGGCGGTAGGATCGCAACGTCTGCTAGATTTTGCCGCCAAAAATGAGATTTATGATAAGCGTCTATGGACACCGATCGCCGCAGCTACTGGTGCGGCAGGTAACACTACTGCTCTAGTGGGTACACCAGAACAAGTCGCAGAGGCTTTGGTTGATTATTACGATGCAGGTGTGACTACCTTATTGATTCGGGGCTTCGATCCTTTAGAGGATGCGATCGCTTATGGGCGTGATGTTATACCTTTAGTACGTGCAGAAGTCGCACGACGAGAACGGCAAACAGTTGGAGTCAGCAGTTAATACCCCGGTAAACAAAGATAAACTAGGCTAAAGCCCTCTTGCTTCTTGCTTTATTCCAACTACAAATTTTGACGCAGACCTACTTGGAATAATTTACTCAATACTCAAAGAAGTCCTGCTGATTCATATAATCGTTTAAGCATTGCTGAAATTTTTGTACCATAATCTAAATCTGCTGACCATCGCCCTGATAGCTGATCGATTAATGGCGCAATCCCGCGTGTGACAAAACGAAATCTGGGATCTACTACTTCCTGTACCAAAGGTTCTAAACTAGCGTAAGCTTTCAAATGTTGAACGTGCGCCCTAACTCCAATTCTCGCACTTGGGAAAGACGCAGCCTCCGAACCGCCACCGATCGCACCTAAGCCTGCAAAGTTATTTTGCTCAGGTTTAATATCACCACCAAACCGTAAAAATCCCGTTTCTACACACATTTGGCAAAAGGCAATATCATAGTTCACTCCCTCTATACCTGCTTCTTCCCGATAAAGTTTGGGGATGTCAGGAAACTTTGTTATAGCATTTTCATTATTATTTCTTAAAAATAATTGTAACTGTACTTCGGAAGTATTACCGTTCGACATTACCCGCGAAAATTGACCGGGGCAAACTACTAAATTCGAGCGCAAGCTAACAGTACGCGTCGCTGCATCCCAATTAACTGCAACATTAAAATCTCGCAGTTCGATTGCTTTGACATAAACTACTTTGTGATAGGTAATGCGATTGACATTAGCCGCTTTTGAAAGGTCAATTCGGAGAAGGTCTACTAAATCAATGGGGATGTAAGCATTCCCATTAACTAAAATTCCTTGCTCGGTGTAACTTTGTCCATTAATATTAATATTAATAGGTGGATAATTTACTTGGGCTGGAGTTCCGGGAGTGGGGTCAATTACACGACTCCAAGTCACCAATCCATCGACAATTCCCAAAGCAAAATCGCGGCGACGAGTTTGCAGCAAAGCCCGATCCTCTGGATTGCTGAGAAACCCCACTTGCATCAACAAAGCTGGCAGCGTTGTCTGGCGACAAAATGCTAAACTACCCAATCCACTATCTGTATCTGGCTTGACTCCCCGATTCGGTAATTGGGGTACGCGGCGCAACAATCCTACTAGTAACTGTTCAGCATTGCTCTTGCGATCGCTATTATTAGTGATGTAGAAAACGCTAGCCCCACGCACAGAAGGGCTGTTAGCCGCATTAGCTGCAATTTCTAGGGCGACATCACCCCGGCGGCCGCGGGAATTGATCCAAGAGATAGTTTGGGCGGCGCTTAAGTCATCAGGAACCGCTAAAATTTCCAAACTCCGCGCTCTCAGTTCCGTGACAATCAAATCCCGCAGCAAAATCATTTCTTTTGCTTCACTTGTACCACCTGCGATCGCACCTAGGTCTATTCCTCCCGCTTCTTTGCCTCCATGAGCTGCTGATATAAAAATACGCCCCATTTTCAGTATTTCCTCTGATAAAATTAAGTTTAAGCAATTGTATACATCATTCTTGGTCTAGCAACAAGAATATAATAGCGATCAGAAGTCATTTGTCCTTTGTCCTTTGTCCTTTTTTCAAAGTTAATGCCCAATGACCAATGACCAATGACCAATGACCAATGACCAATGACCAATGACTAATGACTAATGACTAATATATGCAAATCCCCCGCTTGCACCCAGACACAATTGAGGAAGTTAAACTACGGGCTGATATTGTAGATGTCGTCTCGGAATACGTAGTTTTACGCAAACGAGGAAAGGATTTTGTCGGTTTGTGCCCTTTCCATGATGAGAAATCTCCCAGTTTCACCGTTAGTCAAACCAAGCAAATGTATTATTGCTTTGGCTGTCAAGCTGGGGGAAATGCGATTAAGTTTGTCATGGAGTTGGGAAAGCGTTCTTTTGCTGATGTGGTGCTGGATTTAGCGCGGCGTTACCAAGTACCTATACAAACTCTCGAACCCGAACAACGTCAAGAATTACAGCGTCAACTATCTTTGCGCGAGCAGTTATATGAAGTTCTGGCTTCCTCAGCACAGTTTTATCAACACGCCTTGAGACAATCCCAAGGACAAAAAGCACTTGAATATTTGCAATCTAACCGCCAACTCAAAGAAGAAACTATACAGCAATTTGGTTTAGGTTATGCTCCCGCAGGATGGGAAACTCTTTATCGTTATTTAGTGGATGATAAACATTACCCAGTGCAAATACTGGAAAAAGCGGGATTGATTAAGCCACGCCGGGAAGGTGGTGGGTATTATGATGTATTTCGCGATCGCTTGATGATTCCCATCCGTGATGTCCAAGGACGCGTTATTGCCTTTGGTGGGAGAACTTTGACTGATGAACAGCCTAAATATCTGAATTCACCCGAAAGCGAACTTTTTAGTAAAGGTAAAACATTATTTGCCCTCGATCGAGCCAAAGATGGTATTTCTAAACTCGATCGAGCCGTGGTGGTGGAGGGATATTTTGATGCGATCGCTCTCCACGCCGCTGGTATTAATAACGCTGTTGCCTCACTCGGTACAGCTTTAAGCTTAGAACAAGTCCGGTTAATATTACGCTACACCGAATCGAAACAATTAATACTCAACTTTGATGCTGATAAAGCTGGAATCAATGCCGCAGAACGGGCGATTGGTGAAATTGCCGAACTCGCATACAAGGGCGAAGTTCAGCTAAAAATTCTCAATTTACCCGATGGCAAAGATGCTGATGAATACTTGCATAGTCACACTCCAGAAGATTATGGAGAACTGCTAAAAAATGCGCCACTTTGGCTAGACTGGCAGATTCAGCAAATTATTCAAGACCGAGACTTAAAACAGGCTACTGATTTTCAGCAAGTAACTCAGCAAATAGTCAAATTACTTAAAAATATTGCTAACAGCGATACACGCAACTATTACGTTTCTTACTGTGCAGAAATACTCAGTTTAGGAGATACCAGACTTATACCCTTAAGAGTCGAAAATCTGTTAACTCAAATTGCTCCGGCTGCGGCTACATATTCTAGGCCTGTGTCAGCGAAGAAAGCATGGGGAGGTGGCAAATCCTCACTGTCCATTCCCAACTCCTCACTCCCTACAGAACGCAGCCTTTTAGAACACGCAGAGGCATTATTATTGCGAATTTACTTGCATTGTCCCGAACAGCGTCAAATGATTGTTGACGAACTAGAGGAGCGAGATTTGCAATTTAGTCTTTCCCACCACCGATTTTTATGGCAACAGATTTTAGAAATTTCATCCGGTGATGGAGAGACGCAAAGTTTTTCGTCTCTACCAAATTTAATTTCCCGCCTTCAAGATCGGTTCTTAGAATTTGACAGCGAGATCGGGTTAATTTCCCATTTATTTCATGTGGATGAAAAAAACCAAAAAGAAATACTGCGGACTGGGCAAGTAGTTCAAGCTGCGATCGCTTGTATGGATTTAGTGATGCTTGAAAAACGCTATCGTCACTTTTTGGAACTATGGCAACAAACCGATCCAGAAGCGGAACCAGAGCGCTATGAATACTATTATCAGGCTTTCTACACTGAAAAAATCAAGCTTCAACAAATAGACCGACAACGCTTGTTTTCCATCACCGAGCTGTTATAGTCTTGCACTCACGCTCAACCTAAATATTGATTAGTAGGGGTGCAAGGCCTTGCGCCCCCCTACTTCTAAAATGGTTGTATCCCCAGCAAAGTTAGTAAATCCAGAGAGGCGAGGTGTTGATAAGCTCGATCTATAACTCGCTTACCTCTAAGAAATCCTGTATTAGCTCCAGGACAAATATACTGGAGAGTTTCTGGTGTAAAACGTTCTAACAATAATCGAAGACTCTGAATTTGCCTTGGCCAGTGAAAGGTTTTAGCTGTCCGTAATGGTACTGCTTGACCGTGCTGGTTAGGGAGTAAATGGCGACCAGAAAATAATATACCCCCAAGTTCGCTGTAGTAGAGACAAGATGAGCCGGGAGAATGCCCTGGTGTCCAAATCACTTGCATAGCTGCATCAAGAGTAAATTCTTGTCTAAAGGTAGTTACGGTTAAGCCTGGTAATAAATACGCTTCTTGCTCTTGAATCAGCACCTCGCAGCCAAAAGCTTGCTGAAATTCAGCAGTCTTGCCAATAGCACCGCGATGGGTGACAAATAACCAACGCACGCCTCCATGCGCTGCTAAAAAATCTTGATTTGTTTTTTCTAGTGCAGGGCAATCTATGAGGATATTGCCTTCATTTCTTACAATAAAATAAGAGGTTCCCCCTAATGTGTCCCGATTGGGTGGAAAGGCAAAAATGCTCTCTTGTGCGAAGTCCGATTGCAGAGAACCTCCGCTGAGAACTTCGTCAGGGAAGACAGCCCGTGGTGGCTTAGTTGTATGACTTGGCTGTTGAGGTAAAGGGCACATAATCAAAGAACCGAAACTGAGGAGTTGTGGACAATTTGATGACAGTGCGGAAATTCTCAAGAATTGCAACTTGAGCGTTAACCAGCACTGTTAACCGTTGTAAAAAAAATTGGGATTTGAGGTCTGCCTTGTAGTTAATGCTATGGTGCTGAAGCTACTGGTGGGGCGTTTTGTCAAAATTACTGAAGAGAACATGGCATTTTGGTTTCTGTTTATCCTCCTGCTGGGGCTTGCTACTTATCTAATGGTGCAGCGCAGCGTTGCTCGCATCACCCGCACACCAGTATGGTTGTTGTGGCTGGTTTTAATGACACCAGCATTTCTGTTGAGTGGATGGACGCTAATCTACGGAGCGAAACAACCTCCACCGCCAGGGCTGATCCTCTGGTCAGTATTTGTCTGCACAGTCTTGTACTGGGTGTTGTTTCAATGGGGGCGTCAAGTACCAACAGATACGCAGACAGACGAAGCCCAAACCCCAGCCTCAGAATCACAACCGACTATCCAGCCTATCCCAGAACCAATAGTGCGTCCCATTGAACCAGCCGAAGAAACTCAACTGCGAAATTGTTTTCCTTGGTCTGTATACTACGTTCAAAATATTGAGTATCGTCCACAATCTGTGATTTGCCGGGGTCAGTTGCGAACTAAAGCTAGCAACGCTTACCAGCAGATTAAAACTAATATTGAAGCACAATTTGGCGATCGCTTCTTGCTGATTTTTCAAGAAGGCTTCAATGGCAAACCTTTCTTTGTCCTAGTTCCCAACACTCAAGCTGCGAAACAGACAGATACACCACGACGCAACCAGGAACGATTAACTCGACCAGGATTAGCGCTGATGCTGCTAGTAGCTACTTTGATCACTACTACCTTGGTGGGAGTGCAAAATACTGGTGTTACTCTGCCGCCTATCTGGCAAATTGGATCTTTGTTCAAACTTCTATCTAACCCAGATGTCCTATTCAAGGGATTGCCTTATGCTTTAGGACTGATGGCTATTTTGGGCACTCACGAACTTGGGCATTATTTAACAGCTAAATTTTACAAGATTCGCTCGACGTTGCCTTACTTTATTCCCGTGCCTTTCTTCTTGGGAACTTTTGGCGCATTTATTCAGATGCGTAGTCCTATTCCCAACCGCAAAGCTTTATTTGATATTAGTATCGCTGGGCCAATTGCAGGTTTTGTTGTCACCTTGCCACTACTAATATGGGGTTTGGCTCATTCTGATATAGTTTCCCTGACTGAAAAAACCCGACTTTTAAATCCTGATGCTCTCAATCCTAAATATTCAATTTTACTGGCTATACTCTCGAAGTTAGCTTTGGGAAGTCAGTTAACAGCAACATCAGCCCTCGATTTGCATCCAGTTGCAGTAGCAGGTTTTTTAGGACTAGTTGTCACAGCGTTAAATTTAATGCCTGTGGGACAATTAGATGGAGGTCACATTGTCCATGCGATGTTTGGACAACGAACTGCGATCGTAATTGGTCAAATCGCTCGTGTGTTGTTGCTGTTACTTTCTTTAGTTCGGGAAGAATTTTTGGTGTGGGCGATTATCTTATTATTTATGCCGTTGATTGATGAACCTGCACTGAATGATGTCACTGAATTAGATAACAAACGTGACGTTTGGGGGTTACTGGCAATGGCTTTGTTGATTGTAATTATTTTGCCATTACCGCAAGCGATCGCTAACTTTTTGCAAATTTAAAAAGTAAACATATCAGCGATCGCATTCTCAAACTTTATCGTTTTGCTAATTCTGGAGTCCGCCCTTTTAAGCCAATCATCAATTTCAGCATAAATACTTTTAATATAGGTACTCGCTGCAAAAACCATAAACCCAGACGACGAACCACCACCACGGGGAAGAAATTATTAGAGAACATCCGATCTAACAAATCGGTGAAACCTAAAATTGTCAGATTCTCTAGCTTGCGCCAGCGTTCATAACCTTTGAGAATCTGAATATCGCCAATATCTTTACCCGCTTTGTGCGCTGCTTGAATTACTTGCGCCAAAGCTGCGGCATCCCGAATACCCAAATTTAAACCTTGTCCGCCGACGGGATGGCAATTGTGCGCCGCATCACCAATTAATGCCAGTCGCGGGAGAACATAGCGATCGCTTTGCATGAGTTGTACTTGAAAAACAAAGCGATCGCCAAGTAATTCCAGTTTCCCCATCCGATTGCCATAGCGGCGGCTGAGTTCTGCCAAAAATTGCTCGTCATTTAAAGCACACAAAGCTTTTGCTTCTTCATGGGGGGCTGTCCAGACAATGCGGCAACGGTTCCCCGGTAAAGGTAAAATCGCAAAGGGGCCGCTAGACCAAAATCTTTCGTAAGCGGTGTTATTGTGGGGTTTTTCTGGTTTGACAAAGGCGACAATGCAAGATTGCCAATATTTCCAGCCCGAAGTTTTGATTCCAGCTGCTTGCCGAATTGGCGATCGCGATCCATCTGCTGCTACAACTAATTTGCTGCGAACTGTCTTGAGGCGATCGGCAATTTTTATCTCGATGGCGACTATATTCTGCTGGTATTGCGTATTTACCACTTCCGCCGGACACAAATAAGTCACATTGGGGCAATCTTGGACGAAATCTTGCAACGGCTGCAACAAAGCTTGGTGTTCCGCTACATAACCCAACTCTGCTGTATTTATATCATCTGTGGTAAATTCGACCACATCGGGGTGATCGGCATCCGAAAGACGGACTCGGCAATACTTGGCGATTTGCGGCAACATTTTGTCCCAAACGCCAATTCCTTGATAAATTAGCGACGAAAGTTTGTGAACTGCATAAGCTTGTCCCTTGGCTACCGCCGCAGATGCTACTTTCGCCTCAATCAGCAAGACACTCAAGCCAGAATCTTTTAAAGCAGAGGCTAGAGTTAACCCAATAATCCCACCGCCGACAATTACCAGATCGTATTCATATCCCCGCTCATTTGGCGGTGTTAATTGAGGGGAAATTTGCTCAAGCTGCGTTGTGGTCATTGTTAAGTTAGATTACAGCGTCTTAACTCTTATTTTGACGCGATCGCGCCTTCTTGAGCAAGTTAACAATTCAAAATTAAATAGGACTTACGCACCCAAAAACCTGAAAACTTGATCCCCCCTAACCCCCCTTAAAAAGGGAGGGATATAAAAAGCCCCCTTTTTAAGGGGGTTGGGGGATCTCTTATTCATCTGAATTATTTGCTGACTCGATAGACTGGTCTAACCTGACGATAAGTATTAAGTAAGCTCAGAAATTTCTGACCATCAAAACTTATCGGGTCAACTTTTTTACCAGAACGGTCTACTAAATGGTGCGTAGTGATGCGATCGTCTGGAACTTGACTTTGAGCAATTAACCAAGCAAGAGAATGATATTGAGCTTCCGTGTAGCCGCTATGGGTTTGTTGGCTGCTACTGTCATAACTATCTGGCGGTGTTTCCAAAGAGACGTGATAAGCAAAATTATTCACAGACGCGGGTAAATTCGGATTAGTCTGTACAGTTTCCACTCCCTGCGAACCATCAAACACAGAGTTAGCTGCACCAAAAGCCCGCTTGTCTGGCGGTACTAGATAAACTACCGTTCCGTCTAACTTGATTAAAGCGTGGTAACTTGCTTGCACACCTTCATCGCTATGGGCTACTTGAAAGAAATTGATGGCGCTAGAAGCTGAATAACCAGTTTCATGGATGACGATAATTGGTTGATTGTTGAGAGGAACGCCGTTAACATCTTGGGCGTAACGTTCACCGTAGTTACTTGGATCGACTGAGACAACTTGATAATTAGGTCTGTACTGTGCAAAAGCTTGAGTGGTTATGTATCTTGCGACAGGCTGGTTAGTCTTGACTGGGGACTTGATAACATTTTGAAATTTCTTCTCTGGCTCTTTCGCTGATTGAAATTGCGCTTGGGGATATTTACTGAAAGCTGTAACCTGTGGATTGGCTGCACGGGAGGTTGTCGGATTGTTGTGTAATTTTGTTGCTCGTCCAATTAGCAGCACTACAATTAGAGTGGCGAACATCAGCCAGATTAGTAGCACCCTAGTCACCCAGTCTGTAAACTTCATTTTTCTAATACCCGTAAAACCGTAGATATTAATTTATAGCTAAACTGGCGTGTCAGTTGTAGAGGCGCACTTCTGTAAACCCCCTACCGCTTATAGTATCCAAATAATAATCGCTATAATACCTTAATTCTAGTCAAATATACCTTGATAATCCCTGCAATGGTACTGTTAAAAGCCATTTAATTTCAATGCCGTGGGTAGTGAATTCGTAAGTGTGAAAATCTTCATCGTGTAGCGCTCTTAATGATGTTTTACCCACATCCTCTTCACCAATGACTAGCAGTTTAGAAAGATATTATCCTTTGGCTTCTAACCTGGCTCGAAGATAGTTCAAAATTGCCTGCGTTCCCTGCTCAACAATTTCAGGCGGCGGCGAGCTTAGTTGTGGATTGTTCTTGAGGAATAGCCTTGTCAAGTTTGAGAGTTGACAGATTTCTAGCGGTAGGCTGCTGAGTTGATTGTTAGAGAGGTATAGCTCAGTCAAGTTTGAGAGTTGGCAGATTTCTGGCGGCAGACTGCTAAGTTGATTGTCAGAGAGGTCTAGCTCAAGCAAGTTTGAGAGTTGACTGAATTCTGTCGGCAGACTGCTGAGTTGATTGTTAGAGAGGTGTAGCTCAGTCAAGTTTGAGAGTTGGCAGATTTTTGGCGGCAGACTACTGAGTTGATTGTGATTTAGGACTAGCATTGTCAAGTTAGAGAGTTGGCTGAATTCTGACAGCAAACTACTGAGTTGATTGTTAGAAAGGTATAGCTCAGTCAATTTGGAGAGTTGGCTAAATTCTGGCGGCAGGTTGCTGAGTTGATTGTGATTGAGGGCTAGCGTTGTCAAGTTGGAGAGTTGGTTAAATTTTGGCGGCAGGTTGCTGAGTTGATTGTGATTTAGGGCTAGCGTTGTCAAGTTGGAGAGTTGGCTAAATTCTGGTGGCAGATTGCTGAGTTGATTGTGATTTAGGGCTAGCGTTGTCAAGTTGGAGAGTTGGCTGAATTCTGACGGCAGACTGCTGAGTTGATTGTTAAAGAGGGATAGCCATCTCAAGTTGGAAAGTTGGCAGATTTCTGGCGGCAGGCTCCTTAGTTGATTGTTATTGAGGTCTAGCGCTGTCAAATTGGAGAGTTGGCAGACTTCTGGCGGTAAGCTACTGAGTTGATTTTGATCGAGGGCTAGCGCTGTCAAGCTTGAAAGTTGGCTGATTTCTGGTGGCAGACTGCTGAGTTTCTTGTTATAGAGGGATAGCACCGTTGCTTTTTCCCTGGCAGCTCGTTCAATAATTTGCAACAGTTCTTCGTTTGTCACCTGCAAACCTCACCAACTTTGTAGCGATATTTACCAGATTAGTGTATCGCAGGTTATGGGGAGTGAGGCTAGATTAATGTGTTCTATCTGCGTAGAAAGGGCTGTAATATTTAAATTTGCAGGGTGCTTAGGATACAATACTTGTCGTAGGCGATCGCTTGGCAATAACATTTACTCCTTAACGGAGTTCAAAGACTCGTTAACGGAGCTAAAAGACTCGTTAACGGAGTTCAAAGACTCATTCACGGAGCTAAAAGACTCGTTAACGGAGCTAAAAGACTCGTTAACGGAGCTAAAAGACTCGTTAACGGAGCTAAAAGACTCGTTCACGAGTATAAAAGACTCGTTAACGGAGTTCAAAGACTCATTCACGAGTATAAAAGACTCGTTAACGGAGCTAAAAGACTCATTCACGAGTATAAAAGACTCGTTAACGGAGTTCAAAGACTCATTCACAAAGTTCAAAAGGTGTGCTAGCGCGAAAGCGGAACACATCCTACAACTACGATCGCTTTATAATTGCGATCCTAAATCATTCGTGAAAAATTAGATCCCCGACTTGTTCGAGAAGTCGGGGATGTGGACATCGCGCATTTTCACAACTCATTTAGGATTGATATAATTGCGATGTCTACGATGGTCACTGAGCTTGTCGTTCGCGGAGCGTCTCGTAGAGAAGTGCGGGCTATTCGGCGTCGCAGCTATAAAACAAATCCATAAGTACTTATCCCAATTCTCTTGATGGAGAAACGGTTTCGTTAATTTGAGAAGACGGTTTATTCAAGAAGAAACTCCAAATTCTTTGAATAGCTATTATTAGAAAACCAATCACGATCGTTCCTGCTACCACTGGTAAAGCTAGCGCCAGCACAGACAGTCCGATGGCGATGAGCAGCTCAATGGTTGACACAACAGGATTGGTTAATCCACCGGAAACGCCTGTAGAACTTATCCGCAATATATTCGTTAATCCCTGAGTTAATCCTGCGGTTCCACCACCAGCAACTAAAGCTAACGTCCATTGCGCCAGTGGATTCATCTCTGGAGCAACAGATGCTGTGACAATTGTCCCGGTGATAAATGCCGCAGGAGTGGCAACAACATCCAGCAGATGATCCAACCAAGGAATGTAATAACCGATAATTTCTAGCGAACAAGCGACTGCAAAAACAATTACAGCTTGAGGTGTTTCCACCCAATCAAAGTTAGTCGGTAAATCTAAATGTCCAAAAACTGAAGCCACACTCAATGCTAGCAGTGGTACAAATACTCGAAAGCCAGCCGCCGCGCTCAAACTAATCCCCAGTAATAATTCAATAAATGTATTTAGATTGAACAAAGAATTTAAATCCATAGTAAGACTCAAGTTATACTCCTAGTGTTTTTTCCATCTTTGAGCTGAACGGAGTAACAACTCTAAGCTGTGATCCCAAGATAAGAAACTTGGCAGAAATATTTCATCTGACTATATGTAGAATCAGTTAAATCCCACCTGTGTCAATACTGCGTAGGTTTTGCCTAAAAAATAACTCCAATGTAGGTTGCGTTTCGTTCCTCGGTAAATTACCCCCCTTAATCCCCCCTTATAAAGGCTACCGTGTATACACAAGTCGAGTTGGCAATCAAATCAACAAAAAACAACAGAAAATTTTTTTTAAAATCTTTGATTTTCCGTTAGGACTCTATCAATAAGCTGACACTATTGATAATCAGTTCGCTTAACTCAAAACCTTGCCTACCAAGGCTTGTATCTTACCAGGCAATGATTTTAGGACTTGTGTATACACCGTAGCCTTATAAAGGGGGGAAATAAGAAATCCAGTTCCCTCCCCTTTATAAGGGGAGGGTTAGGGTGGGGTAAAAGCTTGGTTAATAAGCTATTTCAGACTTGTATGTAAACCGTAGCCTTAGCAAGGGGAGAGGAGACAAAGCGTATCTTTGGTGGGGTTCTTCGGCTCTAATAAGCAATCAAGCCACATGATATAAGGACGCTTTTGCATAATTCTGCCGTCGCCAACCTTGATAAATCAGGTCAAAATGAGCCAATGGTGAGTTTCAGCAAAACAGACTTTATGAAAAGATGCCGAAAATATCACAATCTTGGAAAATAATAAAGTAAGTCGAGTATCACAAGACTCACTTGATATCCTCATTTATTCTAGGAAAATATGACTCATTCTTTCCTTGAACGCCTGCGTAGTCCAGATAGCCCAGTCCTCGTTTTCGACGGGGCGATGGGAACCAACTTACAAACCCAAAACCTGACTGCTGAAGACTTCGGCGGCCCGCAGTATGAAGGTTGTAACGAATACTTAGTCCACACCAAACCCGAAGCTGTCGCTAAGGTTCACCGAGACTTTCTTGCGGCTGGTGCTGATGTCATTGAAACCGATACCTTCGGCAGTACATCCCTTGTGCTGGCAGAATATGACTTGGCAGACCAAGCCTATTACCTCAGCAAGACAGCCGCAGAATTAGCCAAGCGTGTGGCTGCGGAATTCTCCACGCCAGAAAAACCCCGGTTTGTGGCAGGTTCCATCGGCCCCACAACTAAACTCCCAACTTTGGGACACATTGACTTTGACACCATGAAAGCTACTTTTGCCGAACAAGCAGAGGCGCTGTGGGATGGTGGTGTCGATTTATTTCTGGTGGAAACTTGCCAAGATGTGCTGCAAATTAAGGCAGCGCTGAATGCCATTGAAGAAGTGTTTGCCAAAAAAGGCGATCGCCGTCCGTTGATGGTGTCTGTGACAATGGAAAGCATGGGGACAATGTTGGTTGGTTCAGAAATCAGTGCTGTGCTGACAATTCTGGAACCTTACCCAATTGATATTCTCGGTCTAAACTGCGCCACAGGCCCAGACTTGATGAAACCACATATCAAGTATCTGGCAGAACATTCACCTTTTATCGTTTCCTGTATACCCAACGCGGGTTTACCTGAAAACGTTGGCGGTCAAGCGCACTACCGCCTGACACCGTTAGAATTACGGATGTCGCTGATGCATTTTGTTGAAGATTTGGGTGTCCAAGTGATCGGGGGTTGCTGTGGGACGCGTCCAGAACACATTCAACAATTGGCAGAAGTCGCTAAAGGTTTGAAGCCAAAAGTTAGACAACCAAGTTTAGAACCAGCAGCAGCATCAATTTACACCACTCAGCCCTACGACCAAGATAATTCCTTCTTGATTGTTGGCGAACGTCTCAACGCCAGTGGTTCCAAGAAATGCCGCGATTTGCTAAATGCGGAAGATTGGGATGGACTCGTTTCAATGGCGAGGGCGCAAGTCAAAGAAGGCGCACACATCCTTGATGTCAACGTCGATTATGTGGGACGCGACGGCGTGCGCGATATGCACGAATTAGTTTCGCGCATTGTCAATAATGTGACATTGCCTTTAATGCTTGACTCCACCGAATGGGAAAAGATGGAGGCGGGTTTAAAGGTTGCTGGTGGTAAGTGTTTGCTGAACTCCACCAACTACGAAGACGGGGAACCGCGCTTTTTGAAGGTGCTGGAGTTAGCGAAAAAATACGGTGCTGGTGTAGTCATTGGTACTATCGATGAAGATGGAATGGCGCGGACAGCAGACAAAAAGTTTGCGATCGCTCAACGCGCATACCGTCAAGCTGTAGAATACGGCATACCACCCACAGAAATATTCTTTGATACCCTTGCCTTACCCATTTCCACCGGGATTGAAGAAGACCGAGAAAACGGTAAAGCTACAATTGAATCAATCCGGCGGATTCGTCAAGAATTGCCTGGATGTCATGTAATTTTGGGTGTTTCCAATATTTCCTTTGGTTTAAATCCAGCCTCGCGGATGGTGCTGAACTCGGTGTTTTTACATGAAGCGACGACGGCGGGAATGGATGCAGCCATTGTCAGCGCTAATAAAATTTTACCGCTCTCGAAGATTGACGCCCGCCATCAAGAAATCTGTCGCCAGTTGATTTATGACGAACGGAAATTTGAGGGTAATGTTTGCGTTTACGATCCCTTGGGAGAGCTTACCACAGCGTTTGCCGGGGTAACAACTAAACGCGATCGCTCCTTAGATGAAAGTCTCCCCATCCCAGAACGTCTCAAACGTCACATCATCGATGGCGAACGCATCGGCTTAGAAGAACATCTGAAAAAAGCCTTAGAAGAATATCCCCCCTTGGAGATTATCAACACCTTCCTGCTAGATGGCATGAAAGTTGTCGGGGAATTATTCGGTTCTGGACAAATGCAGCTACCCTTCGTTTTGCAATCTGCGGAAACCATGAAAGCGGCGGTGGCGTTTCTCGAACCGTTCATGGAAAAATCAGAATCGGGTAACAATGCCAAGGGAACCTTTATCATTGCCACAGTCAAAGGCGATGTCCACGACATTGGTAAAAACTTGGTGGATATCATCTTGTCCAACAACGGCTACAAGGTGATTAACTTGGGGATTAAGCAGCCGGTGGAAAACATCATCAACGCTTACGAACAGCATAAAGCTGATTGTATTGCAATGAGTGGTTTGCTGGTAAAATCCACCGCCTTCATGAAAGAGAATTTGGAGGTATTCAACGAAAAGGGAATTAGTGTCCCTGTGATTTTAGGTGGTGCGGCGTTAACTCCCAAGTTTGTCTATGATGATTGCCAAAATACCTACAAAGGTAAAGTTGTTTATGGCAAAGATGCCTTTTCTGACTTGCACTTCATGGATAAATTAATGCCAGCAAAGGCAACTAATAACTGGGAAGATTTGCAGGGATTTTTGAACGAAGTTGAAACTGCTGAAGTTTCGACTAATGGCCACAAAGAACCAAAAGCGACAACTGCTGAAGAAACATCTGCTGAACCAAAAGTAGTAGATACAAGGCGTTCCGAAGCTGTGGCAATAGATATTGAACGTCCCACACCGCCTTTCTGGGGAACGAAGTTATTGCAGCCTAGTGATATTCCCATCGAAGAAATATTCTGGCACTTGGATTTACAAGCTTTGGTTGCTGGACAGTGGCAATTCCGCAAACCAAAGGAACAATCTAAGGAAGAATATCAGGCTTTCTTAGCGGAGAAAGTGTACCCAGTTTTAGAAAGTTGGAAACAGCGGATTATTGAGGAGAATCTGTTACATCCGCAGGTGATTTACGGATATTTCCCTTGTCAAGCCGAGGGGAATTCTCTACATATATATGACTCAGAAAGTCAATCACAACAGATTGCAACTTTCGAGTTTCCCAGACAAAAGTCTTTAAGGCGGCTGTGCATAGCAGATTTCTTTGCACCGAAGGAGTCGGGAATTATTGATGTCTTCCCAATGCAAGCGGTGACTGTCGGGGAAATTGCCACAGAGTTCGCTCAAAAGTTGTTTGCTGCCAATCAATACACCGATTATCTGTATTTCCACGGTATGGCGGTGCAGGTGGCGGAAGCTGTAGCTGAGTGGACACACGCTAGAATTCGCCGGGAGTTAGGTTTTGCTGCTGAGGAACCCGATAATATTCGGGATATATTAGCACAACGCTATCGTGGCTCGCGGTATAGTTTTGGGTATCCAGCTTGTCCAAATATCCAAGACCAATACAAGCAACTGGAGTTATTGCAGACTGACAGGATTAACTTGTATATGGATGAAAGCGAACAACTTTATCCAGAACAGTCTACCACTGCGATTATTACCTATCACCCGTTAGCCAAATACTTTAGCGCGTAAAATCCTACTCGTTAAAGTAATACGTTTGGTGTTAGTGATATTTTGCCCTGAAAAATCCCCCTTCAAAGCCTCTCTTCTTCTAGGCTACGGTGTGTATACAAGTCCTTCTCACCCCCTCTAACTCCCCCTTGCTAAGGGGGAGAACCGGATATTTCCCTCCTTAGTAAGTAGCAGAACCGGATATTTCTCCCTTGTAAAGGGGGAGAACCGGATATTTCCCCCCAATACATCGGGGGGATTAAGGGGGGTAAATCCAAGGTTTGGGCTTCATTACCAAGATGTGTGTGTACCGTAGCCTTCTAGGAGATGTAGTGTATACAAACGAAACAAGGTACTGTTATTTTGATGATTGTTCCGGGAATCCTGTAGTTGTATACCCACCAAATTTATTAATCTCTCAGCTTAGGTAGGCTTATTTATGCAACTCATCACCTCGTTAGATATTAGAAATTCAGAATATTTATCAAAAAATCGCCTCATCAGTTATCATCACCAGTTGCGTTTAATTTTTTCGCTGGGTAATCAGGTAAAAAACGTTCTGGAAATTGGGATTTTTAATTCTCTATTAACAGACATCCTGAAGAATAATGGATACAACGTCTCCACTGCTGATGTTGACCCCAGCCTCAAACCAGAAATAATTTTAGATTTGACTACAGATTTTTCCTTACCAAAAGATAAATTTGATGCGATTGTCTTATTTCAAGTGCTGGAACACTTCCCCTACCCTGAGTCAGAAGAAGCATTGAGAAAACTTGCTATTGCAACCAAGAAATTTTTGGTGATTTCAATTCCTTATTGCACTCAATACCTTTCGTTTCAAGTGAAAACCTCTTTCTCCGGCAGACCAAGGCATTTACTATTCAATGTGCCAAAATTCTGGAGTACAACGCCAGTCTGTGACGAACACTGCTGGGAAATGGGTTTAAAAGGATATCCGAAAACGCGGATTTTAAACTCTGTTGCCAAAGCTGGGTTAACTGTTAAGCAAGAATTTATCGATCCTACTTATCCATACCATTATTTTTTGGTGTTGGAGAAGAATTCTAGTAATACTTAAACAGCAATCTGGGGAGTGGGGAGTCGGAAGTAGGGGAATCCGAATCAGAAAATGGCGGCAAACAATGCTCAAAAAAGGTGCGATCGCCTCAGCTATGCTTTTAAAATCCTAATTGGTATCATACCCTTCTATGTTCTCCGGGTTTATCCTGGAAAACAGATGGCTAGGTTGTATTACCTACTATCATCGTTTCAGATACTAACATCGAAAATTACCAATTATGCTAGAACAAGGCACTATCAGTATTCATACTGAGAATATTTTCCCGATCATTAAGAAGTCGCTCTATTCAGATCACCAAATCTTCTTGCGGGAACTGGTATCCAACGCTGTAGACGCCATCCAAAAGCTAAAAATGGTATCCCGTGCCGGCGATTATGCTGGAGACATCGGCGAACCAGAAATTGAAATTGCCATTGACAAAGATAAGAAAACTCTATCAATTTCTGATAACGGTATCGGGATGACCGCAGATGAAGTTAAGAAATATATCAATCAAGTCGCCTTCTCTAGTGCTGAAGAATTTATTCATAAGTATGAAGGCAAATCAGATCAACCGATAATCGGCCACTTCGGTCTTGGTTTCTACTCTTCTTTTATGGTGGCGCAAAAGGTAGAAATTGATACCTTATCCTATCAAGAAGGGGCACAGGCGGTTCACTGGTCTTGTGATGGTTCGCCAGCTTTCACCCTGGAAGAATCGCCCAGGACAACTCGCGGTACTACTATTATTCTCAGCCTGCAAGGGGAAGAAGAAGAATTTCTCGAATCTGCACGAATCAAGAATCTTGTCAAGACATACTGCGATTTCTTGCCAGTCCCGATTAAACTAGATGGCGAAGTAATAAATAAGCAAAAAGCACCGTGGCGAGAGTCTCCAAGTAATCTGACTAAAGAAGATTATTTAGAGTTTTACCGCTACCTGTATCCTTTTCAGGAAGAACCTTTGTTATGGGTACATCTAAATACAGACTATCCCTTTATCATCAACGGGATTCTGTATTTCCCGAAAATGCGACCGGATGTAGATGTTACCAAAGGGCAGATCAAGCTATTTTGCAATCAAGTTTTTGTTAGCGACAACTGCGAAGAAATTATCCCGCAATTTTTGATGCCGATGCGGGGTGTGATTGATAGTACCGATATTCCCCTAAACGTATCGCGCAGTGCTTTGCAAGGCGATCGCACCGTGCGGAGAATTGGTGACTACATTGCCAAAAAAGTAGGCGATCGCCTCAAAGAACTTTTCCGCGACAACCGCGAACAATACATTAGCGCGTGGAAAGACCTCGGCACTTTTGTAAAATTCGGCGTTCTCAACGACGAGAAATTCAAAAAACAAATCGAAGATATCATTGTCTTCCGCACCACCGCCAAGTTGACAGAAAAAGTTGCTGCTGAAACTCCAGTCGTTGAAGTACAGTCTTCAGACGGCGATGCTTGGCAAGATGTCACTCCTTCACCCAGTTCTGACTCAGCACCCAGCGCTCCTTATACTACGCTGAAAGAGTATCTAGAACGCAACAAAGAACGCAACGAAAATCGGGTTTTCTACAGCACCGATGAAGCAACCCAATCTACATACATAGAACTGCACAAAAATCAAGGCTTGGAAGTCCTTTTTATGGACTCCTTCATCGACACTCACTTTATCAACTTCCTAGAGCGGGAATATCAGGATGTGAAGTTTACGCGGGTAGACTCAGATTTAGATAATACCCTGCTGGAACAAGATAAAGATAAGGAAATTGTCGATCCCAAGACGAATAAAACTCGGAGTGAGACGATCAAAGAGTTATTTGAGAAATCCCTCAACAAACCCAAACTCAACATCCGTACCGAAGCTTTGAAATCAGACGATCCTCATGGTACACCACCTGCGATCGTGCTTTTACCAGAAATTCTCCGCCGCCTGCGGGAAATGAACGCCATGATGCAGCAGCAGTCAGCAGAGTTTCCCGAAGATCACATTTTGCTGGTGAATACTGCTCACCCGCTAATTCAAAATCTGGCAAATATTAACCAAGGTAGTATCATTCAAGGTAACGGTGAATCGTCTACAGATCAGTTAGTGAACTTGATTTGTCAACACGTTTACGATTTAGCGCTGATGTCTCAGAAAGGATTTGACGCTGAGGGAATGAAATCCTTCGTCGAGCGATCGAATGAGGTACTCACCAAGCTGACGGAACAAGCGAGTAAATAGTGGTGAGTGGGCATTGGGCATTGGTTCAATAACTAATAGTTATTCTTCCCCTGCTCCCCTGCCTCCCCTGCTCCCCCTGCTCCCCCTCCTCATCTCCCCACTTCTGCTGCCTAAGACCTAAAATGGAAAGGCTGTATTAAAATAACAATCTGGAGATAGTAGCTATGTCCCGTCGCTGTGAATTAACTGGTAAGAAGGCAAATAACGCTTTTTCTGTTTCTCACTCCCACCGCCGTACTAAACGCCTTCAGCACGCTAATCTGCAAGACAAGCGGGTTTGGTGGGAAGCCGGAAATCGCTGGGTGAGATTAAAATTGTCTACCAAAGCAATTAAAACCCTACAAATTAATGGGTTAGAAGCAATGGCAAAAGAAGCTGGCATTAACCTAAATCATTACTAAGTAATCTGGATTTCATAACCTGAAACTTTTGTAGGTTGGAATATAGGTGATTCGTAGTGGCGCACAGCTAGCTGTGCGCCACTAGTGTTTATTACACCTTGAGTAGCAGGTAGGCTCTCTATATTTTGAATTCTGTTGGCAGTAAGAGAGAAATATAGGAATCCATTTTGATTTGGAGAACTAACTTGGTTTTGCAGGCAAGAGGCAAGACCAAAAAGACTCTTTGAATTATACTGAGTTTTTTCACGCAATCAAATATGAGTTCTTTATGTAATTTTTACACTACGGATAAATCCCGGTGTCTCTGAATAAAAATACTTACCAGTTTTCTATTTTTAATAATTGAAGTTAGACCGCTCTATACCCAAAATTAATTATGAATTGATTTTGTAATTGCTCAACACTCTTAACAAGAGACCGAGATAGAGATTAACTGAATAAATAGAAAAACTGCCCGACCTCAAACAACTATCGAACAAGGCAAAAGAAGCCTTGATAGTAAAGCTATGAAGGAAAATCCAAAAACTAAAAACCGCACAGCAAACTACAAGTAATCAAGACTCTCTACTAACCAAGACTAGTTGAGCAATTACAAATAAACAAGGGAATACTGAAAGCAGGTAGTCTATTTTATTTATAATTTATGACAGCGAATAGTTATGAAGCGTCGAACCACTTAGGGCTGCAAGAGTGTCACAAACAGCTACAGCTAACGGTTCAATATCAAAAAATATTGGCGAGGATTCTAGCTAAGATTCGCGCATCTGTAAATATAGAATCTCTCTGTTCGACTTCTTGTCAAGATATTTGTCGGCAATTGAAGATTGAGCGAGTTGCAATCTACCGCTTCAATGAAGACTGGAGCGGTAGTTTTATCAATCGCTTGGGCTTTGCAGAACATCCTTGGGATGCATTGACCGCCTTTGGACAGGATTTAGTTTGGGAAGATTCACATTTGCAAGAAACTCAGGGAGGGCGATATCGCAAAAATGAGCCGTTTGCTGTAGCTGATATTTACGATGCAGGGCACGCTCGTTGTCATATTGAAGTATTAGAACAGTTTCAGATTCGGGCGTATGCGATCGCACCGATTTTTATTGGTGCAAAATTGTGGGGAATGCTTGCAGCTTATCAACATTCCGCTCCTCGGCAATGGTATCCTCACGAAGTCGAATTCTTTGCCCAAGCTGCCAGCCATCTTGGTGTAGCAATGCAGCAGACAGAAACCCTAGAACAAACCAAACAACGCACAGCAGAACTGCAAGATGCGATCGCACGCCAACGTGCGTTGACGGAAGTGGTAGGAAATATTCGCTCCTCTGTAAATACTGAAATTATTCTAGATACTGCCTGTCAAGAACTCTGCAAACTCCTGAAGTTAGAGCGGGCAGCAATTTATCGCTTTAATGAAGATTGGAGCGGCGAATTTGTCAGCCAATTCGGCATGGTAGAGGCGCAGTGGGATAGAATCAATCCCTTTGGCAGAAATCTCGTTTGGCAAGATACCCACCTCCAAGAAACGAAAGGTGGACGCTACCGCAATAACGAAAGTTTTGTTGTCAACGACATCTACCAAGCCGGACACTCGCGTTGTCACATTGATATTCTGGAGCAATTTAAGATTCGGGCGTATACCTTAGCGCCCATCTTCATCGGCCCAAAACTGTGGGGATTGATAGCAGCATATCAACACTCTGGGTCGCGTCAATGGGCAAATTACGAAGTGGAGTTTCTGGGACAAGTAGGGGCACAATTGGGAGTCGCGATTCAGCAAGCCGAGAATTTGGCTCAGTCAAAACAACAGGCTTCTGCCCTACAAGATGCGATCGCAAGGCAACGAGCATTAACTGAAGTGGTTGGGAAAATTCGCTCCTCTTTAAATATTGATTTAATTCTAAAAACTACTTGCCAAGAAGTATGTAAACTGCTGCGAGTTGAGCGGGTTGGCGTTTATCGCTTTAATCCAGACTGGAGTGGCGAATTCGTCAGTAATTTTGGTATGGTTGAGGCACAGTGGGACAGTATTAATCCCTTTGGCAAAAATCTCGTTTGGGAAGATACCCACCTTCAAGAAACCAAAGGCGGACGCTACCGCAACAACGAAAATTTTGCTGTAGAGGATATTTATCAAGCTGGACACTCGCGCTGTCACCTAGAGATTTTGGAGCAGTTCAAGATTCGCGCTTATGCGTTAACCCCAATTTTTGTAGGACGGAATTTGTGGGGATTGCTGGCTGCCTATCAACATTCCGCACCGCGCCAGTGGGATAGTGTGGAAGTGGAATTTTTGGGACAGGTTGCTAGCCAACTGGGAGTGGCACTGCAAAGTTCTCAAATGGTGACTCAAATTCAAACTCGCGCTGATGAACTGCAACAATCGGCTGAACAGCGCCGGATTTTATTTGATTTGGTCGTCAAAATTCGGGAATCTTTGGATTTGGAGACGATCCTTAAGACTACAGTACAGGAAGTGCGGCGATCGCTAAATACAGATCGAGTTGGCATTTTCCGCTTCGATCCGAATGTTGGTTTTTGCAGTGGTGAATTTATTGCTGAAGATGTCTTACCCAAGTTCGATTCTGCCCTCGCTGTGAAGGTGCAAGACTATTGCTTCGGCGATCAATACGCACCCCAATATCGCCAAGGGCAAGTGCAAGTAATATCTGATGTCAACAGCGTTGGCTCGAAAGTACCTCATCTGGATGTGATTGAGCGATTCCAAGTCAAAGCACAGATTATTGTGCCATTGATGGAAGGGGATGAACTGTGGGGGTTGTTGTGCATTCACCAATGCACCCATACACGTCATTGGGAAGAAGCGGAATTGGAATTTGTCACTCAAGTGGCGGCTCAACTCAGTGTAGCGCTGCGTCAAGCCAACTTATTTCAACAATCTAGTTTGCTGGGTCAAACTCGTGAAGAAGCGAATCAACTCGCCCAAGCACTGAATGAACTGCGTACTGCCCAAATGCAAATTATCCACGCTGAAAAAATGGCCAGTTTGGGGCAACTGGTGGCGGGAGTTGCCCATGAAATTAATAACCCGATTAATTTTATCCACGGCAACTTAGAACACGCTCATCAATACACGCAAGAATTGCTTCGCTATGTGCAACTTTATTGGCATCATTATCCTGATGCCGCACCAGAAATCCAAGAGTTCTTCAAAAAAGCCGAAATAGCGTATTTGGTCGAAGATTTACCTCAATTATTCCAGTCCATGCAGGTCGGCACTGAACGCATTCGGGAAATTGTCACATCTTTGCGGAACTTCTCGCGCCTAGACGAAGCTGACTTCAAACCAGCAAATATTCACGAAGGCATCGACAGTACATTAATGATTTTACAAAACCGTTTGAAGCCTTCAGCTGATAGCCTCACCATTCATGTGAGCAAAGATTATGGTACTTTACCTCTAATAGAATGCTATCCCGGTCAGTTGAATCAGGTATTTATGAATTTGCTGTCCAATGCCATTGATGCTCTAGAAGAACGAACCACAAAGGAATCTTCTGAAGCACTGGCAAAAAACCCCTGCAAAATCCGAATTTCTTCCTCCCTGCTCAATAAAGATTGGATTGTCATTCGCATCGCCGACAACGGACTCGGCATAGATGAAAAAGTCCTTTCTCGACTGTTCGATCCATTTTTTACTACTAAGGTTGTCGGTAAAGGTACAGGTTTGGGACTGTCTATCAGCTATCAGATAGTTACAGAAAAACACAACGGTAAAATATACTGCCAATCTGAGCTTGGCAAAGGTACAGACTTTGTGATTGAGTTGCCGATTCGTCAGGTAACAACTAAAAAATAACTAGCTAATAGCAATTCTTTATGAAGGCGCATAGAAAGAACCCCACCGCCTGCGGCACCTCCCCTTGGTAAGGGGAGGTTGGGAGGGGTCAAAATAATGTGTAGCCTCATATAAAATTGGTATCAGGTCAAGGAGTTAGACCAGGAATAAACAAAGAAGCAAAGTGATGATTTTTCCAACTCACCTGAAAAATTATCACTCGGCACTCAGTACTGTTTTGGTAACAGCAGTATTACATAATTGTTTTACCTTTTCTGTTACCCAATCAACACGATCCTTTCCCCAAAACCTCTCACCTTCAACTACCCAAGTCGGGACTCCGGGACAGCCAAACTGTTCGTATTCTGCCAAAGCTGCCACTGCTGCAAGTTTTGCTGCTTCCCCGTAGATTAACTCAAGAATGCGATCGCCATTCAACCCAACATCATCTGCAACTTTCTTAATCACAGACTCATCGTTGACATCAAGCTGATCGATGTACGTCGCTCGAAAGAACGCGGCATCAAGCAGATGCTCCTTCCCAGTTCCACAAGCCGCGTAATACGCTCTTGCAGGAAGTTCTTCGCGGCCAAACTTCATTTTCTCCCAGCGTTTTACCCACCGACCAAATTCTTCAAACTCCTTGAGCCGAATTTCAATGCCGTACTTTTTTGCCCACCGTAGACAATCTTCTTTGTGATACGACGATAACAGGGCGTTTTCACTTCGTCCTTGTAAATCAACTATCTTTATACCTCGCTCCTTTGGTATGTAAATTGGTCGTCGTTCAATATCAACAGGTAAACCCTGCAAAGCTTTTTCAGCAAGAGCGATACCAATATATGAATTTGACGAATGGTATATCGAGTATGAGTATACTTTGATTCGCTGCGACATCTTGGCTACCGTAGCTACCTAACTGATAATATTACGAACTAGCGATCGCAGCAGTAGGCAATATTCAATCATCAAAGTCCCCAATCCCCAATCCGTATCTGATTGCTACAGTCGCGGTGAAAAATACTAAGCTGGTAGATAGCACGTTAAAACTTTAGCGGAAATTCGCGATCGCATTCATCGGCGGTTTAGAATTCCCCATTGGCGAACTACCTGTAATTACATTATGTTTGATGCATTATCTGACCGTTTAGAATCCGCCTGGAAAAAACTGCGGGGACAGGACAAAATTTCTCAATCCAACATTCAAGATGCATTGCGCGAAGTGCGCCGCGCCCTGTTGGAAGCAGATGTCAATCTCCAGGTAGTAAAAGATTTTATTAGCGAAGTCGAAGCCAAGGCACAGGGAGCCGAGGTGATTACCGGCGTGCGACCTGACCAACAGTTCATCAAAATTGTTCATGATGAACTGGTGCAGGTGATGGGAGAAGAAAATGTTCCCATCGCAGAAGCCCAGGCACAGCCTACTATTATTCTCATGGCTGGGTTGCAAGGTACTGGTAAAACCACAGCTACCGCTAAGTTAGCCTTACATCTGAGAAAATTAGAGCGTAGCTGCTTGTTGGTGGCGACAGACGTATATCGCCCAGCAGCGATCGACCAGTTGGTGACGTTGGGTAAGCAAATTGACGTACCAGTATTTGAACTAGGAAGCGACGCCGATCCCGTAGAAATCGCAAGGCAAGGTGTAGAACGCGCCAGAGCAGAAGGTGTCAACACGGTAATTATTGATACTGCTGGTCGTCTGCAAATTGACGAAGATATGATGGCGGAATTAGCCCGCATCAAAGCAACCGTCCAACCCCATGAAACTCTGCTGGTCGTGGACGCGATGACTGGTCAAGAGGCCGCAAATCTTACCCGCACCTTCCACGAACAGATTGGAATTACTGGGGCAATTCTCACCAAGTTAGATGGTGATAGCCGTGGTGGTGCTGCGCTTTCGGTGCGAAAGATTTCGGGAGCGCCGATTAAATTTGTGGGCGTGGGTGAGAAAGTCGAGGCACTGCAACCGTTTTATCCCGATCGCATGGCATCCCGAATTTTGGGAATGGGCGATGTGCTAACTTTGGTAGAAAAAGCCCAAGAAGAGTTTGACTTAGCTGATGCTGAGAAAATGCAGGAGAAAATTTTGTCAGCAAAGTTTGACTTTACTGACTTTCTCAAGCAGCTGCGGATGCTAAAGAACATGGGTTCTCTGGGAGGCTTGATCAAGATGATTCCAGGGATGAACAAGCTTTCAGACGATCAACTCAAACAGGGAGAAACCCAGTTAAAGCGCTGTGAGGCGATGATTAACTCCATGACTCGCCAAGAACGCCACGACCCCGATTTATTAGCCAGTTCTCCCAGTCGGCGGCGGCGGATTGCTGCTGGCTCAGGCTATAGAGAGTCAGATGTCAGCAAACTGGTGGGTGATTTCCAAAAAATGCGATCGCTCATGCAGCAAATGGGTCAAGGCGGCTTCCCTGGAATGCCGGGAATGTTCGGCGGTGGCGGCGGTATGGGCAACGCCTTCGCCGGTGCTGGTAATCGTCCCGCAGCCCCAGGATGGCGAGGTTATGATGGTGCCTCAGCCACAAAAAAGAAAAAACCCAAAGATAAAAAGAAAAAAGGCTTTGGCAATCTTTAGTCATTAGGCATGGGGCATTGGTAATTTGCTAATGAGCGAATGGCACTAACGAAAAGGCGAAAGGCTTGTGTCACCTCGTTCCCAGTCTGAAGACTGGGAATGTATTCCAAGAGGCTCTGCCTCTGGTCAAGCCACTGGAGGCGGAGCCTCCAGGCTCTTAACCCGTTAGGGTAAAGCTTATAGCTTTACAATCGTGCCATTCGCTAATGACCAATGACAAAGGACAAATCACTAATGACAAATAGCAGCAAATGCTAGGCAGTGCTAAAATTAGCATTTCGACCTCAGAATTTATTAGCAGAGGAAACTAACCCTTAATTTATCGGCAGCAGCCAGATTTAGGTTACTTCCTCACCAATTAGTTGCTAATTAATATCTAACTACAGGAGAATGATTCTTCAACCATGATCAAACTGCGCTTGAAACGATTCGGTAAAAAGCGGGAAGCAAGTTACCGCATTGTCGCCATTAACAACCTCGCTCGCCGCGATGGCCGTCCCTTAGAAGAATTGGGTTATTATAACCCCAGAACTGATGAAGTGCGACTAGACGTTCCCGGTATCGTCAAGCGACTACAACAAGGCGCTCAACCCACTGATACCGTTCGTCGCATTCTAGTAAAAGCTAATGTTTTTGAGCAGGTCAGTGCAACAGCCGCATCATAATTTCGGAACAAAACTCCCAACAGCTAGCCCCAACTATGTTGAGCTGGTTCGGTTTTTGGTACAGCCGTTTTTGGAATCTCCAGAAACATTAAGCGTCGATTGTGAAATTTCTCAGGCCCTCAACCGGGTTTGGGTTCGCATCGCCTTTGAAAGCACAGATAAAGGAAAAGTGTTTGGTCGAGGGGGACGCAATATTCAGGCAATTCGTACAGTAATTGCCGCAGCCGCAGCCGCAGCTGGGCAATCAACATACCTGGATATCTACGGCAGCACCACTCCGGGCCGGGAGGGTATGTCTTTTGATGAAGACACTGAAGATCGATCGCCACCGCCGATTAAGAGAGAACCGCGAAATGATGGGCCTAAACCCATTGTTAAACCGCGCCTCCGTTAGGTTGAAACTAGAGAGTAAATCTGAGCGGTTGTTGTTACCTCCGCTCAGAATTTTTATAAAGATGGAAAGTAACAAAAAGATTTTTAAATCTTTTTTTGAACTCTTCACCAGTAGGGGCTATGCCCTCACCCCCAGCCCCTCTACCATGTTGGGAGGGAGTAAATTCTCCAGTTCCCTTTCTCCCAATATGGGAGAAGGGGTTAGGGGATGAGGGCAAGCTGTACGCCCCTATGGATGATTAATTTGTTGCAAATATTTTTCAAAATGTAGGTAATAAAAGTATAAATTCGCCGTTAGCGAGAAAAATTAACCTTTGTCAAATACAGATCCTCACCAATTAAGAAATACTATGGCAGGTGCCTTAACAATTCAGCTGCCGAATATTACCAGTGCGATCGCTCTAGCTGGAGATGGAGAAGAAAATCTCAAAATCTTATCTCAGCAAACAGGAGCCACTTTAGTGCTACGCGGACAGGAATTAGTGATTTCTGGTACTGAAAAGCAAATTGATTTGGCTTCTCGATTAGTGCGATCGCTTGAAGACCTCTGGATTAAAGGCAATACTATTTCCAGTGCGGATATTTTAACAGCCCGTCAAGCCATAGATAGCGATCGGCAAGGGGAACTACAAGATTTACAGCGAAATGTCCTCGCCAAAAGTCGCCGGGGTGAAGAAGTCCGTGCCAAAACCTTCCGCCAGCGTCAATATATCGACGCACTCCGCAAACGCGATCTTACCTTTGGAATTGGCCCTGCTGGTACTGGCAAGACTTATCTCGCTGTTGTTGTCGCCGTCCAAGCACTCCTTGCCAACCAATTTGAAAAGCTAATTTTAACTCGCCCTGCTGTCGAAGCTGGTGAAAAGCTCGGTTTTTTGCCTGGAGACTTACAGCAGAAAGTTAATCCCTATCTTCGTCCACTTTACGATGCTATTTATGAATTTATCGATCCAGAAAAAGTACCCAGTTTAATGGAACGCGGTGTAATTGAAGTCGCACCACTGGCTTATATGCGGGGACGCACCCTTAATAACGCTTTTGTAATTGTAGATGAAGCGCAAAATACTACACCTGCTCAAATGAAAATGGTTTTGACTCGTTTGGGTTTCCGTTCGCGGATGGTGATTACAGGCGATATGACACAAACTGATTTACCACTTCACCAACAATCGGGTTTAGGAGTAGCTTTACAAATTTTAAAACACGTTGAAGGTATTGCTTTTTGCGAATTTTCTCAAAAAGATGTCGTGCGCCATCCGCTAGTTCAGCGCATTGTTGCGGCTTATGAACAATACGAAAAATAGGGATTGAGAATGGGGCATGGGGCATTGGGCATTAGTTATACCAATTTGAAAAAATAATGCGACAAATAAACCATTTGTAGAGACGCGATTCATGAGCCAGCGCGTTGCGGGGGTTCCCACGGCAGTCGCTCATGGGGGAACCCCCAAGACCGCGCTGCCTCCCCGTTGTAGCGACTGGCGTCGCGTCTTTACCCAAGGATATGTTGCAATCATTAATTGAATTGGTATTATGAATCATCGTTTAACCAACGACAAATGACAAAGGACAAATGACAAATGACCACAACATTAAAAGACTTTTTAGAAGCTTGTGAGACTCTTGGAACTTTGCGTTTAATTGTTACTAGTAGCGCGGCTGTATTAGAAGCACGGGGCAAGATTGAAAAACTATTTTATGCAGAATTACCAAAGGGTAAGTATGCAAATATGCACACCGAAGGCTTTGAATTTCATTTGAATATGGACAAAATTATTCAGGTTAAATTTGAAACAGGTGAAGCGAAAAGAGGTAACTTTACAACCTATGCCATTCGGTTTTTAGATGATAAACAGGAGTCTGCTTTAAGCTTATTTTTACAATGGGGTAAACCAGGAGAATATGAACTAGGACAAGTGGAAGCTTGGGAAACTTTAAAAGAGAAGTATGGGGAAGTTTGGCAACCTTTACCAGCAGAAATTTAATACACCTAAACTGATAGGGGTGGAGGAAATCGGATATCTGCACTGAACTGCTCGATATTAACGCTGCGATGAATCGGTAAAACATATTCTAAATTTTCGTGGGGACGGGGAATAATGTGATTAGAAAGTACCTCGCCACCGTCAACTCGCAGCACCGCCTTTAATCCTGCTGTCACTGCTACATTCACCTCGCCTATAGCTCCTCGAATTAAGACAGTAATTCGTCCCAAATCAGTGTTTTCATAACCAACAAGGGTTACACGGGCAGCTTTACACATGGCATCTCCCACTTCCACTGCTGTGGGAACGCCATAAACTTCAATCATACCTAATGCCAATGTCATGCTATCACTATAAATTTGGGATAGGGCTAATTATCTCACTACAAAGTTTTAATTTATTACAGAAAATTACTTAATTTTTAATCGGTAAACAATAACCATTAAATACAAAACTGCTAATGCTTGTAATCAAGGTAATTTGGAGTTTTTGCTTGCTGTTTTTATTCCTTATGTGGGATGGTGAAGCTTTTGCAGGAGAGTTATCTCAAAGGTTAGCAAATTTTCCTCAATGGGAAAAACTAACTTCAGTGCAACCTGCTTCGGGTGATTTAGTTTACCCTGAATGGATGGCTGGAACTTGGAAAGTTACAAGTACCTTAGTAGATTTAGCTGCACCTTTAGCACCAGAAATTGTAACACCAGGGTTTGAAGGTAATCATCGGCAATTAAATCAGCCTGTGAGTTTTGTAGTAAGATTTGTGAAACAGCAACCACCTATTTCTGGATTAAAAATACTTACTCGGATAGGTGACAAATCCCCAATTTTAGTAGCGGATAGAGCGTTTAATAGCTTGAATTTGGCAAGAGCTTATTTAGGGGATAAAGCAGTGTTATCAGTCAAAGTAGATCCAGATTCACCTAATCGTCAAATTACGTTCTTGCGTAGCAGTCGCCAACTAGTTTCTATTGTGACTGCACGTGCTACAGAAACTACCCCTGATGGCAAGTTCATCACCACAGAAGTGTTTCAACAACTATTTAAAGGCGGTTCGCGCCCCTATTTAAACTCTGTAGAATCGACTACGGCTTATCATCAAGTTTCAACATCTAATCCGGTGATTGAAGCAGATCAAGTTACTGCTGTCTATCTTTCATCCCAAGATCCAGATTACTTTAAAGCTGGTTTTCGACCAGTTGCTCTCTACCGCTATCGCCTCGAATTTTTCCCTCAAGAGCTACCAACTACTCCCAAAGAGTGATTTGTCATCTAGCTCTTGACTACTTTTGTAATACATTTGTAGTATATAAATTCCAAGTTTACGATCGCGCTCTTGGACGGTGTGCATCATGGCCAAATTTCAAGATATTGTCAATTACTTTCGCTCTGATTGGAAGCTGAGTCTCTTTAGTATTGGAGCATCCAGCGTTTACGAAGTTATTGATTTGGTTGTCCCTTATGCGATCGGACAGATTTTAAACATTTTATCTGCTCAACCCTTGGACAAACCACTTCAAAGTGCGATCGCAACTTTTTCGGACATCACCAATTACCCAGTTAATAAAACTCTATCTTTGGGTGTATTACTGGGTTTAATTTTCGTTGTCACCGTAGTGAGAGCGCCAACACAACCCTGGTTAACCAATTGGTTTCATTGGGATATAGCTTTCAGGTCGCGTCGAGAGAAAAACGAAACAGCGATCGCTAAAGTTCTGACTCTGCCACTAGAATTTTATGATGAAAATAACCCTGGACGCATTGCCGGCAGAGTAGCTAGAGGTGTTGCTAACCACACTTGGGCATATCCCGAAATCGCCGGACAGTTGATTCCTAAACTGGCTCGTGTACTGGGGATTTTTGTGTTTATCTTGTTCATTGAGTGGCGGATTGCAATTTTGTATCTAATTTCCTTTGTAATTATTCTCAGCTTCAGCTTGAAGGGTTTACAACAGCTAATTAGGTACGAAACTCGTCTGGATAAATATGGAGAGAACACCGAAAGCCGCACTTCCGAATTAATCACCAATATCAAAACGGTGAAAGCATTTGCTACAGAAGCTAGAGAACTGAAGCGGCAAAAGCAACGTTTGAATCGCGAACTAATGGTGCTTGATTATCGCATCCACAAAGGTTATACGATATTGGGTACTTGGCAAAGAACCGTAATTCAGTTTTGTGTGTTTGCAATACTGGGTTTAACTTTAGCAGCAACAGTAAATGGGAGAATTTCTCTCGGTCACTTTGTCATGACCTTAACTCTTTCTAGCATGGCTTATGCCGAATTAGAACCTATTGGTAGCTTGGCAGAAGTTTTTGCCCGTCGTTATTCTTCCATGCTGCGGTTTCACGAATTTCTGCAAGAGCCAACTGCATCTGATTCAGCTAGTCTCTTAGAAGAAAGCAACCAGACAGAATCACCTTATAAATTTACTGGAAAAATTGAGTTGTCGCACCTCACTTTTGGATATGATGCCAACCGTCAGGTTTTGCAAGATATCAACTTGTTGATTGAGCCATACCAAACAGTGGCATTAGTGGGGCGTTCCGGTTCTGGTAAGTCTACTTTAGTGAAATTGTTGTTGCGATATTTTGAACCTCAAGCAGGTCAAATTCTGATTGATGGTCAAGATATTCGCACTTTGGATGTCGGTAAGTATAGACGAAGATTAGCGATCGTTCACCAAGAAGTAGACGTTTTCAACGGTACTATCTTGGATAACCTGACTTATGGCAGAACGAATGCCACTTTCGAGCAGGTTCAAGAAGCCTGTAGAATTGCCAGAGTCGATGAAGTAGTGCAGCACTTACCCAAAGGTTATTACACTGTCGTGGGAGAACGAGGTGTCAGGTTATCTGGAGGACAAAGACAACGCTTGGGAATTGCTAGAGCGTTGTTAGTGGAACCAGACGTGCTGGTTTTTGACGAAGCCACCTCTAGTTTAGATTATGAGTCTGAGCGTTCAATTCAGCTAGCGATGCGATCGATTCAGGGCACTTGCACCACCATTGTTATTGCCCATCGTTTAAGCACAGTCCGGGAAGCTGATAAAATTGTCGTTCTAGAGCAAGGAAAGATTGTAGAAGTGGGTAGCCACGATGAACTCTTGCGTCATGAGGGTATTTACCGCCGCTTGCACTCCCTGCAAGAAACAGGAGAACTCCTGAGTTAGGGGACATACACATTTTGGATTTTGGATTAACCCCATAAATGAATCCACCTGATTAAATCGACTTTATTCACAATAAGGTCGATTTCTTTATAGATATCTTCAGAAATTAAATATGTGTTATCTAAAACCCTTTCGCGCCTGTTCGGTGGTATAACTAATATTATCAAGTGGGGAATTTGCTCCTATTCCCCAAGAAAAGCGTTAGCCATTGAAATTAGTTTTACGCGCTTGGATGAAGCGCGATAAGTAAAGTAAACGATCCATTGATCGCTACTGGAATACTAATCACTAATCGAAGTCTTCCAATCAGAAAAAACTAAGATTTACTCTTATCTGCTTCTTTCTGTGCCGCCTCACTGTATTTTTTATAAAGTTGAGTACGAATTTTAGCTTCTTGATAACGGCTGTGGGTTTGTGGTACCGTACTCATTAAATCTGAAGCCCGTTGCCACTTAGCAGCAATCTCTAACCACTGAGTTGAGGTTGTAGCTGTTTTTCCAGATGCAGAAGCTTGGTTGGCAATTCGCACAGATATTTGAAATGGATCGTCAGAAGGCTCAGAAAAGGTATTGTTAGGAGCGCGAGACGGTATTTGGGCTTTGCTATCGTTAGTGTTTTCTGTAGTTAAAGATTTGGAAGTTTCTGGTTGTATTAGGTTTTTCAATTTATTACCTAGCTGGGCATAAACAACCCAACTAAGCAATAACAGCGAGCATAAACCTGCTGCTGCTAATATCTTTGTTTTAGGTTTATTTTTGTATTTTTCTTTGTTAATGAGTACTAAAGGACGAGAGACTTGAGTTTTAGGATAATTTGGTTTTCCTAGTTCAGCTTGAGCTTCTGTGAAATCTTTAATTAATTGCTTTACAACATTTGGCTGAATTAATGTAATTTCCTGTGACCAAAGCAATTGATTTTCGCGATCGCTATCTATTTCTTTTAACCACAGCAATTGTTGTTCTCGAACAATCCGACTGTTGATCTTGACGCGGCGAATGTGACGTGGGGCGATAGACTCAAGAATTTGCTGGATTTGTTCTACCAGGGGAGATTGCTCAAGTTGCTCTACTTTAGCTGCCTCGCACAGAATTTGTAAGACACCATCAGAAAAAATGGCTCTAGTTCTGACACACGACTGGGCTAGCTTTTCGTTCAATAGCTGAATAATCGCCGCAACGCTGCCTTGGTGAGCTTGCCAAGCTATATCGTTTATCCGGTCTATCACCTGAAATTTAGTGATAGCTCTTCCACCCTGACTGATTAACGTATTCATTAATTTAGGGACTCTTTTCTACTGACCTTGATCTTGTCTTCGATTTTACGAGTAAAAAGATGAGTTGCCAAATAATATCATAAATATGGAAATATAGAGCCTTCCTTTGCGGTTTGTAAGGAAGCTCGCTGATGGTCAGTTAATTTGTACGCTTACACGCCTTGAAAATGTGGAATTCTTCGGTTGAAACTGCGCTTTCAAGTTAACGCCTATGCTGACGGACAATTTACCTGTTTGATATAGTACACGATCGCGTCTTTTTGTGATAGTGCGAAGCACCCGCCACATGCGATCGCAAATCTATAGCTAGATAATATCAGGGTCAACGCCAAGCGATCACAGTTGTTCTTTCAACCTTTCCACCTGCGACTCTGCTTGTTCTCTCACCAATCTTTCCTGTTTCAGTGCCTTTGCCAACTCCTCTGGAATCAGCAACTTTTCTCCAGTGTCTTCTCGATAAAAACCGATCAGTTGCCATTCTATTTGCAAGCGCAGCTGCAAAAGTTCACATCGACTATCTGTAATTGGCCCATACACCTCACCTCGCAGTCGATACCCTTGCAATTTCTCCTTAATCCACTCTCCCTTGGGATCAAATAACCAGTACTCTATTACGCCTAATTGTTCATAGAGCGTCTTCTTGAAACCCGTGTCCTGGTTTTTAGTACCCTCGGAGGTCATTTCAAGGATTACTACAGGCACTTGTCCCTCTTCCCATATCTTGTAATTATCCCGTCCTCCAGGAGCGACATTAAAAATCACCATTACATCAGCAGCTACCCGTAACCTTGGAAAACCCTGAGCATAATAGAGAAACTGGTTACTCAAAACCGTTGCTTGCCGATCCAGCAAATATTGCCTCAATACTTCTAAAGTTGCCAGTAAAGCACATAAATGAGCATAACTTTCTGCTAAAGGTTCACCATCCGAGCTTGGATAAAAAACTTCTGTTGATTGAGAACTGGGTAAGAGGCTAGTCACGTCGCTTCTCTTCGAGACGCCAAGGGCGAACGCTCCGAATTCAAAATTCAAAATTAACAATTTCCATAAATAAATTTAGTTGCCTGTATCCTTTTCTGTTTCGGTCATCATTAGCCACCTGTTGAGAAGATGCCTGGATGATTATATTATCTCAGGCACTTTCCTTGAAATTTCTAGAACTGCCGAGTAAATGAAGAAGACAAAGGTGATGAGAGAGAATAACCATGTCCAATGTCCCTCAAGAGTGCTGTTAGCGGAAAGCTAAGGTTTAGCCCGTGCTGTTAGCGGCTAGCTAAGGTTTTGCCCAATGCCCAATCCCCAACAATGTTGTTCAAATACCAAACAAAATAGTTATATCGGGATACTTTTGTGAGGAATTATCGTTTTTTTTAGCTTTTTGCCACAATGGCAATACTAAATAGCACAGCGATCGTTACATTAGAAGATATATAAATAAAAATCAACAATGATTTTTTTTCGTTCGCAGTTCACACAAAATCATGAGTGCAAGTACCATTATTTCCGATAATCCCTTACTCCAAGGCACTGGTTTACCTCCATTTACAGAGATTAAACCAGAACGAGTAGTACCCGCCTTCAATCAGTTGCTAGCAGAACTTGACCAGCAACTTGCCACCTTAGAGGCTAATGTACAGCCGACTTGGAGTGGTTTAGTAGAACCCTTAGAAAAGCTGACAGAACGGCTTACCTGGAGTTGGGGGGCGGTAAATCATTTAATGGGTGTTAAAAATAGCCCGGAACTGCGCGAAGCTCATGAAATCGTACAGCCACTAGTCGTACAATTTATCAACAAACTCGGTCAAAGCCAACCCATCTACAATGCTTTTAAGGCACTTCGTAGCAGTGATAGTTGGGCAACTTTAGAATTAGCCCAACAGCGCATTGTAGAAGCCGCCATTCGAGATGCAGAACTTTCTGGGGTAGGCTTAAAAGGAGAAGCAAGAGACCGTTTCAACGCCATTCAGATGGAGTTGGCAGAACTTTCTACTAAATTCTCTAACCATGTACTTGATGCCACAAAAGCCTTTAGCTTAACCCTGACAACAAAAGCGGAAATTGACGGTTTACCACCAAGTTTGGTGAGTTTAGCCGCTCAAGCTGCACGAGCCGCAAAAGAAGAGAATGCCACACCAGAAAATGGCCCTTGGCGCATTACTTTAGACTTCCCCAGCTACGGCCCTTTCATGCAGCACAGCACCCGTCGAGATTTGCGTGAAAAGCTCTACAAAGCTCATATCACTCGTGCTTCTAGTGGCGATTTAGATAATAACCCGTTAATTGTGCGTATTTTGGAGTTACGGCAAGAACTCGCAGATATACTTGGCTTTAAGAGTTTTGCCGAATTGAGCCTTGCAAGTAAAATGGCTCCTAACGTTGAGGCAGTTGAAGCACTATTAGAAGAACTACGCCAGGCCAGTTATGATGCTGCTGTCAAAGACTTAAAAGAACTCCAAGCTTTTGCTGCATCTTATGGAGAAGAATATCAAGATTTAAAACATTGGGACATCAGCTTTTGGGCAGAACGCCAACGAGAAGCAAAATTTGCCTTTACCGCTGAAGAATTACGTCCCTATTTTCCCCTTCCCCAAGTGCTAGATGGCTTGTTTGGACTTGTTAAGCGGCTATTTGGTGTTACAGTAACCCCTGCTGATGGCCAAGCCCCAGTATGGCATGAAGATGTCCGTTATTTTCAAATAGCCGATGAAACTGGTTCTCCCATCGCTTACTTCTACTTAGATCCCTATAGCCGTCCAGCAGAAAAACGTGGTGGTGCTTGGATGGATGTATGCATCAATCGTGCCAAAAATGAAAATGATGCAACTGCCATCCGTTTGCCTGTGGCTTATTTGATATGTAACCAAACTCCCCCAGTAGATAGTAAGCCGAGTTTGATGACTTTCTATGAAGTAGAGACTTTGTTCCACGAGTTTGGTCATGGATTGCACCACATGCTCACCAAGGTTGACTATGCGGGAGCCGCAGGTATCAATAATGTGGAATGGGATGCAGTGGAACTACCCAGTCAGTTTATGGAAAACTGGTGTTATGAGCGACCCACTTTGTTTGGTATGGCTAAACACTACGCAACTGGAGAAGCTCTACCAGAGCATTATTATCAAAAGCTGCTAGCGGCGCGTAATTATATGAGTGGTACTGGTATGTTACGGCAAATTCACCTTAGCAGTGTTGATTTAGAACTACATTACCGCTATCGTTCTGGCAGCAATGAAACTCCAGCAGATGTGCGTCATCGCATAGCTAAGACTACTACTGTTTTACCACCACTTCCAGAAGATTCAATACTGTGTTCTTTTGGGCACATTTTTGAGGGTGGTTATGCAGCAGGTTACTACAGTTACAAATGGGCTGAGGTACTAAGTGCTGACGCTTTTGCCGCTTTTGAAGAAGCTGGGCTAGAAAATGAAGAAGCTATAAAAGTGACAGGTCGGCGTTATCGGGATACAGTACTAGCACTCGGTGGTAGCAAGCATCCAATGGAGGTGTTTAAAACTTTCCGGGGTCGTGAACCAAGTACGATCGCTTTGCTCAGGCACAATGGTTTAGTAAGTGCTGCTGCAAACTAAACAACACAACTGTAGAGATGTTGTATTGCAACGTCTCTACATCAAATCTTTGCTTATACAAATTCAATCGATGAATCGGTGTAAAGTCAAGACGCGATTCATCGCGTCTCTACAAATGGTCTATTTTTTCCATTCTTTTTTCAAATTGGTATAGCAACAGTCAAGGTGGTTAGGACATCAACAGACGATAAAACTTAGACACAAAAAGGCTTTTCACCCAGTCCCCAGTCCCCAGTCCCCAGTCCCCAGTCCCTTGCTATATTAAAAATTTTTTCCTAGTTTAAGGTGTTCCTGGAAGAATGGGTTCTCCGGCAACATCATCTAAACGGATGCTGCTTAACAAATTTCGCCACTCTGCTTTCAGGGCTGCATCTTGAGGATTTTTTTGACGCAGTTCAGCCAACGTTGTCAGTGCCTCGTACCATATCCCATTTTGGGCATAGATAGCATAGCGCTTTAGAGGTTCTGCCGTTTCTAGTTGTTTGACTGTTGGTTGACTGAGGTTAACTCGTTTTATTACCCCTTCAACAAAACTTGGAGGAGCATTCTGTTGCTTGTCACAGTTAATTGTGAAAAACCAGCGGTATTGTTGGCCTACTGCTAAAGTGGGAGCAGTGCTAGGCAAAGAAACGCGGATGACTCCGGGCTTATCCGGTAGAGCGATCGCTTTTTTGTATACCTCGTTAGCATCTGGATCTTGCAACACAAATTCAACTGTATAGGGCAAATCTTTGGTATATGGCACATAGAAAAACCAACTTGGATGTTCTACTGTTGTTTGTCCCCAGACATTAATCACTGAATTAGCTTCCTGAGTAAAGGGGACTAAAGCAGTCAGGTCAGGTTTAGTAAGTGGACATCCCTCCGGCCCGGTGCGCTTCGCTCCACCACGAACGCGACCTCCAGGAGGGGAGCCAGCTGGAATTGGAGGTTGATTAAAGGTTTTAGCTTGAGCAAGGATTGTTTTAGCATCAGAGCGATTAGGGGTTGGTTTCGCCAGTACTGGAGTCAGACTAACTGATAAACTTGTACAGCTAAAAGCTACTACTAAAAACAGCTTTATCGGTTGTGAATTTGAATTCATAGAAACCTGACCTCATCGGATTTTAGATTTTAGATTTTAGATTTTAGATTGGGCACTGGGCGTTAGGAGTGCTGTTAGCGGAAGCGGGGCGTTTAGCCCGTGCTGAGTTAGGAGTTAGGAGTTTTGTTTATCTCCTTGTCCCCTTGTCCCCTTGTCCCCTCATCTCCTCTGCTCCTCTGCTCCCCTGCTCCTATTCCCCATTCCCCGCCCGCACTTTTGTTTTTGAATTACTATAAATTGACATTAAAACTCCCATAGCTAACAACGATAAAGCCGACGGTACGAAAGGCACCCAAGCACCTGAAATTAACAGACCAAAGCAAACTACATACAAAACGCTAGAAGCAACACCCATTGCCAACGCCAACCAGGGTAAAGAAAACCTGCGCCAAGCTAGGACTCCCCCAATCAAAGACCAGACCCAAATCCAGATTACCTCCGCCCACCATGACCAAGCCCGCAGCAACGGCCGCCCATCTTGGACTGCACCAAGGATCTGGCTGACCATGTGAGCTTGTACCAGTACTCCTGGCATTTGCTCGTCTAAAGGAATGCCATAAGGTGTAGACCAAGTGTCTGGAGAATCCCCCTTTGCAGTCACACCAATCAAAACAATCCGGTTTTTGATGGCGTTGGGGTTAATTGGACTAGATAAAAATTGCGTTAGCGTTACCTGTTCGGCTATTTCTTTTGAAGAACGATAGTTGAGTAAGATTTGACCGCCATTCGCATCAATATTTTGATAGCCACCAGTACGAGACTTCAGATTCTCAAAAATAGTCTTACCCAACTGCAAATTTCCTTCAGGGGTGAACTTTGTTTGAATTCCTAAAGGGTGCAGATAAAGGGATGCTAGTTGTAAACTGAAGGAATATGGAGTAAAACACGATGATGTGGTCTCCTGATTCATGAACAGAAGATGCCGACGAATAACTCCATCGCGATCGTGAATAAAGTCACTGAATCCCAGATTTGCTGGAGGGATTTCTGGTGGCGGCTTAATGCCTTTGATATTTCCTGTGCGATCGCTCCCTTTGCATACGCCAACCAAGTTCTGAGTTTGCTGGAGACGAGTAATTAAATCTGGCTCTTTGGCCTGAAAATCACGGTAGACATCTAAGCCGATCGCGCGGGGTTGGTATTGATTCAGTTTTGCTAAGAGTTTATTCAGAGATTTTTCCGAAATAGAAGCTCCAATTAAGGACTCGCCATTTTGTCTTTGAATTGCTAAATCTTCATCGTCAATTGTGATAATCAACAGTCGAGGATCGAGTCCTTCTGTGGGGCGCGATCGCATCATTAAATCAAAGGCTTGAATCTCTGGATTTTCTAGCAATCCCACCAATCTCACGCCACAAACCAAGGCTGTAACTGCCAAGCTGGATAACACAGTTCTCTTAAATCTGCGTTTGTTAGACAAAGGTAAACTTGCTGGCTCTTCATCTTCAGATTTTGTAGACCTTAATTCATCCCAAGTCGGTGGTATCTGCGCCGGATTTTGGCAAATTACTGGTAGCCAAGTCGCACAAGGAAATTTATCTTCAAGTCCTTGCAAGCGTTCCCGCGCTTGGCGTACCGCTTGATATAAAGACTCGCCACCGGCAAAGCCTTGGAGAAAATATTTTAAAAACTCCTTCGCAACCTGGTCTGGGACGGGTTCGCGCATGACAATTATTTGAGGAATTTGCAAATCAGCCAATTCTCGCGCCAACCCCAATCCATCACAGGAGTTGAATATAGCTAATTGCAAACCATTTTCAATGGCTTTTTTGAGAGCGTACTTTAACTCGCCAATGGTAAGACTATCAGTTCTATTCAGGTAAATTCGTCCGCTTTCTCCATTTCCTTGACTGGAACTGTGTCCGGCAAAAAAGAGAATATCCCAGTTTTTTCCCCAGAGATGCTCAGTCAAGTCCTTACGTTGTGGTTCTACCAAAAAGCTCACCTGTGCGTTACTACACTGTTGCAGTAAAGCTCGATCGGCTTGGGTATCAATCCCTTTACTATTGCCGACAATTGCCAAAATATTGACTAATTGATTGAGAGTGCGTGGCTTGTGAATGCGATCGTAAGATGGTGAAGAAAGGGCAATTTCAGCTTTGGGATAGCGTTCTAATAACTCCCACAGATGCCAGGGTAATAGCTGCAATTGGCTATTTTCTGTTTGCAAAATTACCCGTACTTCGTCGCTGGATGATAATCTTTCTAACCATTTTTCCCTCAAAGGGCGAAATTCCTCTGCTCGCAGCCAGGTATTAAAGCGTGCCCGCAAAATATGAGAAGCGTTTTCGCAGTCTTGCACCATCGATACATTCGTCACTTGCATTTTGTCAGCATGGAGGCGATAACGATTACCTATCTGCCGATAACTAGACTGCCAATGACTATAATAGAGCGGCATTTCCGGGAATGAAGGGAGCCTCCCAGTGATTTCGGTTGTAGCACGCTCGTGTTCTTCACCAATTTGGAGGGTGACAGCAAACCCCTGCTCAAAACTACCCTCTCCAAATTTGATCGCCACTAATTTACCCATAACCGTCGCTATTTCCCCATGCAAGATCGTGCCCTGTTCTAATGTCCGATCGCAAGCTTCACAAGTATCTACAGATTTTTTTCAAAATCCCCAAAAACTAGCTTGGATTTTTAATTTTTAATTTTCAATTAATGAATTATCACTTAATAAATTACTGACAAACAAGGAAGATAGTTACATATTTCAAATTCGGAAATATTCGGTAATACTGGTATTATCCAAGGCGACCCTAACACTAAATTGCTCTGTAGGTTCACCACGAAACTGCAACTGAATGTAGTTGTCTGATTTTCTCGATTGAGCGTCAAGAAATATTGCTCCTGAACTATCTATAACAGTGAGATGAACTCCTGGTGGCAAGTAAATTTGATTTCCAGTGGCGTGCAATTGGAGATGAATACTAGTTTGTCGATCTTTTTCGGGGCTGATTTCTACAATCAACATCACAGGTTGGTTGTGGATTTGGATACCTAAATCAATCACTTTTGCCCGTTTAGTAATTGATTCTGGTTGTTTGAGGGTATCTAATTCTAAAGTTTCAACACTGCGAAAGGCATAATTTGGCATAAGTTCCGGCACATTCCACAGCGATTCAATAGTTTCCCAACCAGTCTCAAATATACCAGCAAACCATTGGCTCAAATTCACTAATGAATTAGCTGGGGATTGACGCAGTTCCCAGATGCGGTCAATAAACGCTTCTAATGGTTGCAGTTGCGCTAAAGGAACTGTTTGGGTTGTCACACTAGGGATAAAACCAAGCAGCCTTGCTTCTTCGAGCGATTCATCAAATTGAACTATTAAATAACCCACCCGTTCTTCCCAAGTTTCTGGAGGAATAAAACATATCTCCTGATGCAGATGGACAGGGCGACACTCCAGACGGCCAATTGAGGGCAGTTCTAAATCAGCGACATCCCCACAAAGGCGCACAATCGGGTTCCAACTGTCACTAGCTTGAAGATCGGTAGGAATATCCATCATCTGCAAGTAGTCATTCACCACCCATACAGCTAAAGTATTCAGCCGGACTTGCTCTGCTTTTTCAAGATTTGGTTGCTGGTTAGCAAATTGCTGGGCAGTTATGCGAGCTGTTTGGGAAATCGGCAATGTTAAAGCGAAATCATCTAGCTGATAGGTGGAGTTATTCATAAGTCAATTTCTAGGGTTCAATGCTGCTATGTATATATCACCCGCATTCAATAAATTTATGCCACAAAACTGAATACTGGAAAAAGATAATTGGGATTGGGGACTGGGGACTGGGGACTGGGGATTAGGTAAAAATATCCCATAAAATTGAGGGATTGTTTGTATATTATTAAGATGATATGGGAGATAGAGGTTTTGAGTCTTTAGACTTCTATCAAGATAGCGTCAAGCTACTAAAAGCAGCTTATCGACTAGCAGATAGGTTGCCAACTTTTGAGCGTTACAATTTGAGCGATCAATTACGAAGATCGGCTTGTAGTGTTTTACTGAACATAGCTGAGGGCTACGGACGTTATCATTATCTAGATAGATTGCGTTTTATGTACATTGCTTGTGGTTCATTAACTGAGACTAAAAGTGCTTTCATTATTGCTGAAAGCCTGGGGTACTGCAATACAGAACAATTACACTGGGTTAGTCAACTTAAAGACCAGATTGAAAAAGGTCTTAAGGGTTACTGTCGTTTCATTCGTTCCCAACAACAAGGTAAAGAAGAGTATGGCACTAGATTAGGTAATTGGTGATTAGTGATTGGGAGATTTGAGGTTTTGAGCTAGATGAACGAGTCCCCAATTCCCAATCCTCAGTCCCCAGTCCCCAGTCCCCAGTCCCCAATTCCCAATCCCCAGTCCCCAGTCCCCAGTCCCCAATTCCCAATCCCCAGTCCCCAATCCCCAGTCCCCAGTCCCCAATCCCCAAATCACAACCAATTACCAATCAATACATAAGCAGACCAAAAGCTTGGCGCTCTGTAATTGGGGTGTTTCAGCAGTTGTAGTTGGGCACGATGGACTGCTTCGGCTTTGGTGATTTTGCCACTCTTGAGTTCTCGATAGAAGGCACTAACAAACATCGCTGTTGATTCATCATCAATTTGCCACAAAGAAGCGATGGTACTACGTGCCCCAGCTCGGACAGCTGCTCCTGCTAGACCCAGTGCTGCCCGGCTGTCTCCTGTTGCTGTCTGGCAAGCACTCAAAACTAATAATTCTACTACGGTTTTACCCTGGCTGTGGAAGAGAGTATCAAAATCTTTGACATTTATCTGACCATCGAAATCTAAAATAAAAGTGTCTTCGAGGCGGGAGCTAAACTGACCGTGGGTTGCCAAATGCACTATGTTGAATGAAGCAGCATCAATTTCACTTTCCAAATTCTTTTTCTTAAAATCCCCATCCAATAGGCTAGTTGTCGAAACTCCTGCTTTCGTAATACCGTCAAATTCAGATTTGATCGCTAGCAATGGTGCAAACTTGGGAAATCCTGGCGGTGGCTGAGTCAGTCCTGCGGTTAGCGCTCTGAGTTGCTGTTTAATTAGCGGTTTCGGGTCGAGGAGTTGTAGACCGACGCTCAGGGCGATCGCATACTTCTCTACTAAATATTGTTTACCATCGTAAAGAGCTGCCATTGGTAAATTGCGTAATGGCCCATCTAGGACGAACACTAACGTATCGACACCACTTTGCTGCAATTGTGACTCAATGGGTTTAAGCAGCCAACTGTAAACTTGTTGCGATTGGGTTTGGACGATCTTAGTAGCAGTTGGATCGACAAGATTTCTTCGCAGTTTTATTAAGAGTTGCTCTACTTCCCCTTGGGAAATCTTCGTACTATAGCTTTGCAGAGATTGTTTGGGAATTTTGACAATTACCTGGAGTTCGTCACGAAGAATAATTGGATAAAGGATGGCAGCCTTAGTATTGTCTTTGTCTACTACTCGATCGAGGGCTACTTTTTGACCTTGCAGACAAGCTTCCTGAAAGAAGTCGTCTAATTCTGCTAGTTGGAGTGCTTCAATCCGTTGGCGTGCTTTATCCAATATTTTTTCATTTGGTTTTCCTTTTTGAGATTGCAGCAGTAACTCTACTGACTGGCGGTAGACGGGTTCTACACTGTCCCGGAAATCAAATTGTACATCCTGGTTTACTACATCTTTATTGACTACTAAATCTCTGCGGAGAGATTCAAGAGTGTCTACAGCAGCATCATAAGCGGCGATCGCACCATTAATATCTTTTTGTGCCCAAAGCAATCTACCTAACTGCCACTCCAAGCTATAGGTAATTTCTGGTGCATTGCTACTCTGTGCCAAAGCTAATCCTTGCCGAGTCAGGTCTTGCGCTTCTGGCCACTGTCTGGTTTCTTCGTACAAGCCGCCTAAACTCTTTAGAGCATAAGCCTCTGCCCGCTTGTCTTCTAAGCTGCGGGATTGCTGGATGGCACTAGCGAGTAATTTTGCTGAATCTTTTGTACTTAATCCTGAGTAAAAACTATGACTCGATGCTTGTAAGACACCACTCTTGACTTTTGCCAAACTTTGTGAAAAGTTAACATGAGCGTAAATACTCGCACGGCTGAGAGGGAGTTGCCTGAGTTGGGACTCAATCGATGGCAAAAGAGTTTGCACCTTTGCCCATTCTTTATCTTCGATTAGTAGTCCCAGGTGATTGAGTTGTGCTTGAACTTTTGTGAGGGGTGAGGGAGATACTGCGACTGTTTTTTGATAATAGGCGATCGCCTGTTCCTTTTGATTTTGTTTGCGGGCATTATTCCCCAAGCTGAACAGACTAGCCCCAATATCAGCGCTTGATTGGAGATTTTGAGCAATTATCAGACTTTCTTCTAATGCTTGGCGTGACTTTTTCAAATCGCCCAATACCAAAAGGGCATCACCGAGCGATCGCAAACTCACTGTCTTTTCTAGAGAATCTGGTTGAGATTTTAACGTCTGACTTATTCGATCGAGGGTTTTGATCGCTCGCGGGTAAAATCCTTGGGTGCGCCAAGCTTGTGCTTGATTGATTAGCGATCGCACCACACCACTTTGATTATCTGCTTGTTTGTAAATTTCTTCTGTTTGCTGCCAAGTTGCCAAAGCCGCTTCGGACTTTCCCATTGCCAATTGCAGACGACCTTGAATATCTAGTGATTGGGCAAATATTTGCAGATTTTGGTTTTTATCCGGTTCTTGGAGTACATTTAAGCTTTCTGTAATTGCCTGCTGCGCCTGATTCCATGCACCGAGTTGCTGGTAAGCTAGGGAAAGATTACCCAATGTGACTGCTAGTCCAAGGCTCTCCCCTTGCTGCTTATATATTTGGACAGCCTGTTGTAAAACTTCTACAGCTTTGGCAAAGTTGCCATTACTGTATAAAACTTTGCCCTGCTGTAAGAGTGAGGCGGCATCAGTGGGCACAGCCAGCGATACTATACTATTTATTGGCAGTTGGGATAAAGAATTGATTGAGCCAGGAACTTTGGCTAGCACTGGTGAACCGACAATGCATAGCAAAGCGACCAGGAAGTACAAAGGTAAACGTAAAAAGTGAGTTAGGGGGGTGAGCCAGCGCGTCCTTGCCGTTTCTCGACCCCTGCTTTTAAACTTTAGAGAATTTGCGCCAAAAATCCTAGTTGTTTTAGCCATAAGCATGACGAGAGGTAGGTGATAACCAGAAACACATAGGATGAACTATTAGGCTAACAGGCTAATGTTACCATCTCTATTCCCGATCAATCTTTGAGCTTCCACAATTTTCTTATTTATGGCGATCGCGGTGAAACTTGATTAACAAAATAAATGAAGTACACGGGTAGAGGCACAACATATTGTACCCCTACGATTATCTCTACCTCATCATGTAATCTGTTGTAGTTAAAAAGCGATCGCTAACCTTAATCAAAAACTCACTGAAATCGCCTTCTCCAATAATCCGGTCTGCGCTTGCTATGTGCTATTGCAACAATCCAGATAAACTCTTCAATTTCTGCATAGAAGATGAGATCAGGAAAATGCTGAATCACATAACGACGCAGCCCTACAATTTAATACGGCGCTTTTATGTTCGAGTTTTGCTGAATCTTGCTAATAGACTGTTCCACTTCAGATAAAAAATCTAGCCCTAGACCTGCTTTTTGCTTCTCGTAGTAGCCGAAATTATCTAACTCTTCTCGTGCTTTGGTGTGGATAATAATCGGCTTCACGAATACTTGTCTCGCAGTTCAGTGAATACCTTATCTGACTGTTCACCAGAAACTATTCCACTACTAATATCTTCCAACCTTTGTGTTAACTGAATATCCCAAGCAAGGTCTATATCTTTATCCACTTCTTTGTCTAAAGAATGGATCAAAAAGTAAGCAAGCTCTGCACGCTCTTCTATGGATAGCTGAGAAAGTTCAAGCCTAAGTTTCTCTACTGTTTCAGTCATAGTGTATGGTCTCCTTGCAGTCTATAAGCGTGTTTCCAGTTCTCGAATGGGTGTTGAGTCAACAGATTAAGTGCTATGCCAGCAGTATCTTTTACGCACAATGCTAACGCATCGGTTTAAAATGCTGAACCTATCTGACGTTTTCACGATTTGATTGTAAGTTTTGTATCTTTTCAGTCATAGACTGCCCAACACCAATCAATACCCCGTGACGATCTTCACCCAGTAGCCACTCAAACTTTTTCGAGACTATGTAATATTCAAACCCATACATTTCTCCTATTAAATCGGCAATTACCTCGATCTCACCCCCATAGAGCCAAAAATTACCATGCTGTTTAGTTCTTTTCCAGTCTTCAGCCACAAACCACACTGTCTCTTCTAAAGGTACAAGTTCTTTCAAAACATCGGGTGCATATTCGAGATGAATTGAGCAAGATGGTTCTTTGAATGAACCCCACCACCAGGGATAATTTAATCCTTTTTTACCCAAGCTTGTGAATCGCTCAAGAATTGACACCAATATCTCTTCGTATTCATGAAGGCTAACTAACCTGAAATCATTGCAAGAAAGGTTTAGCGTTTTTATGGCTTCTTCAATATCTACTCTGAAATCTAAGCGTTGAGTCATAAAATCTACATCGCTCTAATAGCAATTCTCTATAAATGATGACGATTCGTTTCCTTGGCGTTATTAGCAAGTTCGCTTCTATTTATTAATATGAGTATTTTACACTTTTGACTTCACTACTGGCTGTGATGCTTGTAAAAGCTGAGGCAAACTCCAGTCGGGACGCAAGCTAGCGACGTTGCGTAAATAGATATGATGAATTGAGGCAAAGGCTGGCAGATAGGCGTGGATTAAGAACCGAATGCAGCGCTGTAAGCTACCTTCTACGTGCATTTGCTGTACATCCAAACATTGCAACATTATCCCAACAGGACGCGCTCTTGCGATCGCATCTGGAAAAATAGCATCCAAATCGCCTGTCACTAAAAAAGTCACACGAATCACGTCCTTTGTACTTTTTGTGCCATTCCCAATTTCCATAATTTAAAATCCAGCCAAATGATGTGAAGGTTTCAAACTCAGGGATGATGAGTAATTAGCAATTAAATTGACAAAATCACACTATAAAGAGTGATATTAACCGATAAATAGCGCTTGTAAAGGACTAACGGGCATGATTAAATCTTGGATGGTGATTGGGGGCGTGGCTTTCTTGGTTGCTTTAGCAGCGAACGTGATTACGCCTAGCGATCGCCAATGGTTCAAGCGTTTACAACGACCGAGATGGCTAACTTTTGAGGGCGCAATTCCGATTATTTGGACTGTAATATTTATTTGCGGTGCTTGGTCAGCTTATATTGTCTGGGAAAAAGACCCAGGAAGTACCTCAACCTGGTTAATCATGGGTTTATATCTGCTATTAGAAATTGTTACCATTGCCTATACGCCTGTAATGTTTAAGCTTCGCAGTCTGAAAGTGGGTACAATTCTCGGTGGCACAGGTTTGATTATTGATGTTTTATTGATACTTGCAGTCTTAGGTTTTTCTGGTTGGGCAGCCCTATTACTAGTTCCTTATTTACTCTGGAGTCCCATTGGTACTTATACCACTTGGCAGATGATGAGTCTCAATCCTCAAGATGCCTAAGGTTCGCACCAAAGAATGATTAAACATCTAGCCTAAATTGTCACACTTGCAGTGTATGACTTGACAAAATACACAAAGCAGGAGTGCATTATGATTCCATCTTGGATAATAATTGGGGCTGTAACTTTCTTCATCGCCCTTGGGAGTTTCTTGATTACGCCGCGTGATGTTAAATGGTTTGCAAATCTAAGTCGCCCTCGCTGGTTAGTTTTTGAGCCGCTGATTCCGGTTATCTGGACTGTGATTTTTATTTGCGGTGCGGCTTCAGCTACTATTGTCTGGGAAAAAAATCCCGGAAGCCTAATTACTTGGCTAATAATGGCTTTATACCTTTTGGTGGAAATTATTACCGTCGCCTACATACCTACAATGTTGAGGTTTCGCAGCCTCAAAGTTGGGGAAGTTCTTGGGCTAATCGGTTTGATTTCAGGAGTTGTTTTGGCAATCTGCGTTTTGCCGATTTCTCTAATGGCGGCGCTGTTACTCCTTCCTTATTTAGTTTGGACTCCCATTGGTACTTACACTACCGACGAGTTAAAAGAACTGAATCCTCAAGATGCTTGAAGAAGTATTCAGTAGTCTGAATTCAGTAGTCAGAAGAAGAAAGTGTAGGATGAACGCTTATTTATTCCTTATGGATTCCGTAAGAAAGATTTCGCATTTAGTATCACCATTTATTCAGCATTAGATTGAGCAAGTCTGCCAGTTAGACTCCAATTCAATTCTGAATTCTGAATTCTGACTCCTGAATTTTTTTGTAATAACGCATCTATACAAGCCGCCCATAACGTGCTGTGGTAGGATTGGCTGGATTAGATTGATTATTCAGCCAAGCCCACATTTGATCGCCGACAGAAAAATGCCACCATTCTCTAGGATTGCGTTGAAAGCCGGCTTTTAACATTACATCTCGCAATAGTTGACGATGAGTATGATACTTTTGCGTTTCTGAGCGATCGCTATTGGCATAATAATCGGGATGCGATCGCTCTGACATTTCGTCAATTGGCGAACCCATATCCACTATTTCGCCAGTATCATCTACCAGCGTCACATCCACCGCCCCACCAGTACTGTGAGGAGGCGGAGTTTTTGCATCTAAACTTGGTGCAGCCCAAATTGCATAAACCGCTTCCCAAATCTCTTGGCGTTGGTTTGCTGATAAGTCTGCCTCAATCAGTCCTCTTTCTCGTACTGCTTGGGCGAAGCTGTAATCTACCATAAACTGCTGGACTGCTACTGGGCGATAGGCATCAAAAATTTGAATCCGCCAGTTAGGATGCAAGAGATTAAGATAATTTTGCGCTCGAATCAAATTTTCAATGACGCTTTGACGAAGATAATAAGGAGAGCGATCGCCATAAGGCGCACCTAACTTTTCATAAGGATGGGGAGATTCCACCGCAAACAATTCTAAAGGAATCTTGATTAGCGGTTCACCACACTCGAAAATTGGGATTTGATGATAAGGTCTCATCTAGTCAGATACACAGGACTTACGCATTTTAACGCAAGCATAGCATTGTGCATAACGATTCTCTTCTTCCTCTGTATCCTTTGCGGCTCTGCGTGCAATACCAATTTTTCTCAACCCTGAACAATTTGTTATTTCGGAGTACTCATTTGTTATTTCGGGGTACTCATTTGTTATTTCGGAGTACTCATTTGTTATTTCGGAGTACTCATTTGTT
>NZ_JAVRCD010000050.1:0-60679 GCF_034530895.1 Nostoc sp. DedQUE08
ATGCCCAATGCCCAATGCCCAATGCCCAATGCCCAATGCCCAATGCCCAATGCCCAATGCCCAATGCCCAATGCCCAATGCCCAATGCCCAATGCCCAATGCCCAATGCCCAATGCCCAATGCCCAATGCCCCATGCCCAATCCCTATTTAGCAAGACCGTGTTCTAGAGCAAAGCGAACTAACTCTGTACGGCTATTGGTACCGGTTTTACTAAATAAACGGCTGACGTATTTTTCTACATTGCGGACGCTGGTTTCTAAGCGACGGGCGATTTCTTTGTTCATTAACCCTTCTGCGACCAAATTTAAAACACTTTGTTCTCTGGGAGTCAAATCAATTTTAAAAGGGGCTGGCGATTGGGAAATAGCATTTCTTTGAGTTAACAATGCTTTAATTTGGGAAATCTGATTGGCTAGTTCAGCAAGATCGGGGGTTTCAGCATCATCTCCCGTACTCGCAGCCTTAGCGGCGCGACGGGCTAGCAAATTTTCGACTATAGCCACTAACTCGTCTGGATCAAAGGGTTTGGGTAGATAGGCATCAACACCAGCGTGATAGCCTTGAATGCGATCGCCTGTCATACCTTTAGCAGTTAAAAATACTACTGGGAGTGCTTGGAAACGGGGGTCTTCCCGTAGTTGCTTCAGGAATTGATAGCCATCTACTTGAGGCATCATCACATCAGAAATCACTAAATCAGGTGTATTCAGCTGCATCCATTCCCAACCTTCAAGGGCGTTACTGGCGACTTGAACGCTGAAACCGCTCTCTTGCAAATAGTCTTTCACGGCTTCCCGTATCCCTGGTTCATCATCCACCAGTAACAATTGTGCTGACATTTAAAATTCCCTTGAGTTTTCCTTTTTCCAATTTAGCGAAAGTTGGTAGGCATTGAGCAACTTGAATTCACCTCTACCGACTCAAAAGCTTTTAAAGTTCACATCTGTGCCTCCATCAACTCTGCTGCTGCATTAACGATCGTGCCTTCATCGGGACGGGGTGGCCGCAAAGTTTTTCAACATTCTCCTATAGCAAGATCCCAACAGTTGATGGTTTCATGTTGGCTACCGCTAAGGAAAGTTGGCTCGTCTTGAATCAAACTAAGCCACCATGTAGTAAGGCAGTCTCTAGTAGCTATGATTCATGATTGCTATGAGAATAAAAAAAGCGTTCTTATCAATTACGAATTTTTTAATAACCCTTACCATTGAGGATTTTCCATAATTAATGCTTCTGCTGCCGAGCTATTTAACGGAACTGAGAAAAAATGTCCTTGGACATATTGACAGTTTAACTTTCTTAGAACTAATAGTTGCTCTTTTGTCTCTACCCCTTCGGCAAGCACATCCACACCTAGCTTGTGTGCCAAAGTGACAATTATCTCAATAATTTCTAAATTCTTACTATTAGTGCCCATCATGCTGATGAAAGAACGGTCAATTTTCAACACACTAATCGGAAAGTTATAAAGACCACCTAATGAAGAGTAGCCTGTACCAAAGTCATCAATTGATAACTCAATGCCCATCTCTCGAAGTTGTAAAATTGCGGCAGTTACCTTATCGCCATTTTCCACAATTGCCTTTTCAGTAATCTCTAGGATTAGAGTACCAGCATCCAGGCCAGTTGAGTGCAAAATTTGCCCAATCTGCTCTATCAAATCCGGCTGAGAAAATTGCTTGACGGAGAGATTAACACTAATTTTCTTTAGTAATTTAGAACGATGACATTCCCGCCAAACTTGCATCTGGCGGCAAGCTTCATGCAAAGCCCATTTGCCAATGGAGAAAATTAGTCCAGTTTCCTCTGCTAGGGAAATAAAATCTGCTGGATTAAGTAGACCACGCTCTGGGTGCTGCCAGCGCAATAGAGCCTCAAAACCTAAAATAGAGCCATTAGCGAGCGAAACAATCGGTTGATAATAAACCCGAAATTCTTCGCGTTCAATTGCTCGCCGCAAATCAGTCTCTAACTGCAATCTCGCTAGAGCATCAGCATACATATCTGAGTTGAATAGCTCATAACGCGCTCTGCCTATCATCTTGGCTCGATACATTGCTGTATCTGCATCCCTCAACAGTTCTTCTGGGTGTTGATAGTCTACTGTCGAACTCAACGCGATGCCAATACTTGCCGTGATGAAGACTTCTTGTCCGTCAAGTTCAAAGGGTAATGCCAGTTCCTTCTGAATCCGTTCAGCGACTTTGATAGCATCTGACATATCCTGGATTCCTTCAAGCAGGATTGTAAATTCGTCTCCCCCAAGCCGTGCTGCTGTATCTATGGAGCGTACACATATTTGTAGTCTACTTGCAACAGCAAGCAGCAATTGGTCTCCATTTAGGTGTCCAAGGCTGTCATTGATCACCTTAAACCGATCTAGGTCGATAAATAGTACAGCATATAGATAATCTGAATGCCGTTTTGAATAATTTATCGCATGTTTTAGGCGGTTCATAAATGCAACGCGGTTTGCCAGACCCGTCAGTGTATCGTGAAAAGCAAGGTGCAGTAGTTGTGACTCGACTCTTTTACGTTCTGTAATTTCATTTAGCAATTTCTGATTTGCTTTTACCAGTTCCGCTGTTCGTTCCGCCACCCGTATTTCTAACTCACTGTAAGCTCGGTACAACATTTCTTCAGCTTGTTTGCGTTCACTGATGTTGCACAACAGCCAACGCCACCCAAGGTACTTCTCTTCAAGATCGTATACTACAGACGCTCTCACATTAGCAGGGAAAGGCTTTCCTTTCCGTGGCTGTAAGTGAATTTCCCAGTTCAATATCTCTTGCAAATTGTTTATTTGATAGTTAAAGGACTGGCGGTCTTGTTGAGCAATAAAAAGAATTAATGGTTTACCTACTAAATATTTTTGTTGGACACCGAGCAAAGTTGCTGCTATGTGGTTAGCCTCTTGGATTATTCCGTCAGTATCAGTTACCAAGTAACCATCTGGAGCAAACTCGAACAAATCTCGGTAACGCTGGCGCTCTTTCTCTACTGCCGCTCGTGTTACCTTTAACTCCTCGGAAGCTGTCAATAGTTCTTCCATTGCGGTGTTAAGTTCCTCGAAAGCTTCTGTTATCATCTCCGGTTGTGAGTTCAGCTTAGTTCCATAGCATTTTAATAGTTCCTGTATCTGTGAGCACAATTTATCTATCTGTTGATTAAATCCATCCACTTTCATGTTGCTCAACTCACAAAACTATAAAGCGTAAGTGTGAATGAAGAAAGCAGTGAAAGCAAACTCCATGCTTTCTTCAAGACTTCAGACGCTATTGAGCAGGCAAGGAGAGAAGGTTACTTGAAAGAGCGGACACTCTATAAATAAATATTAAAGAAGTTGGTTTTTTGATTTACTAATTTATCTTTCAATAATCACGAAGCAATCAAATTTGTGCAGCCTCAATCAACTTTTAGCCTTATTTAGTGCCAACCAGCCCTACCTAGTGAAATTTTTATTTTATTAAATACAAGGTACTAAAGTTCAAAGATTAATAACAGCATATTTGCTTTACCTACTTTTGAAAATACTTCTTAAGATACATTCGCTTTTGTGAGCTAAAGAAAGCATAAGGTTCTCAGCCAATGCTTCTAGACTGACAAGAACGTTTTTGCTCAGGTGTTACTGAATTCAGCTATGAAAATGATTTTGCGTAATTTCAAAACCTTTGTAGAGACTAGCAATTGCAACGTCTTTAGACCAAAATTTACACATCTAAATCAGCAACGCCTTTTTTCTTAATTACAGTCGAGCAATTATCTTGGCATTCTCTGGTAGCTTGGCCTCTCTTTGTCCAGCAGTACGCGCCCTAGCTGTGAATAAACCAATGGGGGTATTTAATAAATCTACAAGGCTGGCTTGACTAGCAATGGCTGGGGCGGGCTTCGCCAAAGCCTTTTTAATATCTCTTGGTACTTCCTTCAATAACCAACGTGCCAAGCGATAGCCGTATTCTCTGGGTGTCATCTCTCGCATTAAATCTACACCGTACAGTTCGTGCAGATAGCGATTTGAACGTCCATAACGCCGCCATTGACTTTGCAGTTCTTGAAGTGTAGCGCGGTGGCGGTGCTGAACGATCGCACTTGGAGCAAATTCCAAACGCCCGATGTTTTCTGCCAAAATCCGCCAACAAATATCAGCATCACCACCAGTAGTTAGATAGGGACGAAATAAACCCACTTTTTCAAAAGCAATGCGTCGAATCGCCAAATTAGCTGTTTGACCATAGGGACGAAAGGAATGGTTAAGGGTATGTTTTTGCGATAAAGTTTCTTGACGGTCTGCGTGTTGTTCTAACAAAGTTGTGCCTGGTAGTGCCAAAATTTCACCAGCAACAATTACTACTTCTGCGTTAACAAAAGGCTGAATTAGTGTGTCTAACCATTGCGGTTGTGGGCGACAATCTGCATCGGTAAAAACCATAATTTCACCCGTAGCGGCGCGAATCCCGGTATTACGAGCAGCGTAAGAGCTTTGAATTTGGGTTTCGCTTAAGGGGCGAATTGTAATTGGGGAATTTTCGGCAGATGTTTTCAGGATGGTGAGAGTGCGATCGCTACTGTTGTTGTCCACCAACAAGTATTCTACCCGGTCTTTTGGGTAAGTTTGAGACAACAGACAATTGATTAACTCTGGTAAATCTGCCTCACCGTTATAAATAGGAACAACCACCGATACCATTGGTAAAAAGCTGGTGGCGGTGGTTGCATCAACTGGTTGATGATTCATAAATCTGAGATTTTGGAGATGGGATTAGTAGTTAGTATTCCCAAATCAAAATCCTGGAACGGCATATCAAGCAGTTTTCATAACTCCAAAAATCTGGATTTGGGAATACTACTATATAAACACCTGGTAACAAATCATTCGCGTCAATTTAAAATTTCAGGTTATCGGCGCGGCTCATGGGTCGAGTCGGTTGATTTGCTGGTGGCTGGGCAAAGTTATTATTTGATAAAATTGCGATCGCTCGAGCATATTGGGGATCGCTCTTAGTTCCAATTAAATTGGGATTAGAAGCCAATTGACGCTCTTGTGCCTCTGTCAAGTCTAGCTTGATATCAGGTGTAATTCCTTTGTGGTTAATATCCGTTCCTGCTGGGGTGTAGTAATGGGCAATGGTGACAGCCAAGCCGGAACCATCTGCGAGTTCATGAACTGACTGGACTAAGGCTTTGCCAAAGGTTTGACCCCCCACGACTACCGCCCGTTTATTATCCTTGAGTGCCCCTGTAAGGATTTCACTAGCACTAGCTGAATTGCCATCCACTAAGACTGCCAAAGGACGATTTGTCAAAGCAGTGCGATTGGCTTTAGTTTCTTCGCTGCTGCCTACACGGTCTATTGTCTTGACAATTCCGCCGTTGTCATACCACATCCGAGCAATTTCAATGCTTGCCTGCAACAAACCGCCTGGATTTCCCCGCAAATCTAAGACGTAAGAATCAACTTTCTTAGTGTTCAAATCGCGGATGGCTCGTTGCATTTGGTCTGCGGCGTGAGCGCTAAATTCCCGCAAACGGATATAGCCAACGCGGCGATTCCCTTCTTGTCTGAGGGTATAGCGTACCGTTGGGACTTCGATACTTGCCCTTGTCAGCTTCAAATCAAAGGCATTTTGGCCTGCGCGTCCTAATCTTAGCTTAATCGGAGTACCCGCTTTGCCACGGATGAGCTTAGAAGCATCATCCACTTTCATTTTGAGAGTGGATTTGCCGTCAATTGCCAAAATTTGATCGCCTGCTTTGATTCCAGCTTTCAGCGCCGGAGAATTTTCTATGGCTTCGACAACGGTGAGCTGCTGAGTTTTTTCGTTCACTTCCATCCGAATGCCGATACCAGAGACTTCCCCAGATGTTTGGCTAGTTAGAGCTTCAAATTGTTGGGGGTCCATGAACCGAGTGTAAGGATCTCCTAACTTTTGTAAAGCTTCGCGGATGGCAGTGTATGCTTCTTCCTTAGAAGAGTAGTCTTTGCTCAACAAGCTTTGCCTGGTTGCTTGCCAATCTTGTTGATTAAATTTGCCATCAACATATTCATGATTTACCAGTTGCCAAACTTGGTCAACTATCACTTTTGGGCTGTCTTGGAGGGCTAGAGCAGCACGGACACCACGAGTCCAAGCGGGGCCGAATACAGACATGGTAGCAGTTGTGGCGATCGCTCCACCAATCAAGGCTACTTGGAGCGGTGAGTAACTTTTCGCAGATTGGTTCATGTATACTTAGCTGGAATAATTGTGTTGTTGACAGTTTAGCAATCAGGCTTTCCAGAAATTTTTAAGTTTTTATACCCCAGAATCAACTATGTTCCTTCATCATTTTTATCCTTAAATGATGCCAAAAATGCCGCATTAGTTATTAACAATCATTTCTCAGTTTGTTAGTCTACTCCGGAAGGCTATACTGAGCGTGTGACACTTTAATTAGCGTCATCTTTGCATTCTAGATTACTTTTATAAGATAGCACTTTGCTCACTGAATTGCAGTACTGTTATACAGCAATAAAATCAGTTTTTCTTACTTAAGTCATGAAACGCAAATTTACCAACAAATCATTAATTTCTATTAAAAAAAAATCTGCTAATCTGTGGCAATTGTTACAAAAACTCAGTGGTGGATTATATGTTGTCCTGGGTGTTTGGCTGATTTTTACTACTATAACCTTAGTTTTTGCGTCTTCGCAGCCAGTAGATGCGTTCTTTGTGCTTGGTGGCAGTATTCGTCGAGAAACTTATGTTGCCCAACTAGCAAAACAATACCCGCAAACCCCAATTTTAATTTCTCATGGTTCCCCAGATCCCTGTATACGGTTAATTTTTGAGGCAGAATTAGCAGAGTTACAAAACGTTTGGTTAGAAAAATGCGCGAATTCTACCTTTGAAAATTTTTATTATGGTATTCCAATTTTGCGCCGTTGGGGAGTGCATAAAGTCATGTTGATTACCTCGCCAAGTCATTTACCCAGAGCTAAATGGATGGCACAGGTTCTTTTTGGCGCTCATGGTATTTGGGTTGAGCCAGAAATTGTTCAGGAGTCGGGTATTCCTGGTAATCGGGAATCTTGGACTAAAACTGGATTAGATGTAACGCGCAGCTTATTTTGGGCGATTTTAAGTCAAATTATTCAACCGCAATGCTCAAATGTGACAAAACTTACTGATGTAGATATGCAAGCTTGGGAGCATCGAGGTTTCCATTGTGAACACCAAGGAGGGTTGAGGAGGTAACTTACTCGTAATGCGTCCACATCCGAATTATCTTGACTACTTGCTCGGATTCAATGACCTCATATACCAATCGATGCTGTATATTTATCCTACGAGAATAAGCACCTGATAAGTCACCAACCAGCTTTTCATAAGGTGGAGGATTTTGAAAAGGATTTTCTTTAAGGACTGCGAGTAATTCCTCGGCCTTTTCCTTTAAGTTACTAGAAGCTAATTTCTTCGCGTCTTTTTGCGCTTGTTTTGTGTAAATCAACCTCCAGATCGCTCCTTCGGGGTTTGCAAGTGGCTCCTCAGAAGCTTGCTGACTCACCAATCCAACTCCTCATCACATTCTTGGATCGGGGTTGCTAGTCCTTCTTTTATAGATTCTTGCATTCCAGGGACAGATAATAAGTAAAGAGTCTCTTGAATTGCAGACCAATCTTTTTCCGCTAGCAGAATTGCATTACCACGATCGCCTCGAATGATCACAGGTTTACCCTGCTCTGCAACTTGGTCGATGATCTCTTGCAAATTATTTTGAGCGTCGTTGACAGGAAGCGAAGACATCATAACTTTTTTAACTCACGATAACTTTAATTTAGTTTACTCATCCTACAAAAAATCACTTTGTTTTTTTGATAGCATGATAACCGTGTCATCATGCTAATTATGATAGTATCATTTAAGGATCGAGGAACCGAAGATATTTTTGATGGCAATGACTCAAAGGAAGCTCGAAAGCAATGTCCTATATACTGTTGGGAAGTTGCACGGAGAAAATTAGATCAAATCAATGCAGCGTTATCTCTAGATGACATGAAAGTTCCACCAGGTAACAGGTTAGAGATACTAAAAGGTGAGCGTAAAGGTCAGCATAGCATTCGGATTAATGACCAATATCGAATTTGCTTTATATGGACACTCCAGGGTGCATCAGAAGTTGAAATAGTCGATTACCATTAGGAGGTAACAACAGATGAGAGTTCCAAAGTATAGACCTCCATCACATCCAGGTGAAATATTACTTAAAGATTTTCTAGACCCAATGGGAATCACCCAAAGAGAACTTGCAGATGCACTTCACGTTCCTTATCAGCGAATAAATGAGCTTGTAAATCAAAAGCGAGGTATTACACCTAGTACGGCAGTAAGGTTATCAAAATTTTTCGGAAATAGCTCAGAGTTTTGGTTAAACCTCCAACAAAATTGGGAACTTTACCACGTTCTCAAGGAAGAAGAAGAGGAACTAAAAAGTATTTTGCAATTTGGAACCACGAAGTAGCGATCGCTTTCAAAACTAAGCGGTATATTTGCATAAAATAACCACAATTAGGCAAAGGTGAAGAAAATCTTACTCTCCACCTCTAGGCTTGTTGATAGACATCGCTTCTGCTGATTGCATCCAATGGAGAATCAATGCAAAAGTTCCCAATCTTGCAGCATCAAAATAGCATCTCTATACAAAGACAAATCTACCTGGTTAACTTCTATTCCCTCTCCGATTCCTTGTAGAAGGGTAATTGTCAATTTTCCTCCCAAATGTTCGCGGAATTCCGTAAGCCCCCTAAATAGACAATGCGGATGGTCTAGTCGATCTAATTGCTCTGTCAATGCCGATATGTACAAAGTAAAGCCTAATTTTTTGAGTGTAGTTAGAACCCTTTGCCACTCTGATTGTAAGAGTTGCCCTGTTAAATATGAATAGGTTGTATCTAAAGCGATCCCGATCGCAACAGCTTCACCGTGACGTAAGCTGTAATTAGTTAAATGCTCCAGTTTGTGAGCAGCCCAGTGTCCAAAGTCTAAAGGACGCGATGAACCCATTTCAAAGGGATCGCCACTACCAGCAATATGCTCTAAGTGCAACTGAGAACAGCGATAGATCAGTCTTTCCATTATGTCCATGTCTCGATTAGCCAATTTATCGGCATTAGTCATAATGAAATCGAAGAAATCTGCATCTTTAATCAACGCTACTTTTACCGCTTCTGCAATACCCGATCGCCAATCTCGATCGTCGAGGCTAGTAAGAAAATCAAAGTCATTCAAGACAGCATAAGGTGGCATGAATGTACCCAAAAAGTTTTTCTTACCAAAGGCATTGATTCCATTTTTTACTCCTACACCCGAATCATTTTGCCCTAATACTGTTGTCGGTACTCGTAGTAGCCGAATTCCTCGGTGAGCTGTTGTTGCTGCGTATCCTGCCATGTCTAGGACAGCTCCACCTCCAATTGCTAAAACGTAGGAGTGACGGCATAATCCAGCTGTATTGATCCGCTGATGAATTTGCTCTATAAATCTAGAATCGTTCTTGACTGCTTCTCCACCTGGAACTACTATCGGCTCACCGCTCAGTGTTAATACATCTTCATAACATTGGGCATAGGCTGATAATTTTTTTAACAGCCCATCTTGATACTGTAAAAATCCTCCATCTACCACTGCTAGTACTTGTTTTGGGGTTGTCTCCCCATCTGCGGCGATCGCTTGCGCAAGTAAAGGATTATCTAACTCAAACAAACCTCTAGTGAAGTGAACATCATAATTGAAGGTAACGCGGACACATTGGTTAATTGGTTGGAGATTAAGAGCGGTTTTTTGTTGAATAGCCATTTGAATATTATTACTTTTTAAGTAGCTATAAATAAATACACTATTGCAATTAAAATTAACAGCAATATAAACAGAATAAATCCATCACGTAATTCAAAATTTAAATGAACTACTAAACGAATCTATTTACTAAATTAATCATACTTTTGAAGGATTTCACCTAATAGATAAAGTTTAAAATAACATGAATTTACAATTTATATTAATGCCTATCCTTTATATATGAGGTTAGTAATGGAGATCATTATTACATAAAATTCTAATTTTTTTCCGTAAGATAATTTGAGGATTTATCTAATCAAAATGGTATCTTTACAGTATCTTCTTTAAAGTCAGGAGATTTTTATAGATTCAGTGAAGTTATGATCCCAGTAGTATATTACCTAACTGCTTTAAACCCAAAATATCAAGTTTAGTGCTATATTTTATACTTGGTTGTCACAAAGAAGTTGGGCAACTTATCCTGAATTTATCATGAGTAAAGTAAACAAATTACTGCATCACTGGCTGTTAAAGTCTGTTTCAGAGAAAGCTTTTACTTGGTTGGAACAGAAGCAAGCACAGATTGCTAGTGGCACTGCTGAACAAGTGTTTTTTACGGCTTTTAGTGCTGTGCCGCGTTATCTAGGTAAACAGGATTTGCAGCTAACATTCCAGGACTTGGAAGCAGCAGAGGATCTGATTCCCGGCTGGTATCTTGGTAATTGGAGTGTAGATCAAGCGGGTCGCACACTTTTGCTTTTAGCTTTGCCCCACGATGATGCTGAGGTCTATGTGCGATCGCTCGATCGAGTCTTCTCCACTGCCGATATGAGGGAGTTAGTTGCCCTTTATCAAAGTTTGCCGCTACTACCACATCCAGAGTTACATCGCCATCGTACTGCTGAGGGAATTCGCAGCAATATGAGTAATGTATTTCAAGCTATAGCACTGCGTAACCCTTATCCAGCAAATTACTTAGATAATGCTGCTTGGAATCAGATGGTACTGAAGGCTGTGTTTGTCGGCAGTCCTTTACATCTAATTTGGGGTCTAGATCGGCGTGCTAATCCAGAATTGGCGAGGATGTTAGCAGATTATGCCCATGAACGTTGGGCAGCTAAACGCTCAGTTACGCCAGAACTTTGGCGACCTGTAGGGCGGTTTGCCGATAGCGCCATCATTACAGATTTGGAAAAAGTACTGGCTAATGGGGATATACACGAGCAAGAAGCGGCAGCCTTAGCTTGTGCTGAGTCTCCTTTACCGCAAGCGCAAGCATTACTTTCTCATTACCCAGATTTACAGTCATCCATTCAACAAGGTAATCTGACTTGGAGCAGTTTTAGCCGCAAATGAAGGGAGTGGGGACTGGGGACTGGGGACTGGGGAAGAAGCAAGGGAGCAGGGGAGAAATCAATTCAAAATTCAAAATTCAAAATTCAAACATTGTAGAACTTCTGCCTCCTGCCTCGTCTTTCCCAATGCCCAATGCCCAATGCCCAATGCCCAATTCCCAATCCCCAATCCCCAATCCCCAATTATTAAAACTATGATGTTTATCGATCCTCACATTCACATGTGTTCCCGTACTACTTACGATTACTTAGTAATGCGGGAATATGGAATTGTTGCCGTTATTGAACCAGCCTTTTGGTTAGGACAACCCCGAACTAATGCTGGCTCATTTAAAGACTACTTCAGTAGTCTTGTGGGCTGGGAACGGTTTCGTGCTAGTCAGTTTGGCATCCAACACTACTGCACAATCGGCCTAAATCCGAAAGAAGCTAACAATGAAGCGCTAGCAGCTGAAGTTATGGAACTGCTACCACTTTATGCCTGTAAAGAAGGAGTTGTTGCCATTGGTGAAATTGGCTATGACGATATGACGGAAGCAGAAGATAAGTACTTTTGTCAACAGTTAGAATTAGCCAAAGAACTCGATAGTTTGGTACTAATTCATACTCCTCACCGTAATAAGAAGGCGGGTGCTAGTCGGAGTATGGATCGTTGTATTGAATATGGCTTAGATCCTTCACAAGTAGTTATCGATCACAACAACGAAGAAACCGTTGAAGAAGTATTAGGACGAGGTTTTTGGGCGGCTTTCACGATTTACCCACAGACGAAGATGGGTAACGCCCGGATGGTAGAAGTTGTCCGTAAGTATGGATGCGATCGCATCATTGTAGATAGTAGTGCTGATTGGGGTATTAGCGATCCTTTAGCAGTCCCAAAAACGGCTCAGTTGATGTTAGATAGGGGTATTCCTGAAGATCATGTGCGAGCAGTTTGTTATGAAAATGCCCTAGCTGCTTACAGTCAAACTGGGCAGATGAAAGCTTCAGACTGGCTCAATCCTCAATCTATCGATCAACGTCAAATGTTCAGTGGTAATTCTGTGCTACGGGGACAAGAACCAGGAATTAAATCAGTTTCAGATTTTGTGTTGATTGAGTAGAAAATTGGCAGTGAGGAGTGTATAAATATCTGGTTCATTTGTAATATGCGCTTTATTTTGAGAAATACTAGGCACGGAGGCAGATAAGTGAATGTTGCAAGCTTAAATTTTCAAAGCTGGCGGGGTTATCTGGAATTGATGCGTCCTGCTAATATTGTTACTGCTTGGGCGGATATTCTTCTTGGTTTTGCTGCTTCTGGTTCTGGGATTATTTTTGTTCAATTAATAAATGGAGAAGCAAGTTTTTCCATACTAATTCCATTAGCTTGGTTGTTATTAGCTACAACTGGCTTATACGGTGGCGGTATAGTTTTTAATGATGTTTTCGATGCCGAATTAGATGCCAAAGAGCGACCAAATAGAGCAATTCCTAGTGGTCGCGTATCTCGTCAAAATGCTACTTTCTTGGGGAGTATACTGTTTGCGATTGGGATTATAGCTGCTTTTCAAGTATCGTTGTTGAGTGCTGCGATCGCAACATTTATTACTCTTTCATGCCTCCTTTATAACTCACTCGCCAAACATCATCCTTTTTTCGGCCCTTTAAATATGGGTTTGTGTCGTGGCAGTAACTTATTATTAGGCGTAAGTGCTGTACCAGAAATAATCGGAGAACGTTGGTATTTAGCGCTGATTCCTGTTCTTTATATTGCTGCTATCACGGCAATTAGTCAGGGTGAAGTTCACGGTGGTAAGAAGATTACGGGAGTACTGGCGCTACTTCTAATTGCAATAGTTTTGACAGCAGTTTTAGCTTTAGGATTACTAGAAGAGTATAGAGCGATCGCAGCCCTACCATTCGCTATTTTCTTAGCTATCAGAATCTTGCCTAACTTTATCAAAGCAGCGCGCGAACCGATAGCTGAAAATATCAGAAATGCTGTGAGAATAGGTGTTTTATCTCTAATAGTATTAGATGCAACCGTTGCATCTGGTTTTGCTGGTTTGTATTACGGTTTATTTGTTCTAATTTTGCTACCATTTTCTATGAAGTTAGCAAAGGTATTTGCTGTTACTTAAATTTGAATGTATACACCCAGTAATACCATTAATCGGCTGTAGGGGCGCACATCTATGCGCCCCTACCCATGAATATGTAGCAAGTATTTTGTGAAATAGTTGAAGCCAAAGAAAACAGATTAAAAATATACAAGGCATATAACTAGAAAATGAAAATTACAAAAAACAATAATCTTCACTTAACTTATTGCAGCAATATTCATCCTGGTGAAAGTTGGCTAGAGGTTTTCGCCAATTTAGAGAAGTATATTCCCGAACTAAAATCACGTTTATCGCCTACAGAACCTTTTGGGATTGGCTTGAGGTTAGCAGATGTTGCAGCAAAAGAACTTTTAGAAAATAATAACTTGGCTCAATTCCAAACTTGGCTAACTCAACAAGATTTATATGTTTTCACCTTAAATGGATTTCCTTATGGTGGATTCCATCGACAGGTGGTAAAAGACCAAGTTTATGCACCAGATTGGTCTACACAAGAACGGGTTAATTATACATTAAATTTGGCACACATTTTAGCTAGTCTATTACCCCAAGGACTTGATGGCGGAATTTCTACACTACCATTATCCTATAAACCTTGGTGGATAAAAGACCAAGCAACTTTTGAGACAGTTATAAAAAAGAGTTGTTTGAATATAGCATCAGTTGTTATAGAAATGATTCGCATCCATGAAGAAACAGGCAAGATCCTTCATATTGATTTAGAACCTGAGCCTGATGGTTTAATTGAAAATACTTCGGAAGTAATTGACTTCTATCAAAATTGGTTATTGCCAATAGGTGGTAGTTATTTATCAGACAAGTTAAATATTGAGCAGGATTTAGCAGAGACTAAATTGCTAGAACACGTTCGAATTTGCTATGACACCTGCCATTTTTCCGTTGAATATGAGCAGCCAAACTCTGTATTTGGACGTTTGCAATCGGTAGGAATTAAAATTGGGAAAATTCAAATCAGCGCTGCAATTAAAGTAAAAATACCTGCTGAGGTTGAAAAGCGTAGTTTGATAGTTGAACGCTTACGTCCTTTTGCAGAATCTACCTATCTTCACCAGGTAATAGAACGTCGTAGCGATGGTACACTCCACCACTATCCTGATTTAATAACTGCATTACCAAATTTAGAGCAATCTCTAGCTGAAGAATGGCGCACTCACTTTCATGTCCCAATTTTTATTCATGATTATCAAATTTTGCAATCTACCCAAGATGATATTGCTACTGTTTTACAGCTACTTCAGACAAATAATGCTTGCTCACATCTAGAAATTGAGACTTACACTTGGGATGTATTGCCATCAGAAATGAAGATAGATTTGCTGACTTCTATTCAGCGTGAATATGAGTGGGTATTAAAAATAATTCGTAATTTGTAATTCGTAATTCGTAATTAATAAATTAAGATTTTCACTGGTTTTTCTGGTTGAAATCTGTAGAGATATACCATAGCGCATCTCTAGTTATTTCTTCAAATTGGTATAAGAGAGAATTGAATGTATGCAGAAAACAGTTGTTTTAAATGTCGTAGGATTAACGCCCAGTTTACTAGGAGAAAATACGCCGTTTTTATCTTCTTGGGCTAATAAAGGACAAGTGGCTCCCATTAAAAAAGTTCTACCTGCTGTAACTTGTTCGGTTCAGGCTACTTATTTAACAGGAAAATTGCCTGATGAACATGGAATTGTCGCTAATGGTTGGTACTTCCGCGATGAGTGTGAAGTGAAGTTTTGGCGACAATCTAATAAACTAGTACAAGCTCCCAAAGTTTGGGAAATAGCTAAATCAATCGATCCAAACTTCACTTGTGCCAACCTTTTTTGGTGGTACAATATGTATTCTTCAGTAGATTATGCGATTACACCGCGCCCAATGTATCCCGCAGATGGGAGAAAATTACCTGATATTTATACCCATCCTAGTGATGTGCGATCGCAAATTCAATCTGATTTAGGAAACTTCCCTCTGTTCGATTTTTGGGGGCCGAAAACTACCATTAGTTCTAGCCAATGGATTGCCAATTCCGCAAAATGGATTGAGGAACGTTATAGCCCGACATTATCACTAGTTTATCTACCACATTTAGATTACTGTCTGCAAAAGTTTGGTAACAATCAAACACAGATTCAAGCTGATTTGCGAGAAATTGATGCTGTTTGTGGCGATTTAATTGAATATTATCAAGCACGAAATACTCAAGTAATTATTCTTTCTGAGTATGGCATTACTCCAGTTTCTAAAGCGGTGGATTTGAACCGCGTACTACGAGAAAATGGTTTAATTGCTGTGCGCGAGGAATTAGGGCGAGAACTACTGGATTTTGGTGCTAGCATTGCCTTTGCTGTTGCCGATCATCAAGTTGCTCATGTATATGTGAACGATCCGGCGTATATCCCGAAAGTGCGATCGCTCCTAGAAGCGACTGAAGGCGTGGCGCAAGTATTGGATGAAGAGGGTAAACAAACGTACCATCTCGATCATCCTAGATCGGGAGAGTTGGTAGCGATCGCTGGGTCTGACGCTTGGTTTACCTATTATTATTGGCTCGATGATGCAAAAGCGCCTGATTTTGCTAGAACCGTAGATATCCACCGCAAGCCTGGTTACGATCCTGTAGAACTTTTCCTCGATCCGCAAATAAAATTTCCTCAAGGAAAAATTGCTCTCAAGTTACTTAAAAAACAACTGGGCTTTCGCTACTTAATGGATGTGATCCCTCTGGATGCTTCGCTGGTGCGTGGCTCTCACGGTAATATCACCACTTCTGTTGCTGAAGGGCCTCTATTTATCACCCATCAAACTCACCTAGTTAATGAACATCAAATTGAGGCGACAGATGTTTGCTCGTTGATTCTCAAACATTTAAATACCTGAAAGGCAGTATAGAGGCGATATATCGTCTCTACATCTTACCAAAATACAAAAAGATTTCTTGTAATTCATAATCATATCGAGTATGCTTTACATATAAACTCGTTATGACTATGAATTAACTTGAGTTCGACAAGTCTTATTTGACCTCTCCCCCAACCCCTCTCCGACACGGAGAGGGGAGCAAAAAGCTGAATTTTTCATTGCTCCTCCCTTTCCGTTTCGGAGAGGGAGGCTGGGAGGGAGAGGTTTATCGAACTCACGTTGAATTAGATTGTTCTATCAGTAGATAGATACCTACTGACTAAAATGTACTGTGGGCAATCTGAGTAACTTACATGGAGAGCTTCTTGAACCATGACTGAACCCCAAAACTTGACAACTGCTGACGGTATTCCTGTTGCTGATAATCAGAACTCACTCACGGCTGGATCGCGTGGGCCTGTATTAATCCAGGATTTTCATCTCTTAGAAAAGCTGGCTCATTTCAACAGAGAACGTATTCCTGAAAGAGTTGTCCACGCTAAAGGTGCGGCTGCTTTCGGTACTTTTACTGTCACCAATGACATCACCCGCTACAGTAAAGCTAAACTTTTTTCTGAAATTGGCAAGAAAACTGAAGTTCTCCTGCGCTTTTCTACAGTCGGGGGAGAAAAAGGTTCAGCAGATGCCGAGCGCGACCCTAGAGGTTTTGCTATCAAGTTCTACACTGAAGAGGGCAACTGGGATATCACAGGCAACAATACCCCGATTTTCTTCATCCGTGACCCCCTGAAGTTTCCTGATTTTATCCATACCCAAAAGCGCAATCCTCAAACTAATTGCAAAGACCAGAATGCAAAGTGGGATTTTTGGTCACTCAGTCCAGAATCGCTTCACCAAGTGACGATCCTGTTTTCAGATCGGGGAATACCCAAAACCTATCGACACATGGATGGTTTTGGTAGCCACACCTTCAGCTTAATTAATGCTCAGGGCGATCGCGTCTGGTGCAAATTTCACTTTAAGACTTTGCAAGGGCATCAAACCTTGACGGAGGAAGAATCGGCTAAGATTAAGGGTGAAGATCCAGATCATGCGACTCACGATCTGTTTGAAGCGATCGCTAACAAAGATTATCCCAAATGGCGGATGTGTATTCAGGTGATGACCGAGGAGCAAGCGGCCAAACATCCTGATAATCCTTTTGACTTGACCAAAGTTTGGAAGCACTCAGATTATCCTTTAATCGAAGTCGGGATATTAGAGCTAAATCGTAACCCTGAGAATTATTTCGCCGAAGTAGAGCAAGCCGCTTTTAGCCCTAGTGCAGTGGTTCCTGGCGTTAGTTTCTCTCCAGACAAAATGCTGCAAGCTCGAATTTTTTCTTACCCAGATGCTCAACGGTATCGCTTGGGTGGTAACTATCAGCAACTACCAGTCAACCAGCCCAAATGTCCAGTGATGCATTATCAGCGAGATGGCTTTATGGCATCGGGGAACAACCACGGTAGCGCTCCTAACTATGAACCGAATAGTGCTGAGGGTACGCCTAAAGAAAATCCAGCTTATGCAGAGCCACCTAACCATTTGGGCGATGTCACAGTCGATCGTTACAGTCATCGTGAAGGAAACGACGATTACACCCAAGCAGGTAATTTGTATCGGTTACTAACTCCTGAGCAGCAAGAGCGTCTTGCTCATAATATCGTCGGCAGTCTCTCTCAAGCGAGACAGGATATCCAAATGCGCCAACTTTGCCACTTCTTCCGGGCAGATATTTCTTATGGTCGTCGTGTAGCTGAAGGATTGGGCATTTCAATCGATCCCTCAATGTTTTCTCCAACTGCTCAACCTGTAGGTAATTGGTAGCCTTATCCAAAATTTTGTGGGGTGGGCATCCTGCCCGCCCAGAAATACAAGGGACGGGCTTTTCGGCCCATCCCACAAAACTAGTAAAATCATCCCGCAATTATGCAACGCCCTAAAACGAATTCGTGTAGCGATGCATCTAAATACGCATTAATAACGAATCAGGCGTGGAAGGATTAGGCGATACTTACAAGTAGAAGCACTCCAAGTCACCTACCCGGATGCAGAAGTTCAGTTGTAGCGTGAGGATGAACAGACGCTCGTTACGAAAGTTTATGCTTATGCACTTTGCCAAGTGAGAGTATCTTAATAATGTAAGAGTTTGCATTCATGATATTCAAAAATTTTTTAGACAAAATCATCCAAAGATATGGGTAGTAGGAAATCAAAGCATTTTTGCTACACGCAACTGTTCACCTAAGTTGAGAGAAAAATTAAATAATTATTCTGTGGATAAGTAAGATATGAATATTAGTAAACATTCCGATTTAGAAATAGAAATTTTACTTTTGGGAAAATGGCGTTTTAATACTGGTTCGGAAAAAATAACTATTGAATTTAAAGATGATATGACTTATGAGCAAACCAGGATTCAAACATTACTTTTATCTAAACCTAAAGAACTTCTAACAGGTAATAAATTTACTGGAGTATGGTACGTTAGTCAAAAAAAGTTGTATTTAAATGTTAAAACTATGCCAAAATCATTTTTTAATTTTAAGGTTCCATTAGTATTTAAGATTTCTATTGCAGATATGGTAGCTACTTTAGGTTCAGTGTTTGTGGCAGAAATGTATGAGGTTATTAGAATTAATAGCTCTAAATTTCTCATAAAAGATAAAGAGCAATCAATTCTTGGGACAAAAATAAATAATACTAGGAAGTACTAGAGAATCTTGACAAGCGCGAACAGATTCGATGGCATATTTATTTGATAATACATTGTCATACCCTATGTTTAATTGTAATACTAATTATTTATTAAGCTGCGCTAAATAAGGCTTCAAGAATATGGAATATATGCTGAGATTTACGAGAGAATCAAAGCTAGGATCGGAAGGTTATCTGTCGCACGCATACTAACTATATGACATCTACATCGCGTGTTGTTCATAGTGACCCTGATATATTGGGGTAACCCCTGTTTTTGTTGATACTCGTGTGCCGATAAAAACCTTAGTCGATTATCTGGAAGCGGGTGACTCACTAGATGAGTTTTTAGATCGCTTTCCCAGTGTCAGCCGTGAGCAAGCGATGTCTACGACGGGCTACGCCTACGCCGCTCTCGAATTAGCAAAGGAAATGCTGACTGCCTATGCGAATTCTGCTTGATGAATGTGTTCCACGACCCTTGAGGCGTGAACTCACTGATTATATTGGTATTAGAGCGATGTAAATTTTATGGCTCAACGCTTAGATTTCAGAGTAGATATTGAAGAAGCTATAAAAACGCTAAACCTTTCTTCTGAGTCTATGACTGAAAAGATACAATTTTTATTCTAAGGTCATTGGTAAGGCGATCGCGCTCAAAATCAAGATATTGAGTTGTAAAGGGAATTTGCAATGAATCATCAAAAACAACTCACTGCAATGCTTGTTCCGTTCTACTTAGGCGAGCAACGCGATTCAGAAGGTCGGACAATTCAAGAGATGTGGACTTGGGATTTTGAACAATTGGAGTGTACCCATGATTACATTCAGTGGTTGTTCCCTTTGCCTGAGCGAAGTGCATTCAATTCTAATGCACCCATCGTTGATGAGGAAGTAATTCAAGCATTTCAAAGCAACCCACACCTACGTCAAAATTTGCTGCGTTCCTTCACAGTTATGCTTAAATTTTATGGGTTGCAACGCCACGAGAGTAATGACGGAAAAATACTTATCAGCCAGTCAGAAGACTATCTGAATCGTAAAGGCGAATGGGTGTATATCTTTAACCACAATTATCTTCGCATCACCCGTATTTTAAAGTGTTTAATAACATTTGGATTGGAGAATGAAGCCCAAGCGTTTTATGAATGCTTGCGGCAAATCTACCGTGAGGATAGCGATCGGATTGGGGGAAAAACATTTCAGTATTGGACAATTGCAGTTAAACCCAATGCGACATCTTAAAGTATCTGCCAGCAAGCTAAATCTTGGGCAGGGCAGTATAGGTTATCGATCCAGTCTAATCTGAAAATTCCTTCGGGGCGGATGTTGTCAAAGATAAGTTCTTATACATCAATTTCAATAGCGATCGCTTTATGCAGCAACTCTATTGTTTTTGATGATGAAATCTAATTCCTAAAAAGATGTCGTAAACAAACTCAAAAAAGTCCTTTTTCTGCAACAATCCTGAAGTTTGATAACATCCTTTTTCATCTAAAAGCGGTTTCATTACATAATATGCAGGCTGGTAATTATACCAAGGAATAGAAGGCCACAAATGATGAATTAAGTGGTAATTCTGTCCCATAATCAAGATATTCAGAATCGGGTTAGGATAGACGCGAGCATTTTTCCAGCGATCGCGCTCCGCAAAAGGACGATGGGGCAAATAATCAAAAAATAATCCTAGTGCTATTCCCACCACAAAAGCTGGTATAAACCAAAAATTCAAAATGTAACCTAAAAAGTGGTATTGCACTGAGATATAAACAATCACACCGACAATTAAGCGGCTAATGAACCATTCTAATAGCTCATATTTACGCCACAGTCGCCGTTGAAAGAAAAACACCTCGTGATACAAAAACCGCACTGCAATCAACCACAACGGCCCGCCTGTAGAGACATAATGATCTGGATCGTCTTTGGGATGATTGACATGACCATGATGCTGTAAATGCACTCGCGTAAATACAGGAAAAGCAAAAGCTAGCATCAGAGCGCTGCCATGTCCTAACATTGCATTCATCACCCGGTTGCGATGGGCAGATTGGTGACAGGCATCATGAATTACCGTTCCAGCACAATGCAAGGCAATAGTGTTAACGCTAAAACACAGCCAGTGCGGCCATTCCCAAAGCCAGTAACCAAAGTTAGATAACACCAGCATTGCTACAGCTACCAAAAACAACAGTAGCGTGGGATTAAAATCACCAGGAGGCGCTAAAAATTCCTTTGGCGGGATTGTCAGTGGCTTTTTTGCCTCCGATGCGATCGTCTCCAACATTGTCTCCTTCTTAATCAAACATTACGAATATACGATAAATATTAGGGACGAATAAAGTTTTGTAAACTTTTGTATAGCAAGATTTATCGACAGCTTTGCATATCAGCAGATGAATAACGCTATGATTCCAGACGAAGCCTAGTCTTTACTGATAAGTGGGGTATGACAATCGGCAAGAAGTTGATGCAATAAACTCCTTCGTTGGGAGGATAGATACAAGATTGATGTACTATATCTAGTCTATCCCACAGCCCCCACTCTCCCATAAACCCTCATCTAACTGCTTATATCTAATTGATATAGCAGTGACTGAAAAGGAGATGCCACTTAAGTTACGATGACTTCCCAGATAGCTCCCTAACTTCAGCCCTTATGCAATTACGAGATTCTCTGCGCCGGACAAAAATTGTCGCTACTATTGGGCCCGCCACTAGCAGTCCTGAAATACTCAAGGCGATTATTGAAGCGGGAGCCACGACGCTGCGGCTAAACTTCTCCCACGGAACTCATGCCGACCATCAGCGTAGTATTCGCTTAATTCGGCAAACTGCCTTTGAACTAAATCAGCCAGTGGCTATTCTCCAAGACTTGCAGGGCCCAAAAATTCGTTTGGGGAAGTTTGATAACGGGTCTATAGTTTTGGCAAAAGGCGATCGCTTCACCTTGACAAATCGTCCAGTTGTAGGCACGCAGGAAATTAGTTGCGTCACCTACGATTATTTAGCCGAAGAAGTCCCAGTTGGGGCAAAAATTCTCCTCGATGATGGACGAGTAGAAATGTTGGTGGAGGAAATAAACCGGGACAAAGGTGATTTGCATTGTCGCGTCACCGTGCCTGGTAAACTTTCTAACAACAAAGGCGTAAATTTTCCCGGCGTTTACCTGTCAATTAAGGCAATGACCGACAAAGACCGAGAGGATCTAATGTTTGGTCTAGATCAGGGTGTCGATTGGGTGGCACTTTCCTTTGTCCGCAATCCCCAGGACATGATCGAAATTAAAGAACTAATTTCTAGTACAGGCAAGCAAGTGCCAGTGGTTGCCAAAATTGAAAAGCATGAAGCCATTGAACAAATGGAAGCGGTTCTGGCTTTGTGTGATGGCGTGATGGTTGCCAGAGGCGACTTAGGGGTGGAATTGCCAGCAGAAGATGTTCCGGTGCTGCAAAAACGGCTAATTGCCACAGCAAATCGCTTGGGGATTCCCATCATCACCGCTACTCAAATGTTAGATAGCATGGTGAGCAATCCCCGTCCCACTCGCGCTGAAGTTTCGGATGTGGCAAACGCGATTTTAGACGGCACAGACGCGGTGATGCTCTCCAATGAAACCGCTGTGGGTAGCTTCCCTGTAGAAGCAGTGGCGACGATGGCACGAATTGCCGAGCGGATGGAGCAGGAAGAAGCCCAACACTTAAACTTACGTTCTTTGAGAGATTCCCGCCGCTCCATTCCCAATGCGATTAGTCAAGCTGTTGGTCAAATTGCCGAGCAACTAGGTGCAGCAGCAATTATGACCCTAACGCAAACTGGGGCAACAGCTCGCAATGTCTCTAAGTTTCGTCCTCACACACCAATTTTGGCAGTGACACCCCATGTAAATGTGGCGCGGCAGCTACAGATGGTGTGGGGAGTCAAACCGCTGTTGGTGCTAGGATTACCTTCTACTGGTCAGACATTTCAAGCTGCGATTAACGTGGCTCAGGAACTTCAGTTACTGTCCCAAGGAGATTTAGTAGTGATGACCGCTGGTACACTCCAGGGGATTTCTGGCTCTACAGATTTGATTAAAGTAGAGGTGGTGACGGCAGTACTAGGTCACGGAATTGGACTAGGACAAGGTTCAGTAAGTGGTCGCGCACGGGTAGCTAGTACTGGTATGGATGTGAGTAACTTTAATCCCGGAGATATTTTGGTTGCACCCCGCACTAGTGCCGATTTTGTTGAGGCAATTCGGAAAGCTGCCGGGATTATTACTGAAGATGAAAGTCTTACAAGTCACGCAGCAGTGATTGGCTTGCGTCTCGGTGTACCAGTCATTGTCGGCGTGAAGCAGGCAACACAGGCGATTCGGGATGGAGCGATTATAACGCTAGATTTGCAACGGGGTTTGATTTACTCTGGGGCGGTGAGAACGGCTTAGAAGTGGCGAAGAAGCAGGGGGCAGGGGAGCAGGGGAGCAGGGGAGCAGAGGAGCAGGGGAGCAGGGGAGCAGGGGAGAAGTTCAGTAAGTTTTTCCCCTCTGCCTCTTCTGCCAATGCCCTATGCCCCATGCCCCATGCATGCCCCATGCCCCTTAATTAAACAGTTGCGATCGCAGCCCCAAGCCATCCAGCAAAGTTTTGTTGCTGGGTGGAGTTAGGATAATCAACAGGCTTCACCTGATATCGAATGGGGCGTGGTAATGCGAGGGTGATGGAATAGGTACGCAGTTCGTCTTGGTGGAAAACTGCTACTTGAATGGTATCGTTTGGTTGGTAATCTTTGAGGCGATCGCTTAAGCCACCTGCCGTTACCTTAATCCCATCAATTGCTAACAACTCATCACCTGCATCGATTCCCCCTACTTGTGCAGGTGAACCAATTTCTACAAACTTAACGATCTCCCGCCCATTTTCTGTATTTATTCTCACGCCCAGGTAAGGTTCTTCTTGCTGTTCGGCTACTAACTGCAAACCAAAGGGTTCTAAATACTGATTGAAAGGCAAATCCTCAGTACTATCAATGTAGCGTTTAAAGAAATCAGTCAAATCGATTCCGGCAACAGATTCGATAACTTCCTGCAACTGTTCTGGGGTATAGCCGATTTCATCTTGCCCAAATTGCTGCCACATTTTCAGCATCACGTCATCAAGGGAGCGCTGATTGTTGTGAGTAGAGCGAATCAGCAAATCTAGCAGCAACGATACCATTTCTCCTTTTAAATAGTAAGAAATTTGGGAATTACCGCTATTGGCATCCGGGCGATAAAGTTTTATCCAAGCATCAAAACTCGACTCGGAAACGGGTTGTACCTTCCGCCCCGGTGTAGTTTCATATCTGGTAATTTCCTTACCCAAGTTATTCAAATACGACTGAACATCAAAAATTCCTGCCCGCAAAGGAATCAACAAGTCATAGTAACTAGTAGTACCCTCACAAAACCATAATGATGGGGTGTAATTTTCTTGGTCGTAATCAAAAACCTCTAATGCTTTTGGGCGAATACGCTTCACATTCCACAAGTGAAAAAATTCGTGTGCTACCAATTGCATAAAGCGATCGTATTTTTCCTGAGCGCGAAATCCAAAACGCTGGTAAATTAAGGAGCAAGAGTCTTTATGCTCCAAACCGCCAAAAGCTTGGCTAAATAAATGTAGCAGAAACACATATCGTTGATATGGTAAACCGCCGAACATCTGTGCTTCTACTTGAATAATTTTTTGGATATCAGCAATCATTTGCTGAACTTGGTAATTACCTTGTCCCCAGATTGCCAATTCATGAGGTTTTCCTAATACCTCAAATTTATACAATTGGTGGGAACCAATCTCAAAAGGAGTATCCACCAGAGTATCAAAATCGCTAGCCAAGAAAGTATTCGTTTCCTCAGCAACGGGTGGTAAGGCAGTAGTTACCTGCCATTTTGGCTGTGGTGGTACGATAGTGACGCGAATGGGTTGCTTATCCCAGCCAGGTATTCTAAAAAATAGTGCCGCACCGTTAAAATAACCGTGAGTGATATCTAAGTGATTTGTTCGTACCGATAGCTCATTCGCAAAAATGCGGTAACGTACAGTTAATTCTGAAACATCTATTTTGTCTATCTGCCAATGATTTTTACCAAGCTTACGCCAAGTTAAAGGCTTATTCTCTGCAAAAGCCTCAAAATCTTGTAAATTCTTGGCGTATTCTCGGACTAAATAGGAACCTGGTGTCCAAACGGGCAATTTTAAATCAAGAATCGGTAAGGGATAATCGACAAGGTGTAAAGTCACCTCAAACAGATGGGTTTCTGGTTGAGGCATAGCCACCAGGTAATGAATCATTGGCCCAGTTCCCTCGATGTAGGTATTGGGACGAGTTGCTGTTGCTTCAGTCATCTTGTTTGCTGAGATAATTGTTAATAGGCTACGAGATGCAGTGCGATCGCACTGCATCTCGTAGAAAAGACAGTATTGTAAGTTTTGACTCCACGTATAAATCCGCTTGTTCTCAAATAAAGATTACACTTTATTTCTTTTGCATAACTAATATACTACTTATGCATTGTACATAATTACTACAGGCTATTTGAGTATTTCAGCCATATTTAGCAGTCTGCGATGTCTACAATGAGCTACGCCAACGCACCAAAAATCCTTACTGGCGGAGATTCTCTGATTAGAAAACCCATTTGTAATAAAACACTTTTAAAATCTAGTTTCTAGGTTATACCTGGAAATGCTCAAATATAATACCCGTATCCTTTACTTCTCGTTAGAAGCCGAGGTTCTATCTTCTGAGCTTTGACCGAAAAGCGAAAATCCATGACACCTTCCGATCTAAAAGCATATTTAGACAACCTGATCCGTAAAAACTTGCAAATTAGTACGATGATTTGGGGGCCTCCTGGCATTGGCAAATCCAGCATTGTCGGACAGATAGCTCAAGAGTATGATATCGACTTTGTGGATGTGCGCCTCAGTCAACTTGCGCCCACCGATTTGCGCGGTTTACCCGTTGCTGAAGATGGTATCTCCAAGTGGTATCCACCAGAATTCCTCCCTCGTGACGGTAAAGGCATCTTGTTTTTAGATGAACTAAATATGGCACCGCCAGCAATGCAGGGAGTCGCTCAACAGTTGATTTTAGATCGAAAAGTCGGCTCTTACGTTGTACCATCAGGTTGGTTTGTCTGGGCTGCTGGCAACCGCAAAGAAGACCGTGCAGCTGTATTTGATATGCCTACGCCTTTAGCAAACAGGTTTTTACATCTAGAGGCACAACCTGATTTTGATAGCTTCAAAGCTTATGCCTTAGAAACAGGCGTACACGAGCAAATAATAGCCTTTCTGGCGTTGCATAAATGCGGGATGAATCATGGAAACACGGGTATTTCTCTATACTTAAAATAATGAAGTAACAATCGAATTGAATGTTTAAGCATATCCACGGATTTAGAATAGCAGAGTGTTTTTCGGTGTAGTCTTGCTAGGTAATGGCGCAAGCGGGTATTTTCGCCCTCGACCCTAGTCATATAGGTTTTGCTCACGATATGGTCTCCTGGGTCAATAAAGCAAGGATAAACCTTCCAACCGTCTGTGACGTAGAAGTAACATTGCCAATAGGAAACAATATCCCACAAGCATTTGAATGTTTCTGAACTGCGATCGCCTATTACCCAAGCTAAGATACCCTCATGAAAGTGATTTACTGCCGTCCACAACCAAACTTTGTTTTTTTTGAACCGATGAAGGTTTGTAGTTCATCTAATTCTCCAACGGATGGTATGTCGTCGCTAGGCGGTACGTCGGGGAGTTTTTCGCCTATTTGTTTTAACCAATAAATTACGGTTGTATGGTGAACTCCTTTATCACGCTCAATTGCTCGAAATCCCATGCCATTGACATATGACCTTAAACATTCTTGCTTGATTTCATTTGAGTACCCTTTTGGTGGACTGTAAACATCGATAAATTGACGACCACAATTGACACAAATGTGATTTTGTTTACCTCTTCGTTTACCATTTTTTCTAATTTCAGTAGAGTCGCAGTATGGACATTGCACAGTAGATGACCTCAATTCATCCCTCTATTATGCAACGCCAATTATTTAAATAAACGTAGATGCAGAATGGCTTGCTGTAGGCTACCACAGAGACGCAGAGAACACAGAGAGAAAAGAAATAGAGAGAATTTTTGCCTCAGTTTTGGGATGTTTTTTTATTTGGAAGTCCCTAAATCTTCTGCTGCGAATATAGGATTAAGAGAGATCCTGCAATGTAGCTTTTGCTGCTGCTCGAACCAACTGATTGCCGTCTTTTGCCAGCTGATTGAGGATTTTTTGAGCAGCTTGTGGATTTTGAGCCACAGCTAATCGTTCCAACCAGTAAATAGAAAGGCTTTTTTCCTGTAGTAATTCCTGAGAAATCTGGGGTTGAAGTAGGGCAATAAAACGAACCCAAAAAGACTCGGACTTGGCATAGTAATTGATTACCCTAGCCTTGCTATCAGGATGACGAGATAGAAAATCAGGATTCAGTTTCAAGTAATCTGTTGCATATTCCCCGCAAAGAGTACGTTCCACTGCTTCTTTTGGTAAACTGGGATTCACCATTGCCTTTTCATGCACTGCACTAGATGATTTCTCAACCGCTAGTTCTTCTAAAGTCTCAGGCGACAGGTTAATTTTTGAAGCGGTATGCATCCGAACTGTACTATCTTCGTCTCTGGCTAATTTTTCCAAGGCGCTGGTTGGTGTATTCGCGTTTTGAGCTACAGCCTGACGCACCTTAACCTCTGTTGCTTCAGTAAGTTGTGCCAATATATGAGCAGGTAAATCAACGCGACGAGCTAAAAACAGACGAGTCGCCTCTCCTCCCTCGCTTACTAATCTCTGCAAAATGGTTTCTAGGTGGCTGGTACTTTCTTCATTTAGGATATTTAAGATACTCTTCACCTGGGGGGAGTGATATTGTTCTCTTGACATTTGATAAGCTATTGTATCGCTTAACGATGCGTCTCTAGCAAATAGCTTAAACAGAAGACTTAATGGTGTATTCGGATTTTGGGCAACCTCCTGCCGAACTGTAGAAGAGTCATCATCAGCCAACTGTTCTAAAATATTCACTGGTGCGTTGGGGTTTTTAGCCACCCATTCACGAACTTGTGAGTTAACGCTTTTGGAGAATTCTAAAAGCAGTTCGGACGGTGTATTTGGGTGTTGGCAGACAGTCTGGGGGTCTTTTTCTGCTAACTTTTCCAACACATGGGGGGGAGTTTTCGGGTTTTTTCTGACTGTTTCAGCAGTATATTCCCCTTGTTGTTCTCCTATTGCTCTAGTAGCAGCCTCAGCAACATTTCTCTCTGTATCGTTTCCTAGATATTGAAGTACAGTTAGGGGTGTGTTGGGATTTTCAGCGACGCTAATACGAACTTTTTTATCTCGATCTTTGCTCAAACTCTCCAAAACATCACTAGGTGTATTTAGATTGCGAGCAAGAAAGATTCGAGGTTCTCCTGCTTCCTGTTTGCTTGCCAATTTTCGTAAAGCTTCTGCGGAAGTATTGGGATTTTGGGCAACTCCATTCCGTGTATAACCATCAGTATGATTGGCTAAATGTTTGAGAATACTGGCAGAGGTAGCAGGAGAATAAGCAATCCTCCTACACAAATAATGCTCATAGATTGGCTCCCTTACCCAACATTCAACAATAAATTCTGGGATAAAGCAAATTTGAGCGGGGACAACAAGATCGTAAGCAAAAACATTGCGATCGCAAGAGATGGCTCCTTGAATTACCTCTTTAACTTTTTGCTCGTATCCCTCTGTTAATTCACCAGCTAAATTGATGTGTAAACGAGCAGATTCGACAATATAAGAATCGTTGATTTGATTTAACCGATTGAAAACTACTTTTTGAGTTTGGACGTTGTTAACTAGCGCTAGTAGTTGTACTTTGTAATCTGACTTATCTGCTAATTTTTCTAGAATAGACACAGGAACATTTTCTAGCCTAAGAATGCTTCGTAAGGTAGGTAAGGGAATTTCTGCAACTAGATTAAGATTTTCAAAAAGCAGTAATGGGAACACGGGGTTATCTAGCAATTGGGACGGAAATTCTGCTCCCAAACGCAACAGGACATCAACTGGGGTGTTAGGATTACCTGCAACCAACTGACGGGTTTGTTGGTCGCTAGATAATCCTAATTCGCGCAACAGTTCAGGGTCAGTACTAGGTTCTGCTGCTACTAATTGTGCCTGTGTGACGTTTTTTGTCAGGGGTGGAATGGTGTCATCCATTGGACTAATTTCGTGAAGTACCTACACCTCTAATAAGTAAGTCAACCGAAGCATCTTATCGGTTGACTTACTTAATACCAAAATTTGTATCGCTGAATAAATAAAACAATTACACTTTGCCAGCCAAGTTCATCAACTGTTTGAAGTTCACAAGATAAGTGATGTTGTTGGCGCTATCAATTTTGATCCACCCTTTTTCATGCAGCTTTTCCATGATTTTGGTGGTTTCTTCAACGCCGATTTCTGTCACCTCTGCTAAATCTTTAAAGGGAATGTTAAAAATTTCTTTTCCTAAGTCTGATTCCTGACCATAACTTTCGCCTAAACTCACTAGGGTATGGGCGAGTTTGACTGCTGGTGGTGAAGACCGCATTTGTAGGCGCAGGTTAATTTGTCGCAATCGCCGCACCATCAGTTGCAACATCCGGTGATGTAACTGCGGGTCTTTAAACAGTATTTGAATAAACCGCTCTCTGGAGATACTAAGCAATTTCACTGATGAAAGGGCAATGACATCGGTTGAGCGTGGAGATTCATCCAAAATTGCCATTTCTCCAAAAAAATCGCCACGACCAAAAATTGCCAGAGCTACTGAATCGTCCCCGACGGTACGCCGGACTTTGACCCAACCAGAAACCACGAAGTAAACGGCGTTACCCCAGGCATCTTCCATCACAACGGCTCGCCCAGATGGATATTCATGTTCAATTGCAACGTTAAGTAGCCATTCCAATGTCTGTGGATTGGCTGTACTCATTAAGGGGAAAAGTTCACTAAAAACCTCAGTTAGCATGAAATATTTGCAACAATAGGATTCAAGAGCGGGTAACTAACTTTGCTACTATTAAGTTTGTCTAAACCGTAATCTTACTCAGAATACGATCGCAAAATTTGTATTTATTTAGAGATGAATCTCTAAGCTTTATCAGTCTAGGATTCCATTACAACATAACAATTATGTATGCGAACGAAATCAGCGTTTTCACCTACTGACTGATGATTTACTCTTTGTTGGTAGATTGCTATCTAGTGCCAGTATTTTGATCTGTTGGTCTAAATTTTTCACTAATTGATTCAGGGCAACTAAAGCCTCTAATTGCTGAGAATCAAGGCTAGGATTCAGTAAAAGTTGTTCTTGTAGTTCATGTAACTTAATGCTTAGTTGTTGAGAAATTCCTAAAGCATCGCGGCCTATACGCGTCAATTGTTGTTGTTGATAGAATTTTAATGCTGCTCCCCGCAATACTTGGAGTGTTGCCTCTTCGCCGTAGATTCCCGGCATGACTCGCAAACGTAATAATAAGCGGTTTTTTTGATACACGTATTCCTTTTCTACCTGTTTTGGTTCTGCAAGCGTGGTTACAGGTAGGGAAGCAAACCGCTTTAATTCATTCAATACTCCTTGAAAAACTGAGAGCGGCAGTTTGTCTAATACAGACTGCAAAACTCCATTGTCACTCCACAATATTCTGCCTTCGTAAGCTTGTCTTTCTAAGTACAGCCGACCAATTCCCCCAGCAAAAATTCGCCCTAGTAATTCTTCTAGTAATTTTTTTGGTGGCAGTGTTGTTAGCAACTCAATCGGATTCAGTAGTTGGGAAGCTTGTGTGGGAAAAATAGGTAAATTGTTTGATGATGTGGGTTCAGAATACTCTCCCGATTGAGTTCTAGAAATAGGGGTGAAGAATGTCGTAGTTTGAGATGATTGGTCTAGCTCTGGGATAGGAGGCAAGTCTACCCGCTGTCCAGAATTTTGGCGCTTTTGTGTCTGAAACACCGTCAATACTGGTTGTTGATTTGATTCTGAGTCGGCATCTAGAGAAGGACTGGGTATGTCAGTAATCGTAGCTGGGCTATTTGTTGGGGGAAAGTCCACTGTTGGCTGATGCAGTTGTTGGGCATCTAGCTGGGATATATTCTTATGATTGAGGTAGGCTGATAGTATTCTGCGGTGAGCATCGGCTGCGATCGCCTCAATCACCATTGTGCAATTGATATAAGACAAAATGCGACCAACATAATCTAGGGCTTCGCTCTCTTCTGGATAAACCATACCTAGCAAGAGGTTTTTGTCTTCTAATCTAAAGGGTAAAATCTGGTGGTAGAGGCAAGCTTCAAAGGACAAAAGATGATCGATTAGGTGGAACATTTGTTCGCAATCGCCTTCTTGCTCCCACCTAGTTTGAGCGGCAGTTGGCATTTGCTGTCCATTTGCTACGGTATCATTTAGTTCGCCCTTTGAAGACAACATAGATTTGATTCGTTGGTGTTTACTTATATTTTGCCTCTAATTCAATAGGTAGTTAATAAAGATACTTTGTTAAATTGTTAAAATTCCAATTATATATACTTAAGTAAATGTAAGTAAAGTATGAATTTTAGATTAGGGACTGGGGATAATACTGAAGATTGGGCATTGGGCATTGGGCATTGGGCATTGGGCATTGGGTATTAATTATTCTCCCCTCTTTCCCTGCTTCCCACTCCCCACTTCCCTATGCTCCATTTTCCACTACAGGCTACTCTTGGGTTCTTAAAGCTTGGGCTGCAAGATAGACTTTCGTCCATTCGCCTAGCACTTGATGGGTTTTGAGTTTTAACTGTTCGGCTATGGCTTCTATTGAATTACCTGCTCTGCGCAAATCTAAGATTTGCCGCCCTAGAGGAGTCAATTTTTCATCAAGTTGCTGCCATTGGTTTTGGGTTAATCCCAAGTTATGTTCTTGCAAGGAAATTGAGAGCCAGTTGTCTACGAGTTCTGGATTGCCTTTGAGGGCAAAAACACGTACAGCATGGTAACTAATTTTTTCTCGCAAACGGTAGACTTCTTTAGTCTGCTTATTCAGTTTTTTGGCGATCTCTTCTTGGGACTTACCTTGTAGATACAACCGTAGCCATTCCACTGCTTCTGTGCCAAGATTTTCTTGTAAATAATTTTCAAATTCTTTTTGTACTGACTGGCGCAGTCCCTGTTGTTCCTCTAGTTGTTGTGCTTCAATATATTCTGCGATCGCCTGACTATCGACTAAGTTAACTCGATTGTCACTGTCGTCTGTAAGAACTTCTTCTGAGACTAGGCGAACCAAATCACGCCCTGGCACTTGGGTTAAACCACCGCGCTGAGTGCGACGCAAATAATTTACAAATCGATAAGCTAATAGGGGTTGATTCCTTACTGGCCGCAAACAATATTCTTCTAAACTAGCAAATAGCAGAGCATCTCCCAATCGTCTATCACTTGTATATTTGGCAATATCAGCCATTTGCTGTTGCATCTGGCTGTCGTTTTGCAGTAATTCTTGGAGTACTTCTTGTAATACATCCATTACACTACGCTGGCGATCGCGGCTGAGGGAAACCCAAGTCTGAATTTTATTCCGTAATGTTACTAAACTCCCCAATCGGGTTATCAAGTTGCGATAAGCACGTTCTCGCCCCAACCCCAAGTAGCGTTGACGTAAAATCCTCCAGCGATATTCCATCGCTTGCTTGGCGATATCTAGTTCTTTAGGATTATACAGATCGAACCGTTTTGAGTCAGATCCCAGCAGCCAGAGAATAATGCTTTGCCTTGCGGCTTCATTTTGGTCTGGACATTCCACAGCCAAGCGCTTTTGCCAATCTAGAGCCAGTTTTTCCACATCTATTGTCATAATGAGATTGCATTCCTCGAAACTCAATTTTGAAGTTTGCATTACAACCCCCATTCGTCCCACCTAATTGTTTAACTGGCAGCTGCCCCAGATTTCATGAGTTTCATGAAAATAGCTCAGTGATTCTACTTTTATTACGTCTAGATTCACTAAAATTATGCAGAAATTTCTACATTGATGTTTTACTTTTACTTTAAAAAGTCCAAACCTACTATGTATCAAGCATTTGGGGCATTCTGCCAATTTAAATTTTTTGTAAAGTTATGTTTTTTTAGTTGAGAACAGAAATCTGCTTAAAGTGTGGAGGATACACCTTTCACAAAATGGATCGGGTAAATCTGACATTTTGTAACAGATCCGAGGAACGAATCTAATTTAACTCAAAGTTGGACGTTATTCCACTAGTATAAGTTTCGACTCTGTACAAACCCTTACGTCATATAATATTTAGTTTAATCTCAATATACTTAGAGGTTGTTTGAAAAGTCGCAAAGTATACTACAAACCCCACTTCCAAACCTCTCCCCGTTGGCGTTAGCCTGCCGTTAGGCAAGCGGAGAGAGGCTTTGAAACCCGCATTCCCTTGTAGGGAAGGGGGGCTAGGGGGGTTAGGTTTCTGAGACTTAAATGTTACCAAAAATACTTTTTAAACATCCTCTTAGTGTTGATGAGATTTTGCCTTGGAAGATTCCCTAATCCCTCTGAAAAAATTGGCTGAATTCCCTACTTTTGAAAGAGGATCGGGCTTTCACTGAATCGTATTAAGTTATGTTTTGTAAAATTTGTTGATTTAATTAAGTGTATATACGGTAATTAGCGCTTCAAAGGATTTTTGGAAATTTGTTGTATAAAATGATAGCAGGGATTTATAAGTAAATTTATCTTTTTTAAACTAGCTTCAGTCACAACTACACCTTTCATATTGGTAAGTTATTCTTAAAGCTTTTATATTTCTAAAAATGAACAGTCAACAGTCAATATTGGTTTTGACTATTGACTCTGACTGTTGCTTTCTTTCTGCTTCAAAATTCAACTTATGCAAAATCTAAAAACAGAAGGAATGTAATCCTCTAAAGTTTTGATAGTCAGAAGCCTGACAAAAAACTTCTCTTTAAATTCATTTATGGGAAGTTTTTGTTTTGAATTCCCCCGCAGGAAGTTAAATCTATCGATTGTTCGATCTAACAATGGGATTTTCTACAGATTCTCGATAACCTTGGACTTGTTCTGTATAAGCAATTGGTAGAACAGCTTCAACGTTTTCATGGGGACGAGGAATAATCACCCAAGATTCAAGTGTACCGCCGTAAACATTTTCTGCGGCTTCAACACCGGCAGCCATAGCGGCTTTTACTTCAGAAACATCACCACGAATATTAACTGTAAAACGAGCGCTACCTACTCTGATATAACCAACAAGGGTAACTCGACCAGCTTTTACCATAGCATCTGCTGCTGCTAGCACCGCAGGAAAACCTTTAGTTTCAAGTGCTCCAACTGCCTGTAATGACATTATTAATCTCCTGTATGAACAAACTGGGGGCTACAAGTTAATTGTACGAAGCTTCGCTACAGATTTTGATAGCAAAATTGCTTAGAAGATGCGGAAAGGTTCTGATTCTTCGGTGAAATGGATTGGTAATATGGTTTCGACATTTTCTGGGGGATTGGGAACGATGTAGTAGGTAATTACTGTACCAGCTTTTACTTCCTCACCCGCTACGATTCCGGCTTCAACAGCTCTATTTACTTCAGAAACCTGTCCCCGGACGGCGACTAACAAGCGAGCGCTTTCCGCTTGACCATAATACACAATTGTAACTGCGGCAGCTTTGACCATTGCATCTGCTGCTGCTAAGACACTCGGAAAACCTAAAGTTTCAATTACGCCAACCGCCATTGGCATGGCATTAGCTCCTGGATTAAGGGATAAGCGATTTTAATTGTACGTGGCTTTAGTCCCAATTTTGACATTTTGGGAAACTTTCTTTGATGCCATATTTTTTGGGGGAGTAGAGACGCGATTAATCATGTCTGTTGGGAGTTAGAATATTTTGATAGTCCCTGCCTTATGTTTTATATATATATTACAAATAATACTTCAGCATCTTAGGTTGTGTAACTTTATTGTTTAACAAAATTAGTTATGGGTGGAAGCAAACTAGTACCGCAAGGCAGAATTAAAAATTAAAAATTAAAAATGAATACAGCATAAGCATTTCATTGATTTGGAATGGGTGGTTTATTTCCACCGTGTTGTACTAGTACGATAAACTGAAATTTATGTTTCCGAATTTTCTTCCTACGGCAGTTGGGCAACTTACAGAACCTACTTCGATCGCACTAGCTCGGAGTATTCAAACAACTGCGATCGCTACTCCTTTAACTAATCAAGCAGTTACCACAACATTTGTCAAGCAAGGGTGTGGTGGAACTCCAATTTTATTAATTCACGGCTTTGACAGTTCTGTATTAGAATTTCGGCGGCTTTTGCCACTACTTTCTGAAGATAATGAAACTTGGGCAGTGGATTTGTTGGGTTTTGGGTTTACAGATAGACTTTCAGGAATTGCCTATAGCCCAATTGCAATTAAAACCCATCTTTATTATTTCTGGAAAAGCCTAATTAACCAACCTGTAATTTTAGTAGGCGCTTCGATGGGCGGTGCCACAGCGATTGATTTTACATTGGCTTACCCAGAAGCGGTAAAAAAGCTGGTGTTAATTGACAGTGCGGGGTTAGCGGGTGGTTCGCCATTGAGCAAATTCATGTTTCCCCCATTAGATTATTTAGCAACTCAGTTTTTGAGTAATATGAAGGTGCGCGATCGCGTTTCTCGCATTGGATACAAAAATCAAACTCTTGCCTCTATCGATGCGTTATATTGTGGAGCATTACATTTACAAATGCCGAGTTGGCATCAAGCTTTGATTTCTTTCACTAAAAGTGGTGGTTACAGTGCTTTTAGATTCACAGCCATATCAAAAATTGTGCAACAAACACTAATTTTGTGGGGCGATTCTGATAAAATTTTGGGTATTAAGGATGCCATGAGATTTAAAAGGGCAATTCCACACAGTACTCTTAAGTGGATTCAAGATTGTGGTCATCTCCCACACTTGGAACAACCACAAATAACTGCCCAGCATATTTTAGATTTTCGAGTTGAAAGATAGCCCAACTTTCAATAATTTTTCTCTAAAGCCGATTTAGAAAGTTTTTCATCTGTTGCTAATGGCTTCTGTCATAGCTACTATTTTTATCTTTAATTGTGTTATACCAATTCAATTAATGATTGCAACACATCCTTGGGGAAAGACGCGATGAATCGCTTCTCTACAGACGATCTATTTGTCGCATTTTTTTTCAAATTGGTATTACTTTTACAGAATTTTAGGAAACTCTGTAGCTATGATCGCAAACCTGTTTTGTAAAAAGATAGCAGTTTATTACTTAGTAGGTAGACATGAGATTTTTATATGAGTAAATCAGATTAGTATGGGCATCACAATACATGCCTTACAAGCTCAAAAGATTTATACTTGCACTTGGTAATTTAGGTTTAATTCATCTCCTGTTGTTCCCCGGATACCCCAGTTGTGTTTTGGGGTTTCTGTAATCGTGATTTCTATATCTATAGGTGCAATTGCAACTTGTTCAGATAAGCAAGAAAACAACAACCTAATTAGTTTCTTTTTCGTTTCAATAGTGCGTCCCTCAAACATACTAATCTCAATGATGATGTATTTCTCTGAACGTCCTAAAGGGTAGATGAAATCATCGGTTTCTAGAGGAAAGAACCGATGGACACGCTTATCTTGAGGATATACTAGAGCTTCAACAACACAAGAATGAATTGCGTCAGAAATGGCACTGCGATAATGACGGATAAATGAAGCAGTGCCATAGATTTTGATTTGTACCATTAACCTTTAACTGAGTGATGAACTGACTCTAGTCAAGTAACCACATCTCATTAGAACTATCAGGATACTCATTCGGCTGATTTTGTGGTTGATTTTGAGCGAGTGTTTCTGATGACCGATGTGATTTTTTGTAGTTAAGTGGATTGTAGTGGTCTTTTACTGGTCTGATCGCGCTAGTTTCTTTGACAACAAGTTTAGATTTCTCTTGTACTTTTTGTTCTACTTTTGGCTCTGCTTTTTGTTTTAAAGAATTAATTTCTTCTATAAGCAGGGAATTTGCTTCTGCAAGTTGCAGTGCTGTTTTTTTGGTCTCATCAAGTTCTTTTGTTAGCTGTTCTAGTAATGATTTTTGTTCTGATACAAATGTTTTTTGTTTAGATAATTTTGATTGCAAATCAGCGACTTCTTGTTCAAGAGATGCTTCTTTTTTGTGGCTTGTTTCTAGATTACTTGTCAACTCTTTGACATTTGCTTCTAAATCAGCTTTAGTGGGACTTGTGCGCTTAGTAGAAGTTGGCTCAAGTGTTTGTGCTGACGATTCCTCATCAGATGCAGCCTGTTCTTCGGCTATTTTTTCGGCTGTAACCTCGATCGCAGATTCACCTTCTGGGGGTGTAAATTTTTGCGCCTCTTCTTGTAGTAAGTCAGAGAGACTTTGTTTCCTAGCCATTATTATTTTCTCCAATCACGCTGTAATTCATCAGCTGCACGGCGGTAGTCTAATTCCGCCTCCCGTGCATTTCCGCCTCGCCATTGAGTAATCGCTACACCTTCAAGTGCTGCTCGTTCATGAGCTTTATAGGCACGGATAAAGGTATTACAAGTAGGAATACCTAAGCGAGTCAGAGTGTTTTTTGCTTCTTGTGCTTCCCCCAGACTGCGCGTATCGACTTTGGTGAGCAATACCCGATGGGGGGTTCCCACAGGGATGACGGCTTCCTTGACTGTTTCCACGAGGATTGCTAAATCCATTGCAGATGGGGGTGTCGGCAAAACTAGATAATCTGCAATCGCAACTACCGCCACTAATGCTTCAGAGCGTAGCGCGGGAGGTGTATCCACCACTACTAAATCGTAACCTGTTATCTTTGCTAAATCACCTAAAAGTGCGGGATCTGTTTCTTGAGATAAATCAAATCCCATTCCCTGCTGACTGCGCCCAAACCACCAACTGGCAGAACCTTGAATATCTGCATCAATCAGCAGCACCTTTTTTTTCTTCGCAAAGTTTGCAGCCAGATTGACTGCGGTAGTCGTTTTACCGACTCCTCCTTTACCGTTGAGAATAGCGATGATTTTTGGCACTGCTTACTTCCGATGCTGCCTTTTGTTAGCGGTAGCGGGGCGTTTAGCCCGTGCTGAGTTAGGAGTGCTGAGTGCTGAGTTAGAAGTAGAGACGCGATTAACCCTTGTCTGTACAAGAGTTATTATTATCCTCTTTGTCTTCTTTTTCAGTCCCCAGCTTCCAGTTTCTAGTCCCCAATGATGAATATACCGCTTTCTGTAACCCTAAGTAACATGAAAAGTCGTAACAATAAAATTCAGAAGCCATTAACTCCCTAAAATTCTATGACAACAACTTACAATTTACCCGATGGGCCTCAAATGCCGCGCTGGCTGAGGATGATCAAGTTTATTACTCAGCCAGTGAAATATGTGGATGATTTTGCCCAAATCTACGGTGACACTTTCACGATCAAGAGTAATCGCTCTGATAACCATCTAGTATATTTTAGTCAACCCCAAGCACTTGAGCAGATTTTTACTGCTGATTCTAGGCATTTTGAGGTTGGCAGGGGGAACATCGGACTAAAATTTTTACTTGGCGATCGCTCTTTTATGTTAGCGGATGGCGATCGCCACCAGAGGCAACGGCAATTATTAGCTCCTCCCTTTCATGGCGAAAGAATGCGGGCTTACGGTGAGGAAATTCGGGAAATCACCCGACAGGTGACTAATGAATGGCAAATTGGCAAGCCTTTTAAGATCCGTGAGTCGATGCAAGAAATTACCTTGCGTGTTATTTTACGGGTTGTATTTGGTTTGAATGATGGAGAACTGTTTGAGGAACTGAGGCGATCGCTAAGTGACTTATTAGACTTCATCACTTCGCCCATAATGTCCAGCGCCTTCTTTTTCCAGTTCATGCAAAAAGATTTCGGTGTGTGGAGTCCGTGGGGTTGGGTTCTGCAACAACGGCAAAAAATCGATCGACTAATTTATGCTTTGCTTCGAGAACGTCGGGAGCAAGCCGATCAAAATCGCCAAGATATCCTAAGTTTGATGATGGCGGCTCGTTATGACGATGGTCAAGGGATGTCAGATGAAGAATTACACGACGAGTTAATGACGCTGCTAGTTGCAGGACATGAAACTACCGCTTCGGCATTGACATGGGCTTTTTACTGGATTGATCGTTTACCAGAGGTGCGTGAGAAGTTGTTACAGGAACTCAACACCATTGGAGTTAACCACGATTTGAATAGTGTAGGTAAATTGCCCTATTTGTCAGCAGTTTGCCAAGAGACATTGAGACTTTACCCAATTGTCATGACTGCTTTCCCGCGGATAGTGAAGACCCCAATTACAATTATGGGCTACGAACTGCGAGAGGGAACGGTAATAATCCCCAGTATTTATTTAGCGCATCATCGGGAAGAAGTTTACCCACAATCCAAGCAGTTCAAACCAGAACGCTTTTTAGGAAGACAATATTCACCTTATGAATATTTACCTTTTGGTGGCGGTAATCGTCGCTGTATTGGGATGGCATTTGCTCTGTATGAAATGAAAATTGTCTTGGCAACTGTTTTATCAGAATTTCAAGTTTCGCTAGTGAATAAACGTCCCGTGCGTCCTGTGCGCCGTGGGTTAACTTTAGCTGCACCAGCCGGAATGCGGATGGTTGCAACACCTCAAGTTAAGCGTGCGAATACAATTGCTGCCTCTAGTTTAAGTTGATTTACTTAAGTGAAGCTATATTGAAAGCGATCGCTTTGATTCTCTAACAATATGGACACACGAAATAATAGCTGGGATGACTATTGTGTAAGTTACTTAGCAGCACGGGGAACTGATTTAGCTGATAAAACTCTGAAAAATTTATGGTCTGAGACTGGGCAGCGTTTTTTAAGTGCATCTGAAGAAGATATCAATTGGTTTATCCAAGCACTTAGAGATGAACAACGTAAATTATTTGTTGTCTTCATGGTCAACAAAGTTACTAAATCTGCTCCCAAGCGCCTTAAAGAAAGGCTGTTTTCCCCTCTCATCCGCGCTGCTGTCTATGAAATAAATCCCAGCTTTAATCGTTCATTCGTAGAACCATGTGTTATTGCTTTCGGTCATCGTCTTGTCAATGAAGCTTTGCTAGAATTCGTTGAGCATGGGTCAAATTTCGAGAAAGCAGGGGCGGTAAACGCACTGTATTGGGCACAGGTTCCCTTGCGCTTTGATAGAGAAGTTCCTAGCTTTAGTAAAGAGTACGCAACACCAGAATCACAGGCAGTTTATGATGCCTTAGCTGATATTCAGCTATGCAAGCGCTGCCTGTTTCTTAGAGAGTTCGTTAAAAATTCTAGCATCGAAGTACGCCGCAGTATTATTCCTAGTCTTGTACTAGATCCATTGCTTTATCCCGATGAACTTAGACATCTTATACCAGAAGCAATTGCGATCGCTAAAACTCATCCGGATAGTTATATTCGTCATCGGATAGAGGTGCAGTTAGGAACACAAAGTCTACTCCAGGCATTACCCCCGCGAAATCCCAACTATCAAACCTGAAAATTTACCTTGAATCACTTTCAAGGAGGTTGATTTTATTGTTTATTAGTGAGTTGTTCATAAGAATACAAAATGATCCCTAAAACACCTGTTAATAAAAGGTATATTGAATTACTCAAATCATTTCCTCCTCGTCCCGTAACTTCCGAGGAAGAATTGCTGGCTACGCAAGAAGTCATTGATTCCTTAATTGATAAAGTTGAATTAACACCAGATGAACAAGATTATCTCAATGTTTTAGGTACTCTGGTTTACGAGTATGAACAAAAACATCATTCTATACCTGATATTCATGGTGTAGAATTACTTCAAGCAATGATTGCCGAATTTGGTTTGCGACAGAAAGACTTAATTCCTATCTTTAAAACTGAGTCTATTGTATCTGAAGTCTTGAGTGGACAGCGCAAGCTAACAGTTAATCACATTAGCAAACTTGCAGAGTTTTTTCACATTTCGCCAGCTACTTTTTTTGAATCATAAGAGGAAAAAATTTACAAATTCTCATCGCATTCCAACTTTACAGCAAGGCAACTGATGTAGCAAGATGCATTTAAGTTCCTTTCGTCCCACATCTCGAAGTGGGTAGGAGGCAATGCATGATTAGCAGTATTTCTTTAACGACGATCGCAGCAATTTAAATCAAGCCACTTACCGCATCTTTGAACCAGAATCCCACTCATCAACTCCAAACACTTCTGCGTTCCCAATATTCGGCGACTCTTTTTTCCCATTGCTGCCAGTAATCTTTAATTGCTGCTGGTTCAAACCAAAATACCTCAGCTGGCATCTCTGGAATTGCGACTACCAACAAAGCATGATTTAGCTGAATACCATAATCTCGATAATAGTTGTTAATTGCTCCAATGTATGCTGTAAGTTGCAGTGGATGTTCGTATAAATGCTCGATTGAACCTTTAGGTTTGTCTGCTGTTTTCCACTCGCAAATACAAGGGATGCCTCGATAACTGGCAATACAATCAACTTTGCCAGAATAGCTCAAATCGTAATGAAAAACGGAGCCTTCTACGAGTTTCACTGTGTCGATTTCTGCTAAAACTGGCTGAATACTTTCCCAATAAGGGCGACTGGCTTCTGGACAAACAGGATTTTGTCCCAGGAGGTAGCGCTCAATTTGTTTGTGTGTTTGGGTTCCCCGACGACTGGCGTTTGTAGATATGCGGGTGGCTTCTTCTGTTCCAACACGCGCTTTCCAATTTAATAATCTGTCTCTATCTGCTTGGGGTTTGGTGACATTAAGTATTGTGGTGACGCTAGGGAAGCGGTTTCCCTTGGCATCTACATAATATTGTTTACCATTTTCTCTCAGGGATTTACTGTTAATTTGAGGTAGCAGTTGGGTATTAAATTGCATTTGTAATTCGTAATTAATTGCGTTGTTACCTCCCTTAGTCCCCCCTTGTAAAGGGGGGAAACAAGAAAAATCTGGTTCCCTCCCCTTGTAAAAGGGAGGGTTAGGGTGGGGTAAATGTTGCAGGGAAGTGAATAAAACCCTATTCCATTGTAATAAATAGGGCTGAAGATAAGGGTTTGTAACATTGGTAAATGTCACTTTTACTTCAAATTATCCCCTTCTGTTTCCTGTAGTTCCAGCAATTCCCAAATTAGAAAGGCAAATTCTATGAAAATACCCGAACCTGGAATTAACCAGTCTGCAATTAAGGGAATTACAAATAGTAAAACTGTCACCAGCTTTTTAATATTGATAGATTTCGTTGCCTTTTGCATTTGTTTCACCTTGAATACTGAAGCAACGGTAAATTTGGGGTAGTCAGTGAAAGCAAATACAGTTGTTTGTTGGCTGTAATGGGTGAATACCCGGAGATTTGAGTTTGGGGATGCTAGATTAAGTTTGGGGATTCCCGAAACTTTGTCCAAATTTGAGCAAAAGTAACCGATGGCGCGTGTTAGCTATGGTGATGATGTTAAAGCGCGGGTAAGGCAGCTATTAGAAAGGTTGTTGGCTTATGCCAATGGTGAAGTAGAAAACAGTGAGCGTTTTAAAATAGACTTTAATTGGCAAACACCAAAGCAATTACTTGTGAGGACACAGCTAAGAGTTTTGGCGGAACTTGGTGGTTTAGAGAAAGAACAAGTTCGAGAAGCATTAAAAGCACTTGCTAAGTTTTTGGGTATTCTGGAAGATTTGCGCGAACACCAGCGAGGTTCAGAGAACTGGCATTTTAAGCTGACGCTTTGGTGTGACAAAGGCGATAAAGATGGGAACTTAAAGAAATTCGATGAAGAATGGCAACGTCTTAGGGAAGAAAAGCCAGGTGTGCAGCGTGCGGAAGCGAGAAAAGCTAAACCCAAGCCTACGTTTTATGAAAATATTCCCTTAAGTGGGGTGGTGGAGTTTGTTGGACGTGAAGTGGAATTGCAAAATCTCCACCAACTTTTGCAGGAAAACAAACAGGTGGCTATAGCTGCTGTTGCTGGCATGGGTGGAGTTGGTAAAACTGAACTTGCCCTACAATATGCCAGGAATCACCGCGAAACTTACAAGGGTGGAATTTGCTGGTTGTTGGCAAAATCTGGTGATGCAGGCATTCAAGTTGTGCGGTTTGCCAGAACTGTGCTTGATTTAAAGCTACCAGAAGGTTTGGATGTCCTGGCTCAAGTGCAATACTGCTGGCGGCATTGGTGTGAGGGTGATGTGCTGCTAGTGTTAGATGATGTTGGGGAATATCAGCAGGTTAAACCTTATTTACCCTCGTCATCTTCCCGGTTTAAAGTGTTGATTACCACGCGCCAATACTTAGGAGCATCTATTCAGCAATTATCCTTGGATGTATTGCAACCAGAAGCGGCGCTGGAGTTATTAAAGTCATTTTTTAAAGAAACACCACAGCGAATTGAGCAAGAATTAGCTGTGGCAAATCAGTTGTGTGAGTGGTTGGGATATTTGCCTTTGGGTTTGGAATTAGTGGGGCGATATCTCAAGCGGAAACCAGACCTTTCTTTAACAGAAATGTTGCGACGGTTGGAGAAAAAGCGACTTGAACAGCCTGCACTTATTAAACCAGAAGGCGACATGACAGCACAACGGGGTGTGTTAGCAGCCTTTGAGTTGAGTTGGCAAGAATTAAACGACGATGATAAGCAGTTGGGCTGTTTATTGAGTTTATTTGCCGCCGCGCCTATAGCTTGGGATTTGGTAGAACAGTGTTTACCAGAGTCAGACGAGGAAGAGTTAGAGGATATTCGGGATAAGAAGTTATTGAATTTGCATCTGCTCCAGCGCAAAGATGAGGGAATTTACCAATTACATCCACTGTTGCGGGAGTTTTTCCAATATAAGCTTACAGGTTTAGAACAGGCAGAGGAATTAAAGCGATCGCTTTGCCGGGTAATGGTAGCAGTTGCTAAAGATATTCCTGAAACACCCACCCTTGAGCAAATTAATGATGTCACCCCAGCAATACCTCATTTAGCTGAAGTAGCAAATCATCTTATTCAATACCTCAGCAATGATGATTTACACTGGTCTTTTGTCGGTAATGCTTCGTTTTACAATGGTCAGGGATTGTATGAAAAAGCAGTACCTTGGTTAGAGCAGTGTCTAGAAATCACTAAACAACGCTTGAGTGAAGAACATCCAGATGTCGCTGCTAGCCTCAACAACCTCGCGGAACTCTACCGTTCCCAAGGCAGATACAGTGAAGCTGAACCTCTGCACATCCAAGCTTTGGCACTATGGCGCAAGCTGCTGGGAGAAGAACACCCAAATGTCGCCACTAGCCTCAACAACCTAGCGTTACTCTACCAATTCCAAGGCAAATATAGTGAAGCTGAACCCTTGCACATCCAAGCTTTGACATTATGGCGCAAGCTGCTAGGAGAAGAACACCCAGATGTCGCCACTAGCCTCAACACCCTAGCGTTACTCTATGCATCCCAAGGCAAATACAGCAAAGCCGAACCTCTGTACATCCAAGCTTTGACACTCAGATGCAAGCTGCTGGGAGAGGAACACCCATCTGTCGCTACTACTCTCAATAACCTAGGTAACCTCTACTATTTCCAAGGTAGATACAGTGAAGCCGAACCCCTGTACATCAAAACTTTAGCACTCACGCGTCAACTGCTCGGTGAAGAACATTCAAATGTCGCTACTAGCCTCAACAACCTAGCGTCACTCTACCAATCCCAAGGTAGATACAGTGAAGCCGAACCCCTTTTTATCCAAACTTTGGCACTATGGCGCAAACGGCTGGGAGAGGAACACCCAGATGTTGCCACTAGCCTCAACAACCTAGCGTTACTTTACCAATCCCAAGGTAAATATAGCGAAGCTGAACCCCTTTTTATCCAAGCTTTGGTACTCAAGCGCAAGTTGCTGGGAGAAGAACACCCAGATGTTGCCACTAGTCTCAACAACCTAGCGTATCTCTACAACTTCCAAGGCAAATACAGCAAAGCTGAACCCCTGTACATCCAAGCTTTAGATATTTTGGAGCGACAGTTAAAGGTGAATCATCCCAATACTCTTGCTTGTCGTAAAAATTTAGCAAATTTACGCGATCGCCTCAACTCACAATAGCAAAATTCATCTTCCCAACCTCATCAATCAAGCTTTTATCTCGAAGTTTCGCGTTCCAAACAAGAATCTTCCTGTTTTTAGTGAGAACGTTTCTGTTTCAAATGAAAATGTTTTTGTTCTAAACGAGAACGTTCTTGTTTCAAGTGAAAATGTTCTTGTTCCAAATGAGAACGTTTCTGTTTTAAGTGAGAACGTTCTTGTTCCAAACGAGAATATTCTTGTTTTGAGGTGAAATGATGGTGTTATGAGGGTGTAGGCGTAGCCTGTCAAAGACATCGCTCTTATTTAGATTGTAAACCGAGAAGCGATCGCCTTTGATAGTTGAGAGATAATTGCGATCGCGATCGCTTTTTGAGCCACAATGGATAGAACGATAGGGAGTCCATAGAACAAACAATAGCTAAAAAGAAACCAAATCAGGAGAAGGCTTGATGCAATCAGCATTACGCATTGAAACTAAAGTGTTACCAGGCAACAAAATTGAAATCACCTTGCCTGACGATACACTCTCAACCTCTGTAGGACAAACTATTGAGGTAATTGTCCTGATACCACAAAAAACGACACTAGAAGGACAATCGATTATCCACCTGCTTGAAGAAATCCACAAACAGCGTCCTGTTGGCAGAAGTGTAGAAGAAATCAATCAAGACCTCCAAGCAGAACGAGATGCATGGGACAACTAATTCTGCCAAATGCTGCTCGTGTATACATCGATACGGTAACAGTTATTTACGCCGTCGAACAGACCCCAACTTATGGGGTGTTGCTGAATCCCTTATGGAATAGTCTTCAGGCAAGAACTCTTGAAGTCTTTAGCAGCGAACTAACTCTGATGGAAACCTTAGTTGTGCCACTGAGAAACTCGGATACATTTCTGGTTGATGCCTATGAGCGATTACTGCGATCGCCTCAAATGCAGTTGATTCCAATAAGTCAGATCATTTTGCGTGAAGCAGCAAGGCTACGTGCAAGCACGCCTTGTTTGAGAACACCTGATGCCATTCATATTGCGACTGCTACAACATCTGGCTGTACTCAGTTTCTCACCAACGATCGGCAACTGAGGACAGCCACAAACTTGCCGATTGTGATTCTAGATGAGGTGCTGAGATCGTGAGCGATCGCTTTTATGTGTTCGTTGATAATGGAGAGCGATGTCTGCGACGGGCTACACCTACGCCGATTGCAAAATAAGCATTATTCAAGTAAATTAAATCCCTGTTCGCTTCTTAACTTTCTGTCAAAAGTTACTGTTGAACTACAACTATTATGTTGAGCGATGCCTGCGGCGGGCTGCGCCAACGCGCCGATTAAATAGTCGGATAAATCTGCCTTTCCCTGATGAAATCGCTGTCATACTTGATAAACTAAAGAGCGATTTTCTAACTCAAACACTGAACATTGCAACATTAACTCTATAGTGTTGCTAATTTCTTCCTTACTAAATTCATAGGGCTTTCCCCGTAAAACCCAAACCAACTCACAAAGAACTATATTTGCTACAAAACATTGCTCTCCTGATTCGATAATTTCAGCAGCTTGTTTCCACTGCTTTTCATCATCTTTTGTGAGGTAGCGCACTAAAATATTCGTATCAACTCCAATCACTTGCGCCTTCTTGGATTGCTGCTTCCATTTCTTCTAAAGTTGCACTTTTCATCGCCGGACGATGTAAAATGCCGGACAGAGTTTGAACAGGAACATTGAGTGGAATTAGTTTAACTGTCCCATTTTCATCAATGACAAAATCAACCTTACTACCTATATCAAGATTAAGATAATCCCGAATTTCTTTAGGAATAATTACTTCTCCTTTGGTGGTGATGGTGACGCTAGCCATTACGTTTCCTGACATAAATTATTTACCTAAATATAACGTTTCTTAGCAAATCAACACAGCAAGCGGTATAAATAGAGTCTTTTCTCCGCGTACCTCTGCGCTTCCCTCCGCGTCCCTCTGCGTTAAAAAACAATCTCCTCCCTCATCCTCTCTTCCAGCACATCCAATAACCCATCCACATCCTTCCCAACTTCCTCAAAACAAATCGGTGGCGCTGGTTCCGGTGCAAACTGAATTAACTTAATTTCCCCCTTCCCAATCCCAATCATCACAACTTCCACTTCCGGCTTGTGATTCTCAACAATTCCCAAAATTTCCTGAAGCCGATTCTCAACCTTAATATTTAAATTCTCTATCTGCTCTTTTGGACAATAAACAAAATGCGGCGTTGGTTGCAAATCAATACCAACAGTACCCTGACTGTCACCATTTGCTAACCATAATCCCCAAAACAGCGCCGCTAACTCTTGCTGATTTGCTTTGACAAACTTATCCAACTGGCGACGCCACTTAGTATCACCTGATTCTGGTTGACTATTACCAAAAAACATAAATAATTCGTAATGAAGACACAGACAATAGGCGAAATTTATCTCAAACCTGACTGTACACGCCAGAGGCCGGAATAAATACCGTCTTTCTCTAGCAATTGTTCATGGGTTCCTGATTCTACTAATTTCCCATGTTCCATGACATAAATGCAATCGGCATTGCGGATAGTGGAAAGACGATGAGCGATCGCAATTGTAGTTCTATCTACTGTAATCCGTTCTAGCGATCGCTGGATTGCTGCTTCTGTTTCATTATCTACTGCCGAGGTTGCTTCATCTAAAATCAGAATTGGGGGATTCTTTAAGACTGCACGGGCGATCGCAATCCGTTGTCTTTGTCCACCAGATAACTTTTGTCCTCTTTCCCCCACGATTGTCTCATAACCTTCGGGCAATTCAATAATAAATTCGTGCGCCTCGGCTATCTTCGCCGCCGTGATGATTTCTTGCTCTGTAGTTTCAAAGCTACCATAAGCAATATTCTCTGCTACAGTGCCATGAAATAGAAAGACATCTTGACTCACCAAACCAATACAACGGCGTAAATCTTGCAAATTCAAATTTTGCAAATCAATGCCATCAACAGTAATGTTTCCAGCTTGCACTTCATATAACCGCAATAAGAGTTTGACTAAAGTGCTTTTACCAGAACCAGTAGAACCAACAATTGCAATAGTTTTCCCCGCCGGAATATCCAAAGACAGATTTTTAATTACTGGAAATCTATCTTTATAAGCAAAATAAACATTGTTAAATTGCACTTCCCCGCGTACTTCATTTACAGGTAACGCCACATCACCTGTATGAATGGCGATAGGAGTATCTAATAAATTCATGACTCGATTAGTAGAAGCCATTGCCCTTTGATATTGGTCAAAAGTTTCGCCTAATCTAGTTAAAGGCCACAGCAAGCGTTGGATTAAAAACACTAATACGCTGTAAGTACCTACAGACATGGCTCCCGAAACTGCTGCCATTCCGCCATATAAAAGTAATGCTGTAAAACCCACCAAAATCAGCATCCGAATTAACGGCACAAAAGCAGCAGAAAGAGTAATTGCTTTAGAATTACTGTGACGATAAGCGTCACTATCTAATTCCAAACGATAGGCTTCATAAGCTTCAGATGTGAAGCTTTTAATAGTAGTAATTCCGCTGATATTGTTTGACAACCGCGAATTGAGAAAACCTACCTTTTCGCGGACATCAGCATAGCGAGGCGCAAGTAGTCGTTGATAGGCAAAAGAACCCCAGAGGATAAATGGCATCGGAGACAAAGCCATCCACGCTACACTAGGAGCCAGAATAAAGAAAGCAGCGCCAATAATTAGAACCGTTGCAGAAACTTGGATGATATCATTTGCTCCCCCATCCAAAAACCGCTCTAATTGGTTAATATCATCACTGAGGACAGACATTAAACCGCCAGTGCTGCGTTCTTCAAAATAAGCCAATTCCAACTCTTGCAAATGTTTGTATGCATCTAAACGCAAGTCATGCTGAATATTCTGAGCCAAATTTCGCCAAAGTCGAGCGTAGGCGTACTCAAAAACCGATTCTAGTATCCAAATGATGACAGTCAGCAAGGAAATAATCAAAAATTGCCCAAAGACATCCCGTACCCCTAACTGGGCAATTATGGAATCCTGTTGCTTGACTACCACATCCACCGCGATACCAATTAAACCGGGTGGTGCTAAGTCGAAAAACTTATTGAGGATAGAATAAGTAGTCGCCAGCCAAATTTGTTTACGATACTGGTGTCCATACTCAAGCAAACGTTGGAGAGGATGCGCTGAATGTTTACGCCTTCTTGATGCCCGATGAGATTTTAATACAGTAGCCACGGTTTTTTGCGATTTCGTGTGACTGATATTACCACGGAACAAAGTCTTGAGTCCTAAGTCCTGAGTCTGAAGATTGATTCAGACAGACTAGTGAGAAACTAGTAACTGAGTTTATTAAAGAGCTAGCTGGGGGGCAGGGGAGCAGAGCAGAAACTTGCAGTAAATCTTCCCCTGAAGCATCTTTCCTCTCTGCCCCTCTGCTCCTTTGCCCTAGAGCGATGCGATCAGTGTTAATAGGCCAGTATAGGTAATCGGAATGATAAGTTGTTCGCAAATCTGGTTTTAAGATTGATTTAGCATCTCCTTTTGGTAGAAAAGCCTCTGCTGAGGGAAAACTTAAAACAAGACCCCGTGCTGAAAAATCTAATTGTCATGGGACAGCTTTGGTCATTTTTGAAAATTAAAGTAATAAATATTACTCTCTTTTCTGAAATCTTTACAATATCTTGACAATATCTCAGAAAATACATCGATGCAATTCAGACAGTATATAAAGAAAATATTACTATCATAATCGCTATCTTTTTTGATGGATTGTCATTTTATAAAGATAAAAAATCAGGCTAATTTATTGAATAAATTGCTGGTCAATAGTTTTTGGTTTTTTATCATTCAATGTTTCATGTTTAATCCTGAGTTTTAATAACAATTAAAACTCAAAATTCCAACTATCAATATAATACAGTGGACATGAAAAATACAAACATTATTTTCATTGATTCTTCGGTAATTAATTACGAATTATTACTTAAAAATTTAGTATCACAAGTAGAGGTAGCTATCCTCGATCGCTACCAAGATGGGGTAGAACAAATTACCGAAGTACTATCACAGCGCCGTGGAGTTGAAAGTGTACACATCATCTCTCATGGCTCCCCTGGTTGCCTCTACTTAGGTAACACCCAACTTAGCCTCAGCACATTGCAACGCTACGCTCAAGAACTACAAACCTGGTCTTCCCATCTCTGCGTTTCTCCATCTCTATTACTCTATGGCTGTAACGTTGCTGCTGGAGACGCTGGAGAAGAATTCATTGAGAAGTTGCACAAGTTGACAAAAGCTGGCATTGCTGCTTCTGCCAATCTCACAGGGAATGCTGCTTTAGGCGGAGACTGGAATTTGGAAATCAGTCGAGGCGAGGTGACAACTGTTCAGATATTTAAACCAGAAATATTAGAGACTTACAACTTCGTTTTAGCTTCCTTTAATGACAACTTTGCTAACCGTATTGTACTTTCTGGTAACTCAGGCAGTAGTACAGGCAATAATGTAGGAGCCACAAGCGAATCAGGCGAGTTAATTCAATCAGGAGCCACCAACTCAGTCTGGTGGAGTTGGACTGCTGCCGCTTCTGGAAACGTTGTTTTTGATACTATAAATAGCGGCTTTGATACTTACCTTAGTGTTTACACAGGCAATGCTGTTAATAGTTTGAGCCTGGTTGCTGACAACGACGACAGTAATGGAACTAGTGCTAGTAAGGTGAGCTTTACAGTTACTGCTGGAACAACTTATCACATTTCTGTAGATGGCTATCAAAGTAGTACGGGTAATATTACTTTGAATTACTCTTTTACCCCTGGTGCTACCACATCTAAATAATGCTCCTACACTAACTGACACTGTTGTTACCCTCAATTCAATTAATGAAGATTCGAGCGCACCTTCTGGAGCAGTGGGCACCTTAGTTTCCTCATTAGTAAGCCTTGGTGCAAACGTCAGCGACTCCAACACTGGGGCAGTAACTGGTATAGCTATTACTGCCGCCAACACCATCAGCGGTTCGTGGTGGTACAGCACTAACAATGGGCAAAACTGGTATAGCTTGGGTACAGTATCAAATAGTAGCGCCCGGTTGTTGGCGGCAGATGCTAACACCCGTGTTTATTTCCGTCCCTCCTCTAACTTCAACGGCATCATCAGCAACGCCATCACCTTTCGTGCTTGGGATGAAACTAGTGGAACAAATGGAAACTTGGCAAACACAAGTACTAATGGCGGCTCCACTGCTTTTAGTAGTACTACTGACACAGCTGCAATTACGATTAATGCTGTCAATGATGCACCTGTAGTCACACCCATTTCTTTCACCATTCCCGATAATGCTAGCAACGGCACAATTATTCGTACATTGACGGCTACGGATGTTGATAGCAACACTACTTTCTCTAACTGGACAATTGCCGGGGGGAACATAGATACAGATGGTGACGGCAATCAAGCTTTCAGTATAAATCCCAATACCGGACAGTTGGCTATCAATGATATTGATGACCTTAATCCCCAAACTAACCCTACTGTAAATCTGCAAGTCAACGTCAGTGATGGTATTGCAACCAGTACAAACGAAAACATTACTATCAAACTCGTACAGAACCCTGGTGACCTCGACCTTAACTTTGGTAATGGTGGTACGGTCACTACTAAATTTGGTTATGGCGGGCCTGCCTATAGTGTTGCAATTCAGCCGGATGGCAAAATCTTGGCAGTGGGTTATGTTTACATGGAAAACAATAACGTCAGTGCCCCTGACTTTGCTTTAGCACGCTATAATCCTGATGGCAGCTTAGATACCAGCTTTGGCAATAGTGGTACAGTTACTACTCATATAGTAGGTACTTCCAGCGATTTTGGTTATCGTGTTACTCTTCAGTCCGACGGCAAGATTATTGTTGGCGGCTATAGTTGGGGGGACAGTACCCAACCTAGCCAACCAGATTTTGCTCTCACACGCTACAACGCTGACGGTAGCTTAGATAGCAGCTTTGGCAATGGCGGTAAAGTTATTACCAACTTTGGTGAAGACTTCGGTCATAACGTCTTACTTCAGCCGGACGGCAAGATTATTTTAGCGGGGTATATCGGCAATGGTAATCCAGATTATGTTCTATTACGCTACAACACCAATGGCAGCCTAGACACAAGCTTTGGTAATGGTGGCAAGGTAAATGGCACAAACGGCTATGCTGTTGCGATTCAGCCTGATGGTAAGATTGTAGTTGGAGGAAGAGCTTCCAATGGCAATAACAATGATTTTGCCATAACACGCTATAACACCAATGGTAGTCTCGATACGAGCTTTGGCAATAGTGGTAGAGTTCTGGCCGCGATAGGTATTTCTTTTGAGAATATCGAAAGTCTTGCAATTCAGTCAGACGGCAAAATTGTTGTTACTGGATATGTGTGGAATGTATGGAATAATTCTAATCAAGAAGACTTTGCTATTGCCCGTTTTAATACGGACGGCACTTTAGACTCTAACTTTGGCAATGGTGGTAAAGTTATTGCTCCTCTTAGCGTTAGCACTGGTGACCGTGGTACTAGTTTGTCGATTCAGCCAAATGGCAAAATTGTTGTCGGTGGCTATGTAGAAAGCGATACTCAAAGCCTTAATCGCACTACTGTTCTATTAGCTTACAACCCTGATGGAACTTTAGATACAAGCTTTGGCACAGCTGGTCAGGTTACAACTTCGCTTAAGAGTAAATATGATGAGACTCATGTCCTTGCAACTCAATCAGATGGGAAGATTGTTGTTGTAGGTAATGTCAATGGCTACTTTGCAGTGGCACGTTTCCTCGGTGTTTCTAATGAAGTACCAACTGCGCCTGCGAATACAGCACCTGTGTTATCTGATACTATTGTTACCCTAAGCGCAGTCAATGAAAATGCAGGCGCACCTTCGGGGGCAGTTGGAACTTTAATATCTTCCATAGTCAGTATAAATAGTAATATTACTGACCCCAATAGTGGCGGTTTAATAGGTATAGCTATTACTGGCGCTAACACTATTAACGGTACTTGGTGGTACAGCACTAACAGTGGTACAGTCTGGAATCCTTTAGGGCCGGTTTCTGAAAGTAGCGCTCGTTTGCTAGTAGCAGATGCTTATAGCCGCATTTACTTCCAGCCCAATGCTAATTTTAATGGTGATATTGCTAACGCTATTACCTTCCGAGCTTGGGATAGAACTAGTGGTCTCAATGGTAATCTTGCCGACACCACAAGCAACGGTGGTACAACTGCCTTTAGTAACGCCACGGACACCGCCTTGCTCACAGTCAAATCCATTGCTCCTGTTTATTATCAACTCGCACTGAGCGACTTTAGTCAAGACTGGTCAAACACAAGTTTAATTACCACTGATGATGATTGGCTGAACATACCCAGCATCAGAGGATTTCGAGGCGATAATTTAGTCAGCAGTGTTGGCGTTGACCCACAAACAGTGCTTGCTGATGGTTCTGCAACTCCGATTGATGTTAATGCAAATCAGACCAATCCTAGTACCTACGCAAATGCTGGTGTGGCGGAGTTTGTCTATGAAAGCAACCCAACTATTGCCCTGCGAGGTTCATCAACAGCTACAGCACCGCACTTGGTATTTTATTTAAACGCTACAGGGCGTCAGAATGTCCAGTTAAATTTCACGCTCAAAGACATTGACACCTCAACACGCAATGCAATTCAACCTCTTGCCGTCCAGTATCGCATTGGTAATACAGGGGATTTCATCAATCTGCCAGCAGGTTTCGTCTCTGATGCTTCCAATAACGGCACAACACCCTATTCCTACGATGCACGAGAAGCACGCTTAAGCGTTTTGTTACCACCGGAAGTTAACAATCAAGCACAAGTGCAAATTCGCTTGATTACAACTGATGCCAATGGGGAAGATGAGTGGATTGGTATTGATAATATCAAGGTTACGAGTACAGCGATTAGCGCTAATCAAGCACCGGTGGCAACAAACGATAGCTATTTGGTATCAGAAAATACCTTATTTAGTACTGCCGCTGCTACTACAGCGCTGATTTTAGATAGCGATCGCGGTAACTATATCGGTCAAAGCGATTATTATAGCTATACTCCGCTCACAGGTAATTTTGGAGCCTCACGCGCCTACTCAACAAACACCAGTAGCAATAACGCGATACGAATTACCTACAGCGAACCTGGAAGTGGCGGCAAGTGGTGGGATCTTTCATTTGCAGCTCCATTTAACGCCCCACTCACAACAGGTACAACATACACAGGTGCAGCGCGTTTCCCATTCCAAGCGACTAATCAGCCTGGTTTAGACGTAAGTGGTGATGGACGCGGATATAACAGTTTGACTGGTGAATTTACTATCAATCAAATTATTTATGGTGTTGATAGCCAAATTGTCAGCTTTGATGCCACATTCCGAGAAAATGGCGATGGCGATCCTATAAACGAAAGCTATCGGGGACGAATACAATACAATGCAACAACTGGGAATCGACTTCCTGGTGTCCTGACAAATGACACTGATAGCGAGAAAACACCTCTAAAAGCAACTTTGGTGTCCGGGACGCAAAATGGGAGCTTAATTTTCAATCCTGATGGTTCTTTTAACTACACGCCTAACACTGGCTTCAAAGGCATTGATACCTTTACTTATCGAGCAGGCGATCGCATTGCTGATTCTAATATTGCCACGGTCACTTTGAAAGTTGGTGTGAGTGATGCTCCAATAATCAGCAGTTGGCCGGGATATGCTGCTAATTATACAGAAAACGCTGCTGCCATTTTGATTACAGAATCTTATGTCAAAGTTACAGACCCAGATTCTGTTAACTTCGACAATGGCAAATTGACTGTTCGCATCAAAAACGGTGTTAGCATTGATGACCGTCTTGCGATCCGTAACGAAGGCACTAACATTACTCAAATTAACCTCAACGGCAACATCATCAAGTACGGTACTCTGCAAATCGGTACTTTCTCTGGAGGTATTGGCACTGAAGATTTGGTAATTGGCTTGAATGCCAATGCAACACCCTTTGCCATCGAAGCTTTAGTGCGGAATATTACTTACGTTAATGTATCTGAAAGCCCCTCAACCACTCCTCGGACTATTGAAGTTGTCCTCACAGATGGTGATGGTGGTATTAGTAGTGCGGTGACTAGAACAATTAATGTTACTGCTGTTAATGATACCCCAACTATTTCTGATTTACCTAGTGTTACTGTCAATGAAGATGCTTCAGTCACAATTCCTGGCATTGCGATTAATGATGTTGACGCCGGAAATTCGCTTCTTAGCGTTATTCTCACAGCAACCAAAGGTACAGTTACAATAAAAAGTGATGTAGTCGGTGGTTTAACCTCAACCAGTATAAACAACAACAGTAGCAGTAATGTCACTCTCACTGGTACTGTTAGTCAAATTAATGCCACCCTCGCTGATATTGCTGGACTGACTTACAAAGGTAACGCCAATATCAATGGTACTGATAGCCTTAGTATTGTTGTGAACGATGGAAATACAGGGGGAAGCACTTCTAAAAAGCTGCTACTTACTATTAACTCAGTGAATGATGCTCCTGCGATCGCCGCAGGCCAAAGTTTTAGCATTAATGAAAGTATTGCCAATGGTACGGTGGTTGGCACCATAGCTGCAACAGATGTGGATGGCAGCACATTTTCTAACTGGACAATTATTAATGGTAACTTGGATAGCGATCGCGATGGTCAGGTTGGCTTTAATATCAACTCCAGCACTGGAGAAATTACTGTCAACGATAGCGACGACCTCGACTTTGAAACTAACCCCACCTTTGAGTTGCAAGTTACTGTTAGCGACGGCATTAGCACTAGCAGCGTAGAAACTGTCACAGTTAGACTTCAAGATGTCAGCGAAAATACTTTATTTGGTACGCGTTCAGCTGATACCCTGACGGGAAGCGTAGCTGATGATATCATCTTCGGCTACGAAGGTGGCGATCGCCTTTATGGAGAAACAGGCAAAGACAACATTTATGGTGGTGCTGGCAATGACTCTCTCTATGGTGGTACGGGTAATGATATCCTTGACGGTGGCGATGCCAATGACTATCTCTATGGTGGTGACGGCAACGATACCTTGTTCGGTGGTTCTGGCAATGACACCTTGGATGGAGGTTTAGGAGATGATAGCTTGATTGGTGGAATCGGTAATGACATTTACACTGTAGACAGCATCAGCGACTCTATTCTTGAATCCGTCAATGCAGGCACAGATTTAGTCAAGTCTTCGGTAAGTTGGTTGTTAACAGATAACCTAGAAAACTTGACCCTGACTGGAAGTAGAGCAATTAATGGTATTGGTAACAACCTTAATAACATCATCATAGGAAATACTGCTGCTAACACCTTGAATGGATCTGATGGCAACGATAGTCTAATTGGTGGTGACGGCAATGACACCTTATTCGGCGGTTCTGGCAATGACACCCTGGATGGAGGTGTGGGAATAGATAATCTCAATGGTGGAGTCAGTAATGACATTTACACTGTAGACAACCTAAGCGATACGATTACTGAAGGCCTAGATGCAGGTACAGATTTAGTTAAGTCTTCCGTCAGTTGGGTTTTAGCAGATAACATAGAAAACTTGACCCTAACTGGAAGTGGGGTAATCAATGGTACTGGTAACAGTCTCAATAATATCCTGACTGGAAATACTGGCGCTAACATCTTGAATGGAGTTGATGGCAACGACAGCCTTATTGGTAGTTCAGGCAATGACACCTTGTTCGGCGGTGCAGGCGATGACACTTTGGATGGAGGTGCAGGGACTGACAATCTTAATGGTGGAGTTGGCAATGACATTTACATTGTAGACAACCTGAACGATAGTATTACTGAAGGCTTAGATGCAGCCACTGATTTAGTCAAGTCTTCGGTTAGTTGGGTGTTGGGAAATAACCTGGAAAACTTGACCTTGATTGGAACCGGAGCAATCAATGGTATTGGCAACAGCCAGAATAACATCCTGACTGGAAACACTGGTGTTAACACGTTGAATGGAGTTGATGGTAATGATAGCCTAATTGGTGGTACTGGCAATGACACCTTGTTCGGTGGTGTAGGCGATGATCTACTGAGTGGTGGAACTGGTAAAGATGTATTGACTGGTGGAATTGGTCGAGATAGCTTCTACCTGACTGATACACGCATTGGAGGCTATGATATTATTGCTGATTTTACTGTTGGAGATGATACTATCTTTGTTTCCAAGGCAGAATTTGGACTTAGCCAATCTCAAAATACTTCTCTTGAGGCTAGCTTATTTCGACTTGGTGCTAATGCTGTAACAGCAAGCGATCGCTTCATCTACAATCAAACTACAGGCAACCTATTCTTTGATAAAGATGGACTTGGTGGTACAGCACAAGTTCAAATAGCCCAATTCTCGAATCAGGCAATTATTACTCATGCAAATATTACTGTGATTGCCTAATGAAAACTATATTGTCTACTCTCAGAATGAGGGAGAGGAACAAATCTGTTTTCATAAAAGCGCTATGTGATTGCCGCTTGTGAATACTTAGTGAAAAAATTTACATTAGACCTCTTGCAAAAATATATTTTTGCACTCTTAGGGGAAAGGGTAAATGCCAAACTTAAGCCAAACCTGCCACTTGCCTAGATATCCGTTCCAGTAAGGCTCACCATCAGCAACGCCGATAGCGTTGCTGACTGTGGAGACTAGCTCGCTGTAGAACTGACCGGCACTTTCAATCCCCTGGCATAATTTTAACTTCAAGCCTTTCCACCCCTGAACAGCCTCATCTAAATCCAAAGTAGGTAGAGGAGATTCTTGAAATAGGATGCTGCTGTATGCAGTGATGGGATTTGCCCCAGCAATTAGCATGAGGATAGCACCGACGATGAGAGCGGAGGCGATATAAGCTCCCATAAGTTCTGTAGCTGCTCCGGTAAGTTCTGTAGCTGCTCCAGTAAGTTCTGTAGCTGCTCCCGTAAGTTCTGTAGCTGCTCCCGTAAGTTCTGTAGCTGCTCCCATAAGTTGGGGAGTGCGTAGGGAAAAATCTTGTAAGCGATCGCTTTATTCTGTAAGAAAAACCGATATAGGCGATCGCAGTCTGTAGAAAGTCATTATTAAACGAGGTTAGAATTTTCAAAATCACTCAAGATTTCTTCTGGTAAAGGATCGTTGAAATCTGGTGCAATAAACACTTTACCTTTATCTAAGCCTGGAATGCGAGGAGAACTGGTATTCGTAAGAGCAACTAAACGTGCAACTGGAATCCCCTGTTCAGCAATCACGACTTCTTCACCGAGCAATACCTGACTCAGAAGTTCGCTAAATTTGGCAGTTGCTTGGGCAACGTTGACAGTAATAGTCATCTGCCTTGGTAATTAATTCCTAATATTCTTTACGATAACACTGGATGAGTGGGCGATGCCTACGGCGGTAAACTACGCAGTTTATGGAAAAGCGATCGCTTTATTCTGTAAAAAAGACCGATATAGGCGATGCCTACGGCAGTAAACTACGCAGTTTGTGAGAGATAGTGCGATCGCTTATTGTAGAAGGGCGATTGCCATTATCATACAAAGTGAGAACTTTCAAAATCACTCAAAATTTCTATGGTAGTGTGGACTCGGTTCAGCAAAATAAGAATACTTCATGCGCCGAGACTCGATATTTTACAAACTATTTCAACAATCTCCCACGTTATTATTTGAATTATTGACCAATCCGCCAACAAATGCTAATGCCTATCGATTTGACTCAGTAGCAGTTAAAGAACCGAAATTTGAAATTGACGGCGTATTCCTCCCACCAGAAAATGCAGGTGCAGGAGTAGTGTATTTTTGTGAAGTCCAATTCCAAAAAGATGAACAGCTTTACGAAAGAGTATTTGCTGAGTCCTCACTATATTTTTACCGCAACTGTGAGAGATTTAGCGATTGGCAAGTAGTCATAATTTACCCATCTCGCAGTCTGGAACAAAGCCAGATTTATCCCCATCGCTCATTGCTCAATGGCGGACAAGTGCATCAAATATATTTAGATGAATTAGGGGATATTCGTACCTTACCTTTATGGGTAGCGCTGATGGTATTAACGACAATTAACGAAGAACAAGCACCAGAACAAGCCAGATATTTATTAACTAGAACTCGGCAAGAAGTATCATCACCCACAAGTCGCGCCATAATAGAGATGATTACGACGATTATGGTGTACAAGTTTGAGCAATTAAGTAGAAGGGAGGTAGAGTCGATGCTGGGAATCACACTCAAGGAAACGCGAGTTTATCGGGAAATTAAGGAAGAAGGGCGCGAGGAAGCAACAGTTAATCTAGTTATGCGACTGCTAAAAAAGCGATTTGGCGAACTGACTCCAGAAATGCGTTCTGCCATCACTGGTTTACCTTTACCTGTTCTGGAAGACTTGAGTGAAGCATTGTTAGATTTTACCAGTGTGGCTGATTTACAGTCGTGGTTAGCAGAACAATAAGTCCACTCTTCTGTAGGTGCTGCTAAGATAGAAGCGATCGCATTGCTTAACTTTTAGATAGTCGCTTACATCTATAGTTTAACGATGAGCAACTGCAATGCCGAAAAGTAATATCATGAACACCGCCAAACTCAGCACTGATGGCATTCACCAAGTTGTTATTTTGCCGGAAGATTGTCAACTCACTGGCACAGAAGTGTATATCAAAAAAATTGGTAACGCTATTGTTCTCATAGCCAAAGATAATCCCTGGCGATCGCTCATCGACAGTCTAGACAATTTCTGTGATGATTTTATGACTAATTGCGATCGCTCAATCATCGACACCAGAGAGAATTGGGTTGAGTAGTTGTAAAAGGCGATCGCACTTCGTTTAAAACTATAGATCCTGCATCCCCTTATACCAATTGACCAAAATCAGGCTACAGATGCAAGTTAAATCTAACTCTCTTAAATTACGAATTACGAATTAGGTTGCCGAGCGAAGTCGAGGTACGAATTACAAATTATTTCCACCATCGCGCCACATCCTGAATCGCCCTAACAAGTTCTACTGTTGCTGCTTCGCCACCTAATGCAAAGATAACTGGAAACAATGCTTTGATATCTTGCAGCAAATCACGGCGAGTGCGAAGGGATAGTTCATGAAGTGTATCTTGCCAAAGGGGGAAAAGTTTTGTAGATGGCATTTGTGACAAACTGCCAGCTAAGGCACTCAAGACTTTGGCACAATAAACCTCATCGTGAATCGCCCTGGCAGCAGCAAGGGCTTCTGGCAATAACTCCAGTGGCAGTTTTTCAGCTAAGGCACTCAAGACTTTAGCACGATTTGACTCATGCTGAATCGCCCTGGCAGCAGCAAGGGCTTCTGGCAATAACTCTAGTGGCAGTTTTTCAGCTAAGGCACTCAAGGCATAGGCACGATAAACCTCATCGTGAATCGCCCTGGCAACAGCAAGGGCTTCTGGCAATATATCTGGCAGTTTTTCAGCTAAGGCACTCAAGGCATAGGCACGAGAATACTTATCCTGAATCGCCCTGGCAGCAGCAAGGGCTTCTGGCAATATATCTGGCAGTTTT
>NZ_JAVRCD010000051.1:0-59912 GCF_034530895.1 Nostoc sp. DedQUE08
AAGGAATAAAGCTGTACTGAGTTTTTTTCACGCAATCAAATATGAGTCCTATATATCTCATCTCAACTTAAGGGGGATGAGATGATTGTAATCCTTTGATAGATATTGCATATTTATAAGATAAGATGCAACTATCAATAGTTATAAGCATACCTGGCAATCCTCATAGCTAAAAAAATATCAAAAGTAGATGCATTTTTTTAAAGAATGTTGTTATTATGCAATAACTTCGTGAGGTAATAATTGAGATAAATTATGAAATTAGCTACACAAACTACAGTAAAAACTCTCGGTGACTATGCCTACCAAGCGATTGAAAAACACTTTAATAAAACCTTGAAGTGGGAAAAATCAGTAAAGAAAGATGAAGATCCAGAAGCGCTGCACCAAATGCGAGTGGGAATGCGCCGCCTACGGACAGCGGTAACTCGGTTTGGGCTAGCAGTGGATCTGTCGAAACCAGTCAGCGATAAAAATATTGGTAAAATAGCTCGTCGTCTTGGTAATCTGCGAGATTTAGACGTACTTAAAGAAAGTTTGGAAAACAATTATAAACCAAACTTACCCCGCAAAGAACAGGAATCTCTGCAAACAGCTTTTACAGCTTTGGCGAAACAACGTGAAGATGTAGAATCGAGCGTACAGAAAACATTAAACGATGAATCTTACAAGTCTTTAAAAGATGCATTGGATAAGTGGTTAGAAAAACCTACTTATCAACCTTTGGCATCTATTGCCATTCAGCAAGTACTACCAGACTTACTTTTACCAGAAGTGAGTAACTTCTTATTGCATCCAGGTTGGCTAGTTGGTACTGAAATTGTAGAATCAGAAGTGAAGATCCAGAAAAACTGGAAACCAAAAAAGATAGAAAAACAATTGACAACAGAAGGTGAAAATATTCATAGTTTGCGAAAAGAAGCTAAACGTATACGCTATCAAATGGAGTTATTTACTGACTTATATGGCGAGTCTTACGAAGCTTATATTACAGAAGTGAAAAATATCCAAGAAATTTTGGGTACGATGCAAGATAGTGCCGTTTTAACTGACTGGCTTGGAGATGTATATAAATCAGAAATTCACACTAAGTTGCCCACCCTTGCTAATTTATTAACTGAAAATCGTTATCAGTCGTGGCAGCAGTGGCAACCTTTGCAAGAACGGTATCTTAAAACTGAAACCAGACATAGTTTTCATTTAACAATACTGCACCCACTTTCAGGAGTAATCAGTTAAAAGTTACTCTTTGTTGTTACAGCTAGTGGATATAGAAGTTCTCCTAATGTGTTATCACTACTGGTTTAGCCCTGTTTTGTCACTCTTGGAAAATAATTGAAGCAAGATTCTGAAACTTTGATTTAGTCAACCTTTGAGCCTCTATTTTCTAATAGTAACTAAACTTTGTAGCCAAAACCTGAAAATTAATGCAATGGGAATTTTTTGCTTGTCGCCATTGCGTTCCACCCAGACGAATTGCCCTAGAGAACTAAGTAAATCTAGAGTTTGTTGAGCAGAAGAACGAGCCGTGCGATCGCGGATATTTTCACCGACTTCAATTAAACCGAGCATCAGCGATGGTGTGAGAAATTGCCCTTCGAAGTTAGTAATCGCGATCGCCATCAAATCCAAAAAGTCAATATTCAATTTTCGTTCTACACTAATACCCTCCCATGCTCGTTGGATAACGGGTAGTGTAGCAATGGCGATGGGAAGCACCACTATCAAACCCCGACGATCGCCATGCTACCCCGACACTTAGCGACGTGAATGCATTGATTCATTATTCAATCATAGCCACTTTCAGCAGAGCCTCCCAGAATGGATTCCCAGCCTGGAGCCTGGGAACCAGTCAGGGCTAGGGCTATATCTTAACTTAGTGTCATTCGGTCAAAGGAACCTAGAGAATTGTGCAATAAGCTTTCAATACCATAAATAACTATATACTCAGTAAATAATTAATTTGCAATACTTAATGTTTGAAAAACTAATAATTAGTTTTTCGTGTTATTGTGATTTCCAGCACATCTTTTTTTGTATTTATTGTGTAGGCTCTATCTGGTAAGTAAAATTACTAGATAAATTTATGGTGATTAGAGCGCCAAACAGCAGAATTCCTAATTCTGCTGTGGTATTAACCTGACTTACAGTTCGGTTATTTGATTTTTGAGCAATTAGATAGGTAACTGAACGGCAAGTTACTAGAAAAGCTTTGCATGACAACATTGAGTGTCTAGCAAGAGGTGAATGCCTACCTTTTGTAGCAGTAGTAATCATAACTGGCGTAGCGCAAATCAGCCATACCGAGCCTAAGCTTTCTCTACGAGACGCTCCGCTAACGCACTATAAGCAAAGAAAAATATATGAGTACAACACGCAAAATTCGTTTAGGTGCATTCATTCAAGCCACCGGACATCATGTCTCTGCTTGGCGACACCCCAATTCACAAGCAGATGCGGGGCTGAATTTCGAGCATTACAAAGAAATTACCCAAACCGCCGAACGCAGCTTATTCGATGCAGTTTTTTTAGCAGATAGTCCAGGAGTCTGGGGCGGCGCTCCAGAAACTCAGCATCGCAATGGGAAAATTGCCCATTTTGAGCCTGTTACCCTCTTCTCGGCCTTGTCCTCTGTAACTCAAAACATCGGCTTCATTTCCACCGCTTCGACCACTTATGAAGAACCCTACACCCTGGCACGTAAGTTTGCTTCCCTAGACTACTTGAGTAAAGGCCGGGCCGGGTGGAATGTAGTCACAACAGGCAATGAAAATGCTGCACGTAATTTCGGACTTGAGCATCACCCAGAACACAGCCAGCGTTATGAACGAGCTGAAGAGTTTGTGGAAGTGGTGAAAGGTCTATGGGATAGTTGGGAAGACGATGCTTTCATCCGTGACAAAGAGTCTGGTGTCTATTTCGATCCTGATAAACTGCATACATTGAACCACAAGGGCAAATATTTCTCTGTAAAAGGCCCTTTAAACGTTGGTCGTCCGCCCCAAGGTTATCCGGTGATTGTTCAGGCTGGAGCCTCCGAATCGGGACGGGACTTAGCTGCACGCACTGCTGAGGTGATTTTCACCGCCAATCAAACCCTAGCCGATGCCCAAGAGTTTTATGCTGATGTCAAAGGTAGGCTAGCACAATATGGGCGATCGCCAGACGATCTCAAAATCATGCCTGGTGCTTTCCCAATCATTGGCCGGACTGAATCAGAAGCTCAAGAAAAGTACGAATTCTTGCAATCGTTAATCCATCCCGATGTCGCCTGGGGGATTTTAAAGAACTATTACAAGGGTGTGGATTTGTCGAAATATTCTTTAGATGATGTGGCTCCCGAACTACCCAGCGACACCAACACTAATAAAAGTCGTCTCAAACTAGTTAGAGATTTGGCTACTCGTGGCACTCTCACGCTGCGCCAGTTGTATCTTTCTCTTGCTACTGCACGAGGTCATCGCACCATACTCGGTACTCCCGAAACCATTGCCGACCAGCTAGAAGAATGGTTCAACAACGGTGCAGCCGATGGCTTTAATATCATGCCGCCAATCCTTCCCACAGGATTGGATGAATTCGTTAACCTAGTTGTTCCCGTCCTGCAAAAACGCGGACTGTTCCGTACTGAATACGAAGGCAGTACTTTGCGCGAAAACCTGGGATTGCGTCGTCCGGCCAATCGTTTTGCTGCTAAACAACTAGATGAAAGATTGGTGTTGGCGTAAATGACTTTTCATGTCTGCACTGTGTTTACAGTGCTGTAGTGTAAATGAATTTTTCACGGATGCTTATGCCATACCTTTTAAATTGCACTTTCTGTAGATCGCCACCTACAGACAATTGTGGAGAGACGCGATAAATCGCCGTCTCTACAGGAAATGTATTTGTCAATAGCAGCATTGGATGCTGAAAAAACCTGTAATTTTTGTTGTAGGGAAGGAAAAAACATGACTGAATATAGCCGATTGAAGACTTCACGCTCTGCTGCAATCAGAGCAACCCTTGATTATCCGGTAATCGACACCGATGTTCATACCAATGATTTCACGCCAGCTTTTGAGGATTACATCGCTAAGTACGGCGGTGTGAAACTTGTAGATGAGTTACGCAAGACGGAAGCCTCGCGCCTCAACTCTAAGAGCAACGGTAAAGACTGGTATCAACAAACTCCTGAAGAACGTCAATACAACCGCACAATCCGATCGCCTTGGTGGGCTAGAGTTACTAAAAACACATTGGATCTTGCTACTTACACCCTTCCCGGATTGCTCTATGAGCGTCAGGCAGAGCAAGGATCGGACTATTCGGTGCTGTTTCCCAACAATGTTTTAGCATCGGCTGGAGCGAGTGCAGAGAATCGTCAAGCATTGCAACGCGCGGTTAATCACTATCATGCTGATATTTACCGGAAATATAGCGATCGCTTGACACCGGTAGCTGGTATCCCATTAACTACTCCCCAAGAAGGCATTGAGGAGCTAGAGTTTGCGGTGAAAACACTGGGCTTAAAGGTGATTAATATCACTGGCGGTGTGAAACGGCCAATCAAAGCGATCGCTGATAAATATCCAGCCGATAAATTCCCCGAAATCGCCAAGTATGCTTCTTATATCGACTTCTACGGACTAGATAGTGAATACGACTACGATCCTTTCTGGGCAAAGGTCGTGGAACTTGGCGTACCTGTTACCACCCATTACGGCAGTCAGGGTTGGACTGGTCGCTCCTCCATCAGTAACTACATGAACAACCATATCGGTCACTTCGCCGATGGTTCGGAAGCATTTGCGAAGGCGCTGTTCTTCGGCGGTGTTACCAAGCGTTTTCCGCAGTTGCGTGTAGCGATGCTGGAAGGTGGTGCAGATTGGGGTGCGCGTGTCTACATTCATTTGGTAGATCGGTTCTTGAAGCGCAATATCAAGGCACTGGAAAACTACAATCCAGCGTTGACGAATTCTGATGAGTTGTTTGAAATATTTGAGCGCTACGGTGCAGAAGTGACTCAAGGGTATTCCCTCGATAAGGATGAATTGACCAAGACTGTACTAGGAGCTTCATTCAGCCGTCATAGCCGTGCGCCGATTGGTAGCGAATTGGACGATTTTGCAGCCGCAGGTATTGAAACAATTGAAGACATCCGCGATCGCTGGGTGAATAGTTTCTTCTTTGGTTCCGAGTCCGACGATCGCACCATCGCTACGGCATTTAACGACAAAGCCAATCCCTTGGGAGTTAAAATCAACGCCATCTATTCCTCCGATGTTGGTCACTGGGATGTACCAGACTTAACTTCTCCCTTGGCTGAAAGCTGGGATCTCGTACAAGAAGGCGTCCTGACCGAAGCCGACTTCAAATCCTATGTATTCGCTAATCCCTACAAGTTTTACACCCAAGCTAACCCCGATTTCTTCAAGGGTACAGCGATCGAATCTAAGGTAGGTAACAGCGAATTTCAACAAGTGGACAAGAGTTTAGTAGTGGCATAAAAGCCGAGATCATGGCGTGGGGCTAGATGAGGAAAAATAATCAATGTCCCATGCCCACTTGCCCTGAGCGAAGCCGAAGGGATGCCCAATTCCCAATTAAATTAGGAGTCATAACAATGCCTGTTGAACAACGCTCTCATGACACTAACAATGGTTCCTTGCCTTACCTTTTCTCACCTGTTTCTGACAATGTCAAGCAACCTGCACCCTTAGTACTTTTTCTGCATGGAGGACGCGATCGCGGGACGGATTTGAATGTACTACTGAAATGGGGTTTACCTCGTTTCGTGGATTTATCCGACTCATTGCCTTATGTCTTCGCTGCACCCCAAATTCTGGCTGAACAGACTTGGGCAGATCGAGCAGATGATGTGCTTACTTTGCTTGATGAACTGATTGTTTCTCAGCCTGTCGATCCAGCGCGGGTGATATTAGCCGGGTTCAGCTTAGGCTCGGCGGGTATCTGGCATATCGCTGCTTTACATCCCGATCGCTTCGCAGGTTTAGTACCTGTGTCTGGACGTGTACCAAAAACATTAGCAGAAAGCGAACTAGCTGCACTCAAAAACATTCCCGTTCAGATATTCCAAGGTGGACAGGACAAAAATCTGCCGATTGAGGATACAGAGCATTTTGTTGAGCGCTTACGCAAAGTCGGGGGGAAAGTCGATTTAACAGTGCTACCAGAAGGCGATCATTTTATTGCAGATGAGGTATACGGCGATCCGAAGTTGCAGCAATGGCTAATTTCCCAGAATCGGCGTGAAATTTCTGTAGTTGCTTGAGGTGAAATGTTCAAAAACTAACTTGCAATATTCTCTGAGGTAGGCAGCGTCCTGCCTGCCTAACATAACAATATATTAATATCTTCTAGAATCATGAACATAATGCTTCTTCTCAAGTCAAAGCCGAACTTTTTCGGCAAAATTTAGTTGACTTATGTCAGATTATCGCAAAAAAATCAGAATTTGTTTTATTGGTGAATCCTTTGTCAATGGCACAGGCGATCCAGAGTTTCTGGGTTGGACAGGTAGAGTGTGCCGCAATGCTGAGTCAAGAGGATACGCTATCACCCATTACAACTTGGGGGTGCGGGCAGAGACAAGTCGGTATCTCAAACAACGTTGGTACTCGGAAGTCTCGTATCGTCTCCCAAAAGAATTTGATGGTCGAGTAGTGTTTTCCTTTGGGGCAAACGATTCAGGATGGGCGGGAAAACATCAAGGAATCGAACTTTCAGAGTCGATCGCAAATGCTCGCAGTATCTTAAGCCAAGCAAAGCAACTCTATCCGATCTTGATGGTTAGTCCGCCACCCTGTGGTGATGTCGATCAAGAAAAAAGAAATCAAATTCTTGCAAATCTGTCAAAGGAATTCGCATTGGTTTGTAATGAAGTAGATGTTCCGTATCTCGATGTGTTTTCTCCTTTGCTGAAGTCCCCAATCTGGCTAGCGGAAGCAAAAGCTAATGACGGCGCTCACCCAAAAGCTGATGGTTATGCAGAATTTGCTGCGATCGTCCAAAACTGGGAAGGTTGGTTAAATTGGTTCACACCTTAAAAATCATGGCTTAGTCGATGTGTCAGGGTTTTAGTTTTGCGTTAGCGAAGCGGAACGCACGTCGCATTCTATTTAAAATTTCCACACTTTCTCAATTAACAACATCTTTATGACTTTACCAACCACTAATCTCGGTAAAACTGGATTGACCGTTTCGCGTCTTTGTCTCGGCACTATGACCTTTGGTTTACAAACCGACGAAGAAACTTCTAGGCAAATCCTCGACACCGCCGCCGATGGCGGAATCAATTTTTTAGATACAGCCGACGTTTATCCCCTCGGCGGCGGACTTGCTACTGCGGGACGCACCGAAGAAATCATTGGGCGCTGGCTCAAAGGCAAACGCGAACATTTTATTTTAGCTACCAAGTGCGTTGGTCGAGTTGGCCCTGCACCTTGGGATCAAGGGGCTTCGCGTAAACATATTTTGGATGCGATCGATGCTTCTCTGCGACGCTTGGAAACTGATTATATCGACCTGTATCAGTTGCACTCCGATGATGCTTCAACTCCCCTTGATGAAACTTTGGAAGCGCTGGATGCAGTGGTTCGTGCTGGCAAGGTGCGCTACATCGGGGTTTCTAACTTCTTAGCCTACCGACTCGCCCGCGCTTTGGGTCGTGCTGAAACGCGCAATCTAACCAAGTTCGTCTCAATTCAGCCCCGTTACAACCTGTTATTCCGCGAAATTGAGCGAGAACTATTGCCTCTTGCCAAAGAAGAAGGATTGGGTGTAATTTCTTACAATCCTTTGGCGGGTGGTCTACTTACAGGCAAACACAATTTTACTCAAGGCCCCACATCAGGTACGCGTTTTACGCTAGGTGCTGCCGCAGAACGTTATCAAGAACGCTACTGGCGCGATCGCGAATTTAATACTGTTGAAGATTTACGCACGGTAGCCGATCTCGCCGGATTTTCCCTCACCACTCTAGCAGTGGCTTGGGTTTTATCTAATCCGATTATCACTGCCCCCATCATTGGCGCTAGCCGTCCAGAACAACTTGCTGATAACCTCAAGGCACTAGAACTAAAACTTGACGACAATTTGAAACAAAAGTTAGATGACATAACAGCCGAATACCGAAGAGGAGATTCTCTTCGTTAGAAACTAGGGACGCAGCGAATAACAAATGACAAATGACAAATGACTCAAAGTGGAGTACTTCTAAAAGTCTCTAATGCCATCGGGCGGCTTATCTAGTCGTCCATTTTTATCTGGTAGAAAAGTGAAAATGATGCTAAGAGATCGACTTTCATGACTAAAAAAGCTAGACAATCCAAATCCTTTCAACGTGCCCCTGATGCACCAGATTTGCCATCAACTCCATTTAAGTTCATTTGCTATTTTGTTAACCAGTTTCGCTGGTGGTATGTGTTAATGGTAATCCTGGAGGTAATACACGCAACTTGTGGCATTATGTTGCCTTATGCTATTGGCGAGATCATTCGGGGCGTGACGCGATCGACCGGCGATAGCAAGCCGATTTTTGATGCTATGAAGCAACCCTTGATGTTATTCATCGGCTTGAGTGTGGGTGAAGTGGTATTTGGACGCTCGGCTGGACTCTTACAAACGATTCTCCATCCCATCCACCGACAGCACATTGTGCGATCGCTATATGCCTACTTACAACACCATTCGCATCGCTACTTAAGCAGCAGTTTTTCCGGGGCATTGGCACATCGGATTAGCGAAACTTCTCTGGGTGTTACCCAAACGATGCAAATGATGATTACTGAATTTATGCCAGTAATTGTTGTGTATTCCGTCGCCACGACGATACTGTATCGCGCCTATCCTCCACTGGCTGCACTCGTGGGAATATGGGCAGTTCTCTTCATCAGTATTTCGTTTTGGCTGGCAACTCGCTGCCGATTTTACTCCCGCAAAGCCGCAGCCGCCAGAAGTGAGACAACTGGCATCATTGTAGATACAGTCACAAATCTCACTAGTAGCCGACTGTTTGCTCGCTTCGGTTTTGAACGACGTTATTTGAACGAGCAATTAAGGCACGAACTCAAACACGTGAGAGAGTCCAACTGGTACTCGGAGCGCATTCGCTGGTTTCAGTTCATCTCAGCAGCCATTCTGAAAATTAGCACACTGTATTACTCGCTCTCTCTTTGGAGTCAAGGAAAGATCGCTACTGCTGACTTTGTTGTAGCAACCAGCTTATCACTGTTGATCATCAGTGAAGCGCGTAATTTGAGCCGCCGCTTTCTGGAATTTTTTGAACACGTTGGGAATGTCGCCAATGGTGTTTTCACCATCGTTCAACCCCACGAATTGGTAGATCGCGAGAAAGCGATCGCCCACTCAATCACTCAAGGTAAGATTGAGTTTCAGCGGGTGAATTTCAACTACACAGAAGAGAAGAAAGTTTTCAACAACCTTTCTGTCACCATTCAAGCGGGACAGCGTGTCGGACTGGTGGGCTTGTCCGGCTCTGGAAAATCCACCTTTGTCAATCTGATTCTGCGTTTATTTGACCCACAATCTGGACAGATTATCATTGATGGGGTCGATATTCGAGACATGACTCAGGATGCACTACACGCTCAGATCAGCTTAATTCCCCAAGATCCATCTCTGTTCCATCGCACTTTGCTAGAAAATATTCGTTACGGACGCTTGGATGCAACCGATGAGGAAGTGATGGAAGCTTCGCGAAAAGCTCATGCTCACGATTTCATCGTTCAAAGTAAGGATGGTTACAATTCTCTGGTAGGCGAACGTGGTGTTAAGTTGTCTGGGGGGCAAAGACAGCGGATTGTAATCGCACGGGTAATTCTCAAAGATGCGCCGATTCTGATTTTAGATGAAGCCACCTCTAGCCTCGATTCAATTACCGAAAAAGCGATCCAAGATACCCTCGACTTAGCAATGAATGGCAAAACGGTCATCGTAGTAGCTCATCGATTATCTACCATCGTCCATCTAGATAGAATTCTGGTGTTCGACAAAGGTCGAATTATCGAAGATGGTTCCCACACCAAACTGCTGGCACTCGGCGGCGCTTACTATAGATTATGGAAAATGCAAGCAGGTGGATTTCTACCGGAAAATCTCGACGAGGAACGCATACGCGAGGTTCGCACTGATGCGGATAACGTCGAAAAGGGAATGATTGCTTGACAGGTTGAAGCTGGACTTGCTGACACCATACTCATTGTAACTTTTAAGGATAACTGGAGAAGGATCGCTCTCCCAAACCAATCAAGCAAACGCGTAGATGCAACGCAGCTTGTCGTTAGACATCGCACATCGCCCATATCCTCTACTCCAGTAAACCCTCTAAAATTTCCCGTGCTACCTTAGACCAATATTCATCCTGATACTCAACATATATCTCCAACGCTGCCTGCAAATTAGTCCTAGCCTCTGCATAGTTTTCCTCTGCTTGTGCAAGCGTTCCTAAACAATAAAGCGTGAGAGCTTGCGAATAGCGATCGCCAAATTCGATATATATTTCCAGGGCTTGTTGATAATAATCCCGTGCCTGGTCGTATTGGCGCAACTCTTGGGCAACCCTTCCCAACTGGTGGTAAGTGCTAGCACTCGCATAGCGATCGCCAAATTCGATTTTGATTTCCAGGGCTTGTTGATAATAATCCCGTGCCTGGTCGTATTCCCGCAACTCTTGGGCAACCCTTCCCAACTGGTGGTAAGTGCTAGCACTCGAATAGCGATCGCCAAATTCGATATATATTTCCAGGGCTTGTTGATAATAATCCCGTGCCTGGTCGTATTGGCGCAACTCTTGGGCAACCCTTCCCAACTGGTGGTAAGTGCTAGCACTCGCATAGCGATCGCCAAATTCGATTTTGATTTCCAGGGCTTGTTGATAATAATCCCGTGCCTGGTCGTATTCCCGCAACTCTTGGGCAACCCTTCCCAACTGGTGGTAAGTGCTAGCACTCGAATAGCGATCGCCAAATTCGATATATATTTCCAGGGCTTGTTGATAATAATCCCGTGCCTGGTCGTATTCCCGCAATTGTTGGGCAACCCTTCCCAACTGGTGGTAAGTGCTAGCACTCGAATAGCGATCGCCAAATTCGATATATATTTCCAGGGCTTGTTGATAATAATCCCGTGCCTGGTCGTATTCCCGCAATTGTTGGGCAACCCTTCCCAACTGGTGGTAAGTCCTAGCACAGTTATAGCGATCGCCAAATTCGATTGTGATTTCCAGGGCTTGTTGATAATAATCTTGTGCTTGGTCGTATTCCCGCAACTCTTGGGCAACATTTCCCAACTGGTAGTAAATCCTAGCACAGTTATAGCGATCGCCAAATTCGATAAAGATTTCCAGGGCTTGTTGATAATAATCCTGTGCCTGGTCGTATTCCCGCAACTCTTGGGCAACGATTCCCAAGTTGTGGTAAGTCCTAGCACTCGAATAGCGATCGCCAAATTCGATAAAGATTTCCAAGGCTTGTTGATAATAATCCCGTGCCTGGTTGTATTCTCGCAAGTCTTGGGCAACGTATCCCAAGTTGTGGTAAGTGCTAGCACTCGAATAGCGATTGCCTAATTCGATTTCGATTTCTAGAGCTTGTTGATAATAATCCCGTGCCTGGTGGAACTGTCGCATATCCAGAGACACATTACCTAAATAAAACAAGGAATTGGCGATAGCACGACGATTTTTCTGCTTTTTGGCAATATCTAAAGCTTGTTGATGATAGCTGTTTGCACTTTCAAACTGTCGTTGCTGCTGATAGCTTTCACCTAACCGATTAATGACTTCGATTTGTAAGGAATAATCAGGGAATTTCTTGGTAATTTCGCAAGCTTTTTCTAAATACTCTCTAGCTTGGATTGGTTTGTGCTGACTTAAATATGCTTTGCCCAATTCATTTAAAATATTACCACAATTACGGAGATTTTCTGGGCTGGGTATTTCTCCAGTTGGGTTATATTCCATCAACAAGCCATGTAATAAATCGATGCGTTCTTGTTGTTCTGGTGTTGGTAAGCGTTCTATATTTGTGTCTGCATTCAGAGTATTGGCAATTGCCCTATCTCTAGTCGATTCTGTCGTTTTAAAGCGAAATAAACCTGATTTCCAAGCCCAAAAATCAGGTGCAAATTTTGCTAACCGCGAAATTGCATAATCTGGCAAGATAAATAAAAGCGGATGAGGTACACTTTGACGATAGGAATCGCGGACGAAGTTTAAATCTTGTAAAACTGGTGGATAATCTCCAAAAACACCAATCGATTTTTCTAAATTCCGAATTAATAAAACAATTTTTTTATTTGTTTCTTTAGTAATTTTGGCTAATTGCTCCACCAATTCATCCCGCAGAAATCGCAAATTCTTTTCAGGAAAATCTAAAACCACAAATTGGATTTCTTCACATTGAGGATTCTGTTGCAATCCAGCAATTAATAAATCTATATCTGGTGTAAAGTTAATTTCAATAAAACCTAACGTAAATTTTTCTGCAAAATCGACAAATGTCACCAATTCAGCAAATTCATCTTGATTATAGGCAATAAATTTACCTATTTCGGCTTGAAGTTCACTGTTTTTGTGCTGATTGGAGAGCTTCTTGGAAGAACTCATTTCGCTTCACCACTGGATTTGGATAATTCCACCGTTTATCACCGTTATATTCCAATACGGAAGTATTAAATAACATTAATTGTCCAATTTCATCTTTACTAACATTTTTAGTTAAACAAACCTGAGCCAAATGAGGGTAATGTTCTTCAGGAATAAACCGCTCAAAACTAAATTGTTGCTGTTTAACTGCATACTCTATATCTTCAGACATAATTTTTGCGTGTTTTTTGGTACTCGCTGTTTGACATGCAGAGCGCATCATTTGCATTAGCTGACGCACATGGCCACCACTTGCTTTTGCTAGTTCTAATAATTGATTACGGCTCTCAAAAATTGCATCAATATCAACCCGCTTTTCAATTACACTTGCCATCGCATCTAAGCCTGTCTGATTATAATTTAGATCGCATTTATGCCGCTCAAACTCATAGATATTAATCATCGGCACAATATGAGGATTACCATCAAATTGATTTAGGGGATTTTTTGGCGAGCAAAGAATTGAAATTGGTACTGTATAAATGATTGTACAATTTAGTTCTTGCATCTGAGCCGCGTAATCAAAGAACAAATGTTCTGCTACCACAGGAGGAACCCGATCTAAATTATCGAAGATAATTAATAAACCTTTACACTCAGGAAATTTTTGTCGCAATTTTGTGTAAGCGTCGATTAATAATAGATTAGTATCAGATTTGAGGCGAGATAAATCTTTTTCTAGAGTTTGCCGAATAGTTGTCTTTTGCTTGTCCGAGCCTTTAATTTGTGCCAGCAATTTGACCATTAGTTTGGCAAGAAATGGCGCAGTAGGGCTGAGAGTTGCTTCTGCCTCGACGTTGACTGATTTCTCGACACTTTGCTCGTTTTCTTGAGTGATGTCTTTAAACCATAATTCAAAACTTTTTAATAAATCTTGATTAAAAGTCAAACCTAATTTTCGTAATTCAAATTCAACTTGTTTAATTACAATCAAATATAAATCTGTATACCGGGTATCATTAATATCTGTCTCTTCGTTTGCTTCCAAATAAATAACCCGATAATTATTTTCCCAAAGACTCTGAATTTTTTTTAACTCCGTACTTTTTCCACAACCGCGATGTCCGGTAAATAAAATTGTTGTAAAATCACCTGCTTCTTGAAAATCCAAAATTGTACTGACATTATCAATAGCCGAAGTTTTCCGCACCAGCGACAGATCGACATAATACCGTTCCATTTCTGCTGGTTCAAGCGGCTCAACATTACAAGCCAAAAAAGCCGCTTTAAGAGTATTTGCACGCTGAAAACTTGAGTGAGGCATTCTTTTGAGCAGATAACAATCACCAACTTTTAAATTTTAAGCGATCGCCCATCAAATTTAGCAAATACAGCTATAGGACTCATAAAACTCCGCGCGGAAGTTCGGAAATTAGTTATGATTCCTACAATCATTGCACCCCAAAGAGCCAAAGCTATGCTTTGTCTCCCCTTTTCTTGGTATCAACACTTGTAACTCGCTTAACCTTGAACACTAGTTGCCAAAATTGAAGCGTTTGCAACAATTGCTCTTTCATGTATAAGAAAGGTTTAAGTATTTCCAAGAAAGGTATAAGCAGTTGCTGCAAAGACTTCATACTTTGCAACAATTACTTGTTCATGTATAAGAAAGGTTTAAGTATTTCCAAGAAAGGTATAAGTAGTTGCTGCAAAGGTTTCATGCTTTGCAACAATTACTTGTTCATGTATAAGAAAGGTTTAAATCATTGCAACAATTGTTGTAATTAACTTATATCATGTCCGCATAATTAGTTATGCAAACCACAGTCATTACACCCCACCCCCAACCCCTCCCCGCTTGCAGGGAGGGGAGATAAAGCGTAGCTTTGGCGAGGGTGGGGTTCTTCGGATTTAATAAGCAATCAAGTGGACATAATATTATGAGTTGCTCTATAGTGCGTCACTTCGGCTGCGCCCTTCTCTACAAGAGGCTGCGCCCGAAGCGTAGCTATAGGACTAGTATTTGATTTCTGAAAAAACTCAGTACAACTAAGAAACCTTCTTTCCTGTCGCCTATTGCCTATTGGACAGCATCAATTCTCGCTAATTACTGCTGTAAGTTAACCTGGTAGAGAAACATAAAACAGGAAGTGCGATCGCAATTAGCTGAGAAAGATTGAATTTACGTTAACAGTGTTGTTGTTTTTTGAACAGTGACAACAGCAAACACACCAGTCCCATTACTAACAATGGCACTGAAGCAGCAGGTTCTGGGACAGGCTGAGGGTTTTGCACAGGCTGATAATTGATGAAATTTCCTTGAATTGGGCTGAGTGATGCCAAAAGTTGCTCAATATCCTTAGATATATTAGTGTCATTACCAACACTTTTAGAAGAGATGAGGCGGTTAAAGGTTTGGCTACTCGATTTATCAAAATTTCCTGTGAACCCAAGAAAATTTTGACCTATTTTACCTATCAGAGAGTCAATCAGATTGTTAACATCAGTTTTTATCCCAAGTGGGGATAACTTTAAACTGCTGAGATTATTGACGTTTCCAATCGTTGTATTGTCAGTCTTTGTTAACCAATTGCCATTACCAATAATTTCATTTCCATTGGTAAAAACCCAGTTACCATTACCAATAATTGTATTATCTTTACCAAAATCCCAATTGCCGTTTCCAATGGTTGCGTTGTCGCTGCCAAAGTGCCAATTACCATTACCTAGTGTTGCATTATTACTTCCCTTGTCCCAATACCAGTTGCCGTTACCAAGGGTTGTGTTATCCTTTCCAAATAGCCAGTTGCCATTTCCGATAATTGTGTTGTCATTATTAAAGTTCCAGTTACCATTACCAATGGTTGCACTGTTACTGCCAGAATCCGAGTTAAAATTACCAATAGTTGCGTTATTACTACCAGAGTCCTTGTTACCATTGCCAACCGGTGCGTTGCTCTGATTAAAAGTTTGGCTACCTGAATTAGATGTATTCCCAGTGTTACTAAAAGGTATATTGTTACCAAGGACTTCTTTCAACGGATCGAAAGGCGATTGTTGAAGCAGACCTCCAGCACCTGCGATCGCATTACCACCGCCTGCAAATGGGTTGTCAGCGCCACCTGCGATCGGATTACCACCGCCTGCAAATGGGTTGGTAGCGCCACCTGCGATCGGATTACTGTTACCTGCAAAAGGGTTGTTAGCCCCACCTGGAATGGGATAACCACTGGCTGCAAAAGGGTTACTACCTCCTGCCAATGTCTTGTCAATATTCTTGAAATAGTTATCACCCAAAACTAACTTTAATCGTTCAAAGATTAATTTCTGAAGCCCACTGCCACCATCACCTGCAAACGGGTTAATACCGCCACCTGGAATGGGATTGTTACCGTTACCTAATAACAGATTGCTACTACCCGTTAACAGGCTGCCTTCAGCAGAAAAACTGCTATTGGCAGCAAAGGAATTAGCACTATACAGATTGCTAGCGCCACCTGAACTTAAGGGATTAACTCCACCATTAATGGGATTGACAGCAGACGCTTCCATTGGCACTAATTCTCCTATTTATTAGTTAAAAATTTATGGAGTCTTCAGTACCTGTTATACAAATTATGAATTTGCTCAACCCAAAATCTCTTTAATAATAAAGGCTTTAATAATCTTCCCATCAAATTAATAGAAAGTATTGCTTAAACTTTTATCTCTAAAGAGTTTCAGGGCGTAAAATAGCAAACTAGTACAGTGAGGCAGAAGGCACATAACCGATAATACACGCTTTTGAGGTTTATCGAATAATATGTTTATTTGCGCCAAGCTGTACTAGCATACTATGTACTGAAGAACTCATTATTGTTCTGCTCTATTTATCTGCTGATTTTCGGAACTATTGTATTAAGTAAACGAGCTTTGTCAACTACCAAATGACGGAATTTGTCCACCACCAAATGATGGAATTTGCCCACCACCAAATGATGGGATTTGTCCACCTTCAGATGAAGAAGTTTGTCCACCAAATGAAGGGATTTGTCCACCACCAGATGAAGAGGTTTGTCCACCAAATGACGGGATTTGTCCACCACCAAATGAAGGGATTTGTCCACCACCAGATGAAGGTATTTGTCCACCATCCACTTCCTTGTCGAGCCTTGAGTTAACTAGCTTGTCAATAGTAGCCCTCAAAGTAAACCCGTCCGGTATTTCGGTTGTGCTAATACCATAGGTTTGGCTGCTACCACCAGTCAAAGGGTCGCTACTGCTGCCTGTGGATGGGCTACCGCCGCCTGTGGATGGGCTACCGCCGCCAGTCAAAGGATCGCTGCCGCCTCCGAATGGGTTGCCACCACCTGTGGATGGGCTACCGCCGCCTGTGGATGGGCTACCACCGCCTCCGAATGGGTTGCCACCACCTGTGGATGGGCTACCGCCGCCTCCGAATGGGTTGCCACTACCTGTGGATGGGCTACCACCGCCTGTGGATGGGCTACTGCCGCCTCCGAATGGGTTGCCACCACCTGTGGATGGGCTACCGCCGCCTGTGGATGGGCTACCACCGCCTGTGGATGGGCTACCGCTAACTTTAGATGGGTTTACACCGCCTGCAAAGATATTCCAGAAGTTGTCGCCAGCGAAAGGATTACCACCGTAGGCTAAATCAGGCTGACTGCCACCGCCACCAGCACTACCACCAAATGGGCTACTGCCATCTTCTCCCTTACCAACACCACTGAATAGATTTTTGACCCCTTCCTTACCGACAACTTCTTCCAAGCGACCGAAGGGTGATTGTTCAATCGGATTGTTCCCACTAGTAGAGGAGTTACTGCTACCACCGTTACTCAAATCTTCTGCCATTAGGATTAATCCTCCTATTGTTTGGATAAAAATCTTGCTAACATCGCAACATAAAATAACGTCAGTTCGATAAACCTCTCCCCAACCCCTCTGCGACGCAAAGATGGGCAGAAATATTCTTCGTTGACAACGAGAAAATTATGGTTTCAAAGCCTCTCTCGCTGTGTGAGAAAGGAATGGAAACGGGGTTTTTGAGATCCGTCGAATTCGCGTTAAAATAGACAAAACTTAAGTCTTTTTTGTGACTTATTTGTTATCTTTTTGTTAGCAAAACTAGTTAGTAGCTGTTAGATTATTTTGTTATCTTTATTAGATAATCAATTTTTCATCAATTGCTACTTACACTTACAATGTATATGATTTTATTTTCAAAAACAATGAAAAATGTTTTGATAAAAATATCAAAGTTGTAGATATTTTTAGATAATAATTTAGAAAAAATAAATGATTTATTTGTATAATAAAATTTAATTTTGTTTAAATATTAAGTAGGTTGGTGTAAAAATTTGTCGTTGGGATAAGGTAAGAGACAGAAGTCAAAAGGCAGGAGAGGAAAGGGTTTTAGCCTAGTTTATATTTATTTACATAGTTTGGTTTTATTATGCCGACTTATTTATTTACAATGAACAATCTTTTGATAAATTTACCAAATTTTTAGATATAGCAGGAGGCAGAAGGCAGCACTTCGACTCCCTTCTCTACGAGAGGCTGCGCCAACGACTGCGCTCAGGGCAAGACGCTTAGTGACCAGAGGCAGGAGGTAAAAGTATTACTATTCCTAACTTTCATGCTTTCAAAATATCCTAACATGTGTGACTACGGCTATATTTAATCTGGGTTGATCTGACGTTATAGTGGTTCTCACTTGGGTGCAACACAGTCATATCCTCATCCCGTATTTGAAACGTGTAAACACTCTTCTTTCCTTTGTAAAAGGAGGCGTTGGGGGTGAGGTTGAAAAATTTACTTCATATAAACGATAACCGCTATATACTACGAGACTGATAGCAGTAAATAGTATAATTGCTGGCATTATACACTACGTTGTATCATATTAGCGCTAATAAAAAGTGCAGGAATTACTTCAGATAAATCAGCAAATTCAATCCCGGAATTGTGCGGGAAAGTGTCCATAAAACTAGGGTGATGTAAATTAAACCCAAACTCCATTGATACCAAGCAAGTGCAGAGATAATACCTGGTAGGTGTTCGTCTCGCAAGCGAATGTCGTTAAATCCTAATTTAACTAGATTGTTGAGACTAAAATCATAGTAGTTGAGCCAGTTCCAACGCCGATCGCCCAACAGAGGCATATATCGTTCCCGAAATGTCTCATTCCTTGGTATCACTGGCAAACGTCCAATCAATAATCGTAACTGGCGAAATGTGCCATCTTCTGTGAAGTAAGAAACGTCCATTAAGTCATGATAACGACCTTGTTGGTAAAGTCGGATCAATAAAGCCATTGGGACGGGGACAAGAATTATTACCAGACATCCCAATGTCAGCCAAGGTTGTTCGGCATTGCGAAAGATCGCTAGTAAGCTGAAGAATTCTAAAACGCTAAAACTGATTAATATCGAAATGGTTTCGTAGAATGTGGGAATAATTGGTACGGGATGCAGCCGACGATAGCGATCCACTAGCCAAAATAGTAGGCCGAAATAAGCGATCGCTAATCCTCCCACGCCAAAGACTAACCAAAAATTCGTCCCATAGCCACTCAACAACAGCAATACACTCAATGCCAACCAACTCCAAGCTTGCAGCAACCATCCACCGATAGAAAGGGTTTCGCCAACAATTAAGCGATCGCTTAGTTGGGTATATTTTTCTAAATCGATGTCTGCAATGGTGAGTAACTCACTACTGTTACGAAAGGATTTTAGCAGACGACGCTGGGCGATCGCTTGGGCTTGAGTTGCAGAAAAACCTAAATTCATCAAACTTGCAACAGTTGCACTATTAATATTTGTAGCCGTCAAACGATGCCCAAACTCGATTAATCGCAATCGTTGTTTTGTGTATTCTAGTTTATTAGCATCGGCAACTTGCTGTTGCTGACGAAAATTTTGCCCCAAATTCCGCAAGACGTTTTGATTACCTTGCAATGTTGGGATGCAGAACATCTTACCAATCTCACCGGGATTACCTAAAATTTTCGCTTGGTTAGAGTTAAAAGTTAAACCAGGTACGCTTAAACAAGCCTCTTTAGCAAACCTGGCATCACTAAAATCTGCAAGGTTAAGAATATTTGCACCTTGCAGATTTATCAATAGGTTAAACTCCGCTTCTCGGAAGCTTACACCTTGCTCAAAAGTCGCTTCTGTTAAAAGAAGAAACTGATTAAAACCTGCTTTAGTAAACTGGGCTTGACTGGCAAAATCTACTTCCGAAAAATCAGCATTTCCTTGCCATTGGACACTACTAAATTTAGCCAACTGTTTAAAAGTTGCTTGGTTGAAGTTGGCAGTTGTCTCAAAGATACTACCTTGAAAATCAGCCAGTTCCCGAAATTTAATTTTTTTAAAGTTAGCTTTTTCAAAAAATATACTGCCCTGAAAATTGCTTGGTTGCTGGAAGTTAGCACTGGTAAAACTAACAGGACGAGCAAATCTGGTTTGAGTCCAGTCAATAGGTTGGAGAAAAGTTGCACCTTGGGCATCAACAGACTGAAGAAAAAAAGTATTGGAAAACTTCACTTCGCCGTTGAAGCGAGTTTGCACCAGTGTTAAGACACCACGAAAGACGGCGATTTCACTGGCTGGGGTTGACTCTGTTCCCAGAAGCGATCGACAATCTTTAGAGTTGGGTAAAGCGATGGCGAGTGACTCTAGACAAACAAAGCGCAAACGTTCTAGTTTTTCTTGTTCGGTAGCGGTGAAAATGGGTGCGATCGCTTTTGCATATAATGGTGTTCTTAAACCCAAATCGCTGCCGACAAAATCCCCCAGAATCAAAGCATAGCTGAGGTCTAAACCCAGAGGTTTTGTACCGAGTTCTTTTCGCAGTAGTTGGTAAAAAGTATCACGGAAGCTGGCGTTTTCTGGGCGTAAATCGATCGCCATTTTTTGCAAATCTACGGTTAAATTTCCTTCGCGGAGTATCGGTGTGCGTAGTCGTTCTTGCAATAATTCTAGGGTTAAGGGTGTGCGTTCTGGTTGTGTTTGTGCTGCCGAAGCTGGTAGGGGGAGGAGGAGTAAAACGCAAAGGAACGCTAAGGGAAGCGCAGAGGTACGCCAAGAAACTCCTCTGTGTACCTTTGCGTTTAACCTCTGCGTGCCTTTGCGTTTAAAAGATAAATTATGCAAATTGTTTCGATCGTTCGTCACTAATCAGCAGAACAATTTTACCTGTCACAGACCCACTTTCAATTAATTGGTGGGCTTTAGCTGCTTCTTTTAAGGGAAATTTGTGACTCACATGGATTTTTAATTTGCCTTCATCGATCCAGGTGGCAGATTGTTCAAGAATTTCTGCATGATGGTGGAGACTATCTTGTAATCCTAGCAAAGCTGGTGCCAACATGAATTCTAAACCAATGCGGAGGTTGCGAGTTCTAGCAGTTTTCCAAACAGTATTGGCATTTGGTTCGAGAATTGTGACAATATCGCCATAGACTCGCACTGCGGGGAAGGTTTTGTGAAAAGTTTCGCCACCTACGGTATCAAAAGCCAAGTCTACGCCTTCGCCACCAGTCCAATCTAATACCGCTTGCACAAAGTCTGTTTGTTTGTAAAAAATTACATTATCCGCACCGAGTTCTTTGACAAAATTAGCTTTTTCTTCAGAACCCACTGTGGTGGAAACAGTAGCACCTTTGAGTTTCGCCAATTGAATTGCTACATGACCGACACCACCAGCACCCGCATGAATCAAAACCCGTTCCCCAGGTTCTAATCGTCCCCGTTCATATAAAGCTTCCCAGGCGGTGATTAATACTAAAGGCGCTGCTGCTGCTTCGGCAAAGGAGATAGAGGCGGGTTTACGTGCCACAAACCGCTCATCGACAACGGTATATTCAGCGTAATTTCCTTGGTGTGCGCCCAAGCCACCATAGCAAAAATATACTTCATCACCTGCGCGAAAACGCTGAACGCCAGCACCCACTGCTTCCACGATCCCTGCACCATCGCATCCTAAAATTGTCGGCGTGCGATCGGGGTAGAAACTGCCTCGACTCCGAAGTTTAGTGTCAATGGGGTTAATGCCAGCCGCCACCAAACGCACTAAAAGTTCAGTATTCCCGACAGGAACAGCAGGGTTTGGCAGATCCTGCACTTGTAGAACTTCGGGATTGCCAGCTGCTGTCATCAAGACTGCTTTCACAACTCTTTCCTCCTGGCTTTAGATGCACATTCTTATGCAACTTTACCGCAAGAGGGTAGATCCAGAGATATTTATCAGCCAAAACTGCAATGTCTCCCACGTTTTTAAATATGGGTTCCCTTCCGTCTCCTGCCTCCTGAATTACAAAAGATGATTGTTTTTGTCCAACTTCTTTGGCTGCCAGTAATACACTTAGGGACATCCAAAAATTAAATTACTCAATTTTTGCATCCAATAAAAGCAGGGGGGACAAGGTAGACTTGGTAGACTTGGAGGACAAGGTAGCAATATCTCTCCCAAGTCTTTCCAAAGCGATTGATTATTTTTTATTTGGAAGTCCCTTAGGGCATTATCACATAAGTACTTTCCTCGCCAGCACCATTGACTTCTTCTCGTAAAAAGCTGTGTGCTAGCTTAAATTTTTGGATGAGGTTTTGCGATCGCCTAACGTAACAATGCTATATCTGGACGTAACTGAGCGGCACGGTGTAGATAGACTGGGCGTAATGCATTCTGGGGTAGAGGAGTGTTTAAGTGGATTAGCACCCGAATGCAGCGATCGAGGCTATTGGCAACCTGCATCTGTTGCACATCTAGCAAAGGAACTCGATCCCAACCAGGACGACGACGTGCTACCGCAGCCGGAAACATTGCATCCAAATCTGAAGTTGCCGAAAAGGTAACACTGACGATTTCATCAGGATCTAAAACATTGTTTGTTTCTAAGGCGTTTAATAATTCATCTACAGCCTCAGTAATTGCTTTTATAGAGTTGTAGCTGACTGTCGTTGCGCCTCGAAGTCCTCGGACTCGCCATTCTCCCGATACCTTTGACACGCTGGAATGTTGATCTATGTGCGTTGAAAAAGTGAGCTTATCCATATTAATTTGAAGGTTGCGTATTTAAGTTTTTCTGTACACAGCAATTGCCAATTGTAAATCTCAATTGTTGATAGTTTTATTTGGCAATCTCAGATTAGTTAAAGAGAGCTAGACAATCAAGAAATCAGCACTTGTTATAGTACTGACTTGTACCCCACTCAAGATCGTTAAAGGCTCATTGCTGCTGGTAATATTAATCAAAGTATCATTTACACTACCACCAGTACCTTGATAGATTGTTAAATCGGCAAATGTCAGACCACCAAAAAGCCCAATAGAATCTTCCCCATCAGTAAAGTCAACAATGGTATCAATCCCCGATCCAGATGTAAAGGAGAATGTGTCTTTGCCACTACCACCAATCAGAGTATCCCAACCAAAGCCGCCTACAAGGGTATCATTGCCAGCACCGCCCCGAAGCAAGTCATCACCGCTCAACCCCAACAGATAGTCATTGCCACCCTGACCGTTAATAACATCATTAGATTTGTCAAAGCCACTAGTATTATTATTAAGATCGTTCAGGAATGTTACCGAGTTACGATTGTAAACACTACTTCTTTGTTCATTCGCATTCAAGACATCAAAGCTATCTTGAAACCCCGTCTGCCCGTTAAACAAAATATTGCCAATATCCACCGATGCACCTGTGGCTTGGCGAAGGTTATCTAGGTTTTGTAAGGCAAATTTTTGCAAGACGACCCCAGTATTCTCAACTCCCTCAAAGGTTATGAGCAGATCGTCTTGATTCTGAGTTAAGAGCAGATTTCTAGCAGTCAGCCCATTACCCTCAAATTTTAGAGTATCAATTTCAGCAGATACGTCTGTAGATGGCCGAGATCCCGACCCTACACCACCAAAGTCAGTAATGGTGTCGATGCCGTTACCAAGTTGAACTGTAAACAAGTCTATATTTCCACCACCCGTAAGGAGGTCGTTTCCTTTTCCACCAATAATGTTTTCACTGCTTTTCCCACCGATAAGGATGTTATCACTATCATCTCCAACCAGAAGAACACCGTCTTTTCCTTTGGGTCGAGCGTCATTGTCTACAATTGTCAAACTAGCTGTATTCTGTAATAGCCCAATGATTGCACCGCCAGTAGCATCGCTCAAGGTGAGGTTGATAGTTTTATTAGCCTCGATTGAATTATCATCAACGATCGCAATGTTTACAACTTTAACTCTCTCTCCGTCAGCAAAGTTAACCTTTATTTGCTGAGAACCGTTATAATCTTCGAGATATTTAGCAGTACCATCTTTTAAAGTGATAGTAGCGCCAACTGCCCCTGTATCATCTAACGGGCGGATCAAAGTTACTGCTGCTATGGGAGAACCATCTTCATTGACGCTGTATTCAGTGCCAGCAAAAATTATTGAGTCTAGGGGTACTGATGCGTTATCCTTAAAGGCTTGCACGATTTTATCAAGTCCTTCATCTGTAAATAGCGGAAAAGCCGCAGATATATCTGTCCCTGGACGACTTGTATCCTCAATCAATTTGTCAAGCCCGGAGGGAATACCTTGGATAATCATTCTCGCTGGTCGATCTTCAAGATTGCGATAGGCGTGGGTTTGCCCTTTAGGCACATTCACAAAAGTTCCAGGAGTTGCGGTAATAACTCGATCGTTCAACTGAAATTTTACAGTTCCCTCGACAATGTAAAATCCTTCGTCTTGCTGAAGGTGGATATGCGGTGTAGTCCCGACATTTGATGGAACATAAGCATCAAATAGATCGTATTTACCACCAGTATCTTTGCCAGTGGAGATAAATTTAACCAAGTCTCCAACCACCCACAATGACTTACTAGATTTGTTGGCTGGTGTCTGTTGAAAGCGATTATATTCTGTCATTCTTGTTCTCCTTTCGATCTGAATTGATGGTGAGCTAGTTTTGGTTTGATGTTGTAAGCGCAGACATCGGCTCTATTGCTTGAATATTTTCTTGTTTAGTCAAGTTTTGAGCATCTATGTCTGCATCTGCGAATAAATATGGATTTATTAATCTGGAACTTGACTTACAAGATTCAAGTTTGGTAGGAAATAGTTACGGATGATACTTATTTATCGCGTCTTTCTTTGATATTTACGCAAAAAGTCTGAGAAAACACTTTAGAATTTGGATCGCAGCAATATTGTAGTAATTGCGATCGCTATTAAGTTCACCCTATATTTTTTAGGGTTGCGATCGCCCATAAAAACCTCAATAGATGTAGATTCCACTCTTTTTGTTCCCATCCAAACTAGTTTGGATGAGATTGTTTGGATCAAACTGATGCTAATAAATTACCTCGTTACCGCCAGCCCATTTTGGTTTGCCCAACGTCTAATAGAATCTCTCAAAGACGGAACCTCAGCAAATAAACGACGTTGCAAAGTAGTATCAGCTACATATTTACCTGAAGAAACATATTCCATAGCCTTATCAGTACCCCGAAACATAGGATTAATAACTGCCATAAACTTAAACAAGATTGTTTTGACCAAAGGTGGAATTGTTTGCAATTGCACTTTCTGTCCAGTTATTTCTGAGAGTAAATTAGCAATCTCTCTAAGGTTAGTTGGCTGTTCAGTGCCCAAATCGATGCGATGTCCTACAGCTTCAGGTGTCTCAATAGCTAAGACAAGATACCGGGCCACATCATCTGAGTGAATCGTCGATGCTGGCGCGTCTGCATCAGCCATAGCTCGAAATTTACCATTTTTGATATCTTTAAGACTAAAGCCCAATAGTGTATCAACAAATCCGCCTGGTCGCAACGATACAAAAGGAACTCCAGATTTCTCAATATAGTCCTCAGTCACAGATTTCTGATAAAAGTGAGGTACAGATTTTGCTTTTTCTGCCGTCAAAATACTTGTAAAAACGAACAATTTAATTTGCATTTGCTTGGCTGCATCAACCAGATTGCGATTTCCCTTGTCGTCAGTATTTTCTAAAGAGTCTCCTTTCTTTCTATGTGAGTAACCGTTAGCCGTTGTAATTACAACATCAATATTATGCATTGCAGGCAAAAGTGTCTCATACTCGGTTATGTCGCCCCGAACTATTTCCACACCTTGAGCTTGCAAGTGAGAAGCTTCAGTTCCAGGGCGAACTAAAGCACGGACTCTATGACCTTTTTGCAGCAGTTCTTTAACCACTTTGCCGCCAAGCAAACCAGTTGCACCAATTACGAGAACTTGACGCTGAAGCATTATCTAAACTCCTTAACTCTAAACATTTTATTTGACTTTTCAGACTTGATTAAAGTTCTATTTTTTTGTCTAGTTTTCCGTACTAAATTTGTAGCGATATAAGCAGTAAAACCCAAAATCACCAATGTAGAAGTTGGTTCTGGAACAGCGATAGAAGAAACTGGTAAACCAGGATAAGTAGCGGTGAATTTTCTCAGAGTACTTTCCTCAGATTCCCCGCCTCTATTACGAACTTCTTGACTTAAACCTTTGATATAGTTTGTCCAACCCATTTCAGGAGGCCCCCCGAAATCACCACCAAAATCTCCAAATACATTAGTCAACTGTGTGACAGAGTTAGTATAAAATGTCAGCGTACCATCTGGGTTTTCTTTAAACCCAAATTTTCTTGAGCCGTTCACTGGATGTTTTCCCGTTACGCCACTGGTAATAGTTGATAAGGTAAAATGATCGTCGGTCAAATCTGTAAGCATCACAGAAACATCATCTTCGTAATTAGGAAGACCCAGTGCTGCAAAAAGGCGCAATTTTATATCATAAATATCGCCTACCTTTGGTGGTGTGGAGGTGTTCCTGGGAATTAGCTGATTGAGCGTATCATCACCGCTAGAGAGATAATCATCAAAAGATTGATAATTTATTGCCCCATTTGGGTCTTTAGCTATTTCTAAGAGAAAATCTGTAGGTGTTAGCCCTTGGGGCATTTTGTCAACCAAAACAGAAATTTCGTCATAAAAAACTTTTTTATTTCCAGTAAGTAACTGCAAGTTGCCGTTATCTGCTTGAAGGGCTGCCTTAACTGTGGGATTTTGAGACCAAGGTTCTGTAAACAATTCCAAATGGGTTTTCAGTGGGTCGTAAGGTTCTGATTGCAAACTGAATTCACTAGCAAGAGCTGGACTACTAAAATAAATTACAGGAGTAGTTAAGCCCAAGGTAAATAAAAGTGGTATAAACCCTAATAATTTGTGCTGATAACGCAGTTTCATAATTGATTACTTCAAAAAATTTAAGTTACAAAATACTAGGAACCTGGCATAGCGATGAAGAAATAATTTCCCAAACAAAATATTTTTTGCTGCTGAAAATATATGCGATCGCTAAGAGGTTGTTTGAAAAGTGGTTAACTGTAATTTTAATTGCGTTTTTACCCCCCTTAGTCCCCCCTTATAAAGGGGGGAAACAAGAAAAATCCGATTCTCTCCCCAATACATCCGGGCAGGGTTAGGGAGTGGTAAAAAAATATTTGATACATCAATCATAACTTTTCAAACATCCTCTAAAGCCAGTTTCCCAGATTTGATTTGCCAAATCTCAATGTTGGTAATTTCCAATAACCTATCGTAAAAAACGACTAACTGGGAATTTCCTGAGACTTTTTAAACGCGAACGAAATAGCTATCACTCAGATTTAAACCTGTGACTCCTTGGACAGTAGCAATTAATTCTAGAGGCTGATTTGCTCTTTGTAAAAATATATCTGTGGATGCTACACCTGAAGGAGAGCTAGAACCTGTAGCTAAAACATAATTAGCATCCGTTACACTTTGCAATTGGATGAAATCTTCATTCTTTTTGAAGTCAGTAACGATCGCAGCATCATAAACATCAGAACTGCCACCATCATAAAATACATGACCGTTATTCCCCAGAATAAATGTATCTCTGCCTTGATTGCCGGTGAGCGTATCAACTTCACCACGACCAAACCCAAATAACGGATCGAATGGGTCAACACCAACAATCACATCATCTCCAGCTTCACCAGAGAGAAAATCGTTCCCGGATGCACCAACTAGTAAGTCTGCTTCTGTCCCACCGACGATAATATCATTGCCAGTACCACCATAGAGGTTGTCTTTGCCATCCGCACCATTAAGGAAGTCATCACCATCTCCACCATTGATGATGTCATTCCCGACATCACCATCAAGGATGTCGTTACCTTCTTGACCTAATATCCGGTCATTACCGGCACCACCTAAAACTCTATCCTTACCAAAACCACTATAAATAGTATCGTTACCATCTCCGCCATTGAGGTCGTCATTACCATCTTCACCATTGATTTGATCGTTGCCGATTTCTCCAAAAATGCGATCGTTGCCATCACCACCTAAAATAACATCGTCCCCGACTCCCCCAAAAAGGTCATCAGTTCCAGAACCACCATCCAGAAAGTCATCGCCCTCGTCGCCTAATAATTGGTCAAGACCATCACCACCCGAAATAATGTCATTCCCAAAACCTGCGGCAACGATGTCATCACCAGTTCCAGCTGAGACAACATCATCTCCAGAAGTAGAAACAATCAAATCATTTCCTGCCCCAGCATAGATAGAATCGTTGCCGTCACGGCTGTCGATCAAATCGTTGCCGTCTAAACCATAAATGTTATCGTCACCCGTAGTGCCACCGATAACATCATTACTATTTGTGCCAACAATTAATCCGGCATCGGCGGAAACATAAACGAAGTAACTATCGTTTAAATCCAGATTTTTCACGCTTTGCACGCTAGCAATCAATTCTAGCGGCTGATTTGGCCGACTGATGAGTATGTCTGTGGTGTATTCATTTCCCGCAGTCGAATTAGGCCCAGGAGCTACTACATAAGTGCTACCATCTGTCAACTTTTTCAGTTGAATGAAATCCTCATCAGGGTTGAAGTCAACAATTAAACCAGCGTCAGAAACGTCAGAGCCACCTTTATTATCATAGTAGGATTCAGCAACATCCCCAAGTACAAAAGTATCGTGCCCTGAACCACCGAGCATCTCATCTCTTTCAATACCGTCCAGTCCAGGTATGCGGATAAATGGATTACTGCCAATAATTACATCATCTCCAGAACCACCATTTACATAGTCATTACCGACCGAACCAACAACTATATCGTTACCTTCTCCACCAAAAACTCGATCGTCGTCAAAACCACCCAAGACGCGATCGCTCCCTAAACCACCATCTATATAGTCTTCTCCGGCGACACCAGAAATGTCGTCATCACCTTCTCCACCAAAAACTCGGTCGTTGCCATCATCACCCAAAATTTTGTCATTCCCAAGACCGCCCAAGATGAAATCGTTGCCAGTACCACCCGAAATATCATCAATCCCGTCTTTACCATTGATAAAATCGTCGCCATCTTCACCAAGTATCAGGTCATTGCCGTTAGCACCCGCAAGTTCATCATTTCCGGCACCACCTAAAATGAATTGGTTGCCTCCTGTGGCCGCAACAGTATCATTTCCAGGCCCAGCAATCACTAGTTTATTTCCAGTCCCACTAACGATGAAGTCATCACCTTCACGTCCCGAAATCAGATCGTCGCCCGCCAAACCAAAAATTTGATCGTTGCCTGTACTACCAACCAGTATATTGTCTTCAAATGTGCCAAAGAGTTGACCAGGTGCAGTTAAGGTCTTAGGGAAGTAGGAATTAGTAGAAGTTTGAGCTTGTTTTTGTTTCTGATCTTGAGACATTTTTGTTCTCCTGATAACGATCGCAAATTATGTAGGCAAATATTTTCAGTTTTCCACCAATAGAAACTGTGGAATTGTTGGTTCATTCACAGGAGTTTCTCAAAGAAACTCCTGTGGGATGATTTTGAGATTAATTGCTATACAGTAGTCAGGATGTTGCTAACTGACTTATTCAGATTGACTGCGGAAGCAGGGAGGGTTCCCAGTTTGACTTCACCCCAGCGCATAACGGTGGCAGCAGCAGTAGATGCTGAACCAATAGTATAAACAAGCACTAAATCGTTTTCGCGAATTTTCTTTGATTGAGCGCCGTAGTACAGATTGGCAATGGGGAGGACAGGCCCAATGTTTGCATAATACGGGTAGAGATTGATTGTACGGTCTGGATCGATACCTAGTGAGCGGGCACACAGATTAGCGTACCAGGCAGTTGGTGTATTGAAAGCAAAGAACTTAATATCATCGAGACTAACACCAGCAGATGCGATCGCACCTTCACAGCAAGTACGGACAAGATGAACAGATGTGCCACCTAGTTGCTTACTGGCGCTTTCACCAGTCTGTATCCGCATCCTTGGCAAGCCATTCGCGTCTGTAACTAGTTCATTAAAGAAAGCACCACAAGTTGCTTGAGTGTGAACAATTTTCGTACCCAAGACTCCTTGGTTCGGTTTGAGGGTACTAACTAAAAATGCACCAGCACCATCGGCCATAAACCACGAAAGGGTATCATCTTCATCAACAAAGTGCGAATAGATGCACGAAATCACTACTAGGACATTGCGGTACTCTCCGGTTTGCACTAACGCCGAGGCGTTCTGCATTGCCACTAAAGCACTCGAACAAGTTGATTCCAGATTCCAGGCGGGGCAGTTCAATCCTAATTTACGGGCGAGATAAGAAGCATTACCAGGAGCGATTTGCTCAGGAAACAGAGTAGTTACAATCATCAGATCGACTTCATCTGTGGAAAGTTCTGCCGCTTCCAGGGCACTTCTAGCCGCCCCATACTCTAAGGCTAACGATGTTTCACCAGGAGCCAGCACCCGCCGCTCAACAGTACCTCGGAAGGGATCGGACAGATAAGGTCTTATAGCTTCAGACCAGAGGAGGTCTTGCTCTTTTTGGTTAACGGCAGGTTCAGCAGGTTTAAACAGCTTCGCGAGGGTTCTGCTCTCTGCCTCAGTTACCAATTCTGGGTAATTCTGTTGCCAATAATCGTTGGTACGCACAATGCTAGGGAAGTTAAGGGCAACTGAACGAATACCTACTGGTTGATGTGTCATGATATTACTCCTTAAAATTAAGAAAATTAAGATTCTTTTGCAACTTGTGAAATCAAACTTTGAATCCGAGCGCCAATGGGGGCAGGTCTGGTCGGATCGATTACGACATCAATCACAAAGGGGACATTTGAAATCAGCCCTTTTTCTAAAGCGGCTTCGACATCGGCTTCCTGCTCCACCCGGATGCCATCAGCTCCCATCCCACGAGCAATCATGACGAAATCGGTACTGGGTATCTCTGCGTCTACACCGTTAAATCCCAACAAGTTCATCCCCTGGTCGCACATATTGTAATGGCCATCGTTGAGTACAATCCAAACGGCAGGAATTTTGTATTTGACAGCAGTACTAATCTCGCTGTTCATGAGCATAGCTCCGTCCCCAAGAATAGCAACAGCTTTACTATTGCGTGCCAGTGCAGCACCGACAACACCTGTGGCAGCATGACCCATTGAGCCAAAACCAGTACTGACTCGATATCGTCTAGAGGTGTTAAACCGTAGCCAGTGGGTTCCCCAAGCAAAGGAGTTACCCGCCTCGGTAATTACTATTGCATCACTATTTTCGACAATTACACGTTGAATCCGATCCATCAGTATTTCTGGTCTAATTAAACCATCATTCTGAGAATCAATCGGATCGAATTTGGGTCGGGGCAGCGATGAGACTGGTAATCGATCGGAACGCTTGGGAAAATGCTTCAATAATGCTTTAACAAATTCTCCGACATCAGACTGAATAGGCACTGTCTCAACAGATGGATAAGCAACTCCAGGTACTTCTGGGTCAATATCGACATGTATAAAACCGCGTGAGGGAATCATTTCCAGATTCCAGAATGAGGTAAATTCACTCAATTTTGTTCCCAAAACCAGTACGCGCAGAGGACTTTGTGATTGCATATATGTCAGAACTGAGGAATGTCCACCGAAGCCTGTCACACCCACAAACTGAGGATGATCTTCAGGAAATATACCCTTAGCACGAGGCGAACACATTACGGCAGATCCGGTTCTCTCGGCAAGTTGGCGGATTTCTTCTCCGGCATCCCTGGCACCAAAGCCCACCCAAATAGCAAACGGCCCTTCAGATAACAATTGTACAGATTTCCAAACAGTATCTTCTCCCGCAGATGGCAGAATTAGTGAGCTAGTTATACGGGGTATTGATGCCTTGAGAAAACTTGTCTGAATCACCGGGGGGACACTTAAATGTGCAACAAAGCTACCAGGTTGTCCTAGACCGAGGGCAAGTCTGCGAGCAGTTACTGGAAGTTCATCGCTGCATTCAATAGTCGTTGCATAATGGAAAAGCTTTCCTGAAGTAAAAATACTTGTATTGGACATTGTGTAGGCACTAGTTTCTTGAAAAGCCCAGCGTCCACGTTGCTGTGTTGAGGTAGAAGGAGAGAGAAAAATTACCTTTGCACCTTCCCAGCGTGCAGCAAACATTCCAGTCAGGGCGTTGGTAATTCCTGGCCCGGTTGTGGTGAATACTACCACAGGACGACCATTGGCAAAATACGACTCAATAGCTGCAAAGGCTGCTCCGGTTTCGTGACGAAATTGCAGCACCTGGATTGAGCTTTGCTCTAGCATAGCTACCAGTGGCGTAATTCCACCTCCAAATAGACCAAAAGCTTGGCGTACTCCCAAATCTTCCAGCATTTTGACTATAGCTGCTGCAACTGTTATTTCAGTTGATTCTGAGTAGCTGGGCTTTCCATGAGGGGATAGCAAAGAAGAGCTTGTGGATTGCGATCCAATAGCAGATTCAGCTATTGTATGTTCAACTGACTTATGATTAGTTCTAACATTAGTATGACGCATCGATGAAACCTCTATTTATTTTTTTATTTTGGTAGTTTGTTTGGGTTGTCAACTAATAGGTAATAGTGGCGAATTGAGATGTTGATTGCTTACGTAAAACTCGCTTGAGTACTTTACCTGTAGGATTTTTAGGAATTGAATCCACGAAGTTAATTACATGGGGGATTTTGTAGACTGCCATCCTTTGCCGACAGAATTCAATAATTTGCTTTTCTGTAACTTCTTTACCAGATTTAGCTACGATATTCGCCTGGATTATCTCACCTTTGAAACTATCAGGGATGCCATAAATAGCTACTTCGGCAACTGCTGGATGCTGATAAATGACATTTTCAACTTCAGTTGGATATACTTTAAATCCAGAGACATTAATCATGTCTTTTAAGCGATCGACGATGTAGAAAAAACCGTCTTCATCCATTCGACCAATATCGCCAGTATATAACCAACCATTTTTAATGACTTCAGCAGTTTCAAATGGGCGATTCCAATAACCAAGCATGACGTTGGGGCCGCGGATGACAATCTCACCCAATTCACCAGGCTGTACCTGATGATCGTCAGCATCAACAATTTTCATTTCTACATTTTCAATGGGAGCGCCAATGGAACCGAGTTTGTATTTCAAGTCGTGGTTATAACATGCACATGGTGATGTTTCAGTTAAACCATAGCCTTCATGAATCACTTTTCCATACTTTTTCTGCCAAATTTGAGCTATTTCAATTGGCATAGGTGCCGCAGCAGAAAAGTAATAACGTATGCTCTCAAAGGTTTGCTGAGGTATGTCGCTATTTAAGATTTTGATGAATACTGTCGGCACACCAAAGAACATGGTGATTTTATGAGTAGCGATCGCATTTAAAACTTGTGTCAGATCGAACCGCCGTTGCAGGACGAGGGTGGAACAAGTATTGAGTGCAGCATTGAGAATTGCATTTTGACCAAAGCAATGAAATAATGGTAGAAAAAGTAATAATTGGTCATTAGCTTGCATTCCACAACAACGATTTTGGGAATACATATTAGAGATGATATTGCCGTGAGAAAGAGTAGCTCCTTTAGGAAAACCTGTGGTTCCTGATGTGTAGACTATGCTAGCAGGAGCATGGCGATCCATTTTCACAGCGCGGGCATTTGGGGAAGAGGTTTCTATTAGTTGAGCTAAAATTATCCCCTTTTTGGCGCTACCTTCTGCAATCAAAATGTGTTGTAATTCGGGTAAATCTGCCTCTAATACCTCCAAACTACCTGACTCTGTGGTGATGATGGCTTTAGCAGCACAATCGTGAAGAATATAGCTGACTTCAGAACTTTTCAACATCACATTTACAGAAACAGCGATCGCACCAATTTTGAGAATGCCAAGATAAGAAGTAATGAACTCTGGAATATTTGGCAAAAACAAGGCCACGCGATCACCTCTTCTTATTCCCAATCCTTGTAAACTATTAGCTACTCGATTTACTAACCGATCTAGATGGCTGTAAGTAAAAGATTTATCTTCAAAAATCAGGGCGATTTTCTCAGGAAATAATAAATGACCGCGCTCGATATGATTGGCGATATTCATAACTTAAAAGTCTCTCTTTCATCTGAGTATGGCAACAAATTAAGTTAACAAAACTTTTGGAATAGAATGGCACGAATCAAAAGTAAAATCATTGCTAAGGCTGGGTGTAAGTGAAGCACTACCGCGCCAAGTATTGTGATGTTTTTCCCTACACCCAAAGGCCAGTTAAATTCAAGGTTTGCGTTTATCTTAGTGTGATTCCTTTCTGAATATTTGGTGTGTAAACATCACCAAAACTGATTTGTGGTTCCAATGTCATGAGGATGCCGTAACGGGGACGTAATGTGAACATTGGCTCCTCTTCAACTGGATGTCCAGATACTAAGTGCAGCCGATATTTTTGAGCTACCATTGCAACTATCAACTGCATTTCAGTCATCGCAAATATCTCACCTATGCATTGGCGTGGGCCGCCGCCGAAGGGGTAGTAAGCATAGCGGGGACGCGCAGCCGCTTGTTCTTTTGTAAAGCGCTCAGGGTCAAAGTCTTCGGGATTCTCCCAAAAAGCCGGTAGGCGATGGGTGACATAAGGGCTAATTATGATTACAGAGTTAGCTGGTATGTGATAGCCTCCAACCTGGTCGGCCTGTAAGTTAGTACGAGTATAGACCCATGCACCAGGATAAAGCCGCATCGATTCTTCCAGTACCATCCTGGTATATTTCAAGTTTGGTAAATCTTCAAGAGTCGGAGTACGCCCATTTAAAACACTCTTGAGTTCATCTTGGAGCCGACTTTCGACGTGAGGATGAAGAGAGAGCAAGTACCAAGTCCATGCAAGTACAGCTGCTGACGTTTCAAATCCACCGGTAAAGATGGTCATAATCTCATCGCGCAGTTGTTCATCGCTCATTCTCTGACCAGATTCTTCATCGTAAGTATCCATCAGCATAGAGAGCAGGTCGTCAGGACTATTACTATTTTCCCGGCGGGAGCGAATAATCCGATAGACGATTCTATCTAGTGTTCCCATCGCTTGCACAAAGGCGCGGTTTTTCGGTGTGGGTATCCATAGAGGTAGTTTGAAGACTGCCCATAGTTGACTACTAAGATACTCGTAAGCAGTATCCCATGCTTGATTCATCTCGGAAATTTTGTCTTCAGAATCAATACTCAACAAACTCTTGAGGAGGATATTCTGAGCTAGTTGCATCATCTGTGCAAACACATCTAGGGGTTTGTCTGAGCCGATGCTGCTCCAGGTATCTAGCATTTGACTAATGGTTTTGGTCATGAAGGTGACTAATGCTCCAACCCGATGGCGATGAAAGGTTGGTTGCATTAAGCGGCGTTCGCGCCGCCAGGAGTCACCCTCGGCAACTGCTAGACCATTACCGATTACCTGCTTAATTGATTTAAAGTTTTCGCCTTTAATGTAGTTGCGGCTATTTTCTTGCAGGATATACTTCAGATGATCTGGATGAGAGACTAAATAAAGTTGTTGAGGCCCCATTGCCCCCAGATGGACTACTTCGCCATACTCCTGTACGGCATTCGTGAGAAACTGTAGTGGATTCCGCAACATTTGCGGGAGGTTACCTATAATCGGGTAGCCGATAGGGCCGGGAGGAGCTTTGCTGATACTTGGTGAAATGCTCTGTTTGTGCATCTTAACTGTCCTCAAGATTTAATTGAGACTTGACAAAATATCTTGAACTGCTTGCACAATCTGCCCACCAGATGCGATATCTGCACTAATTCGGGCAATATGTTCGTCAAGAGGTTGTTCGTGGTCGTTCCAGATATAAGGACGGTCAGGTGAAGCTGGTTGTCCGATGACATCGCGCACTGCCATATATAAATCTCTGGTAGCAGGAGATAAACAAGCACGAGCATCATAATGGTCTGCAACTAAATAGGTGCGTAAATCAACTGCTTGTACCCCAAATATCAAAGCGATCGCCATATACTGTTGGAAGGTATCTACTGAACGACGCGCTAAGTTTGCCGAAGCAAAACCTTGGCTATTGATATTTTGGTTAAATTGTTCGGCATGGGTAGGAAATCTGTCTGCGATCGAATTTCCATAGAAGGTTAACAATGGCATGATGGAGTTCCCAGATATTTGCAGACCTTTTAGCCCCATATTGACACTGCGCTCTCGGTTCCCTACCAAAGATGCTGGCAGGCCATTGTTAAATTCTGGCGCTACCAGATAGGCTATTTGCACATCCAAATGTTTAGCCAACAACCCGATGTAGTAGCGCAACCGATCCATTCCTACACCGATATACTGTCCCAAGAAATTACCGCCATGATAGCTAACTTGGTTCTCAATATCGATCAGTGGGTTGTCGGTGACAGAATTAATTTCTACTTCGATTTGTTTTTTAATCTGCTCGATCCCATCTACAATCGGCCCCATGTATTGTGGTAAACAGCGCAGTGAATAACGGTCTTGAATTGGATCTCCACCCCGATAGTTGTGAGAACCATCTAGTTCTTCGCGGACTAAGCGTGAACCTGCTAGTAAGTTCAGCATTTGGTTCGCAGCCCATTTTTGCCCTGAATGTGGTTTGAGTTGATGAATAAATGGGTGGAATGATTGATTGGTACCATTCAAACCTTGAATTGCTAGGGCATGTGCCCCCATTGAGAGAGCTAATAAAACTCTGGTGTCGTAAACACAATTGGCAGCAATACCTGTCATGACTGAGGTGCCATTCATCATTGCCAATCCTTCTTTAGGAAGTAATTGTAATGGCTCTAAACCCAGATGGCTCAATGCTGTCGGCGCGTCGATTTCTTCGCCGTTAAAGTCAACAGTATAACAACGGTCTAAACCAACCAATGCCCCAGTAATGTAGGATAAAGGCACTAAATCACCGCTTGCACCAATAGATCCAAATTCATATACATGGGGTGTGACACCAGCATTTAAGAAAGTTTCCATACGCTGGATAAGTTCTAGACGAATACCAGATGCACCATACAAGTGGGAGTTAGCACGCAAAAGCATGGCGGCGCGGACATCAGCTAGCGGTAATTTTTGTCCGGCTCCGGTTTTGTGATACCAAATCAGGTTGTTCTGAAGCAGTGCCGCAGATTCAGGGGAAATGACAACATTGGCCATGCCACCAAAACCACTTGTCACACCATAAATTGGTTGACCAGATTCCACAGCATTACTAATGTAATCGCACGATGCTTGAACGCCTTGCACAACATCTCGATTATCGGTTAGGCGTACTTGAACACCCTGACGGGACACACTAGCTACTTCGTCTATTGTTAGGTCTTGGTTGCCTACAACTACAGTTTTACTGGAATTTACTAGGGAGGTTACAGAAGGTTGAAAGGTCTTGTTTTTGTTGAGTGATGTTGTATTCATTGAACTTCCAATTATTATTTAGATTGCACAGATGATGGACTGATTGGATGTCCTAGTTGGTAGGGTAATGGCAGGCTTATAAAGCCCTAATGGCGGTGGTAGAAACTCGTGCAGCAAACTTGGGGGTAACGCTATGTTGTTTAGACCAACGACCAAAGAACTTAGCTAAAGAAGCCATTTCTAGCATTAATTCTTCAAATGCTTCCGGTGTTAAAGATTGAGGCCCATCTGAAAGAGCCTTAGCTGGGTTAGGGTGAACTTCAATCATTAAGGAATCTGCGCCAGCTGCCAAGGCAGCCAAAGTCATCGGTTGGACAAACTCTGATTTCCCGGTGGCGTGGCTAGGGTCAATCATAATTGGTAAGTGAGTCAAAGTCCGCAAGACAGGGATTGCAGATATATCAAGGGTATTCCGTGTATACTGTCGGTCAAAGGTGCGAATTCCCCGTTCGCACAAAATTACATTGGGATTACCTGCTGCCAAAATATATTCAGCTGACATCAACCAATCTTCAATTGTGGCTGATAGTCCCCGCTTCAATAACACTGCTTTACCAGTAGCGCCTACTTTCTTCAGTAGGGAGAAATTCTGCATATTGCGGGCACCAATTTGGATTACGTCTGCTACTTCAACAATCTTGTCTAAATCAGCTGCATCCATAACTTCTGTGATAATACCCAAACCAGTAACTTCGCGAGCTTTTGCTAACAAACCTAATGCGCTTTCGCCATGTCCTTGGAATGCATAAGGTGAAGTCCGAGGTTTGTACGCCCCACCTCGGAGAAACTGTGCCCCTGCTGCTTTTACTATCTGTGCTGTTTCAACAATCATTTGCTCGTTTTCAACAGAACATGGCCCAGCAACTACAACTAAAGGATGGGTTTGTCCAAAGGTAACAGCTCCATTAGGTGTAGGTACAACCACTTCACTATGTTCTCCATAGCGGAATTCTAAAGAAGCACGTTTAAATGGTTTTTTTACTCGGATAACCTGCTCGATAAAAAGGCTAATATTTTGAATCTGCCTAGTGTCAATTTCTGCCGTTTCGCCAACTAAGCCAATTACTGTTTTATGTTGACCTTGGCATACCTCTGGGGTGATTTGATAATGACTGATTTCTTTAACAACACGCTCGATCTCTGTTGATGGCGTACCTAATTTCATAACTATAATCATTGTCTTGAATCTCCTAATTGCAACTATTTGAGTTGTGATGTCTAAACTTAAGAATGTTGTTTGTTGTTTGTTTAACCCTTCAAATAACAATCAGTCTACTCTTTGAGTTTTATGCAAGATCCTAGAAAATTTCTATTTGGTTAAAATTGAGCGAAGTAATTATCCAAAATATCTCCGATCTTTATTGCTAGATTCCAAAGTTTTCATTGTAAAAGCCTCTCGATTCTACGGCTAATTATTGAAATTTATCTTATGTTAATTTTTGCAGCATTATCTATCAAACCAATTGCCAATACGTCTACAACTAAAAACACTAAGTTCTTTATTCGGGTGCTGCTTGGTTTTACATCTACCATTGTTTTCAAAAAAAAGCAAGTGTTTTCATTTTTATTTCCGACTTTTATAATTTTCAAGAGATTGTTTTATTTACCATCCAAAAATCTATTGTTTAAAGATTTTTTCTTACTTGTTTGAGCTTGTTTATTTTTTATACAAATCTAAAACTGGATAATTTTTCCAGTTTAGGAATTTACCAAAAATAGATTTTTAAAGAAAAACTAGATGTACAGAGCCTTACTCAATGCTAGTACTGGAAGAGATTGTAAAATCATGAATGGCATTGTAGAAGACATTTTAACATCAAAAAAATCAGGCTGTGTAAATTATAAACTCACTCATTTCTAGCACGTGTTTATAATCGCAAGCTTCAAACGAACATATTATAAATAACGTGAGTTCGACAGATATCTCCTTCCCAGCCTCCCTCTTTTAAAAGGCGAGAGAGGAGTAACGAGTAAGGAGAGTTTTTGCTCCCCTCTCCTACCAGGAGAGGGGCTGGGGGAGAGGTCAAAATAGCACTCGTCGATCTCACGTTAAAAATATGAATATAAATGAATGTAGAGATGTAGCAATACTATGTCTCTATAAGGTTTATGGATAATGCATATTTAATTTTTGAAGATATCTATTTATTCTAATAGATGAAAGTTAGCTCAAGAATTAGTATTTAGACAAGTATCAGAGATTCCTCTAACTACTGCTACTTTTACTAGTTTGTAATAAAGTTAGTTCTGAACGAAGTTTTGCAATATCTTGCTTAAGTTTCTGATTTTTTATCTGTAGTGCTTCTAGTTGTGCTTTATAAGTATCGCGCTCCGCTACCAATTTTTGCAGTTCATTTTGTGGAAGTGGAGAAGAAAGTGGCAGATGATTAGTGGTTGTTTGTTCAATGCTAGAAACCTCAGTCTTGGGTAAGACTAATGTTTCTACTTGATTTGTATCTATCTGCTGACTAATTGAAGAAATTTTTTGTTGTTGTTCCTTTACTGCTTTAGAAGTTTTATATTTTTTGATGAGATTTTTAGCAACCTCTGGATCGACTACTTCGCCTGTTTTCAAAATCTTTATTGCTTCATCTCTAGCCGCTTCAGACGTACTAGGCGCAGCCAGTTTATAAAGAGCAGTAGGAGTAATGCCATTAATCAAATTTCCGATAATCGGAATTTTTGACTCAAATGCTCTAGCAACGTGAATAAACTCATAGGCTGAAGTTTTTCCCATTCCAAACTCCTGTCGTAGCCAAGGTAAAAACTCACCATGTTCGATAATTTTTTGAGCTTCTAGCAAGTTGACACCAATACAATAAATGTCCATAGCGCTTCGTTTTAGCCTACGTCGTGTATCTTCTGCTAAAATAGCTAAACGTTGTTGTTTTTCCTCTTTACTCTCAAAGTCTGACTTGCTCTTAGCTACTAAAGGCTGGTCAATAATTTTCTCTGATTGGGTAGGTATTACTTTGATTTCTATAGGAAAAGCTGTTGACTCATGCTTACTAATTTTCATACAATCTATTCCTGCTAGCATTTGTATTTTTCTTAGAGATATTTTTGCAAAGCAGTTTTTTAGGCTTGTGATTTTATGTTTAAGGGAACTTGTAAGCTAACCAGCATTCAAGTTGCATAATCAGGGCGGGCTTTTCGGCCCACCCCACAAGATATTGAGAAAATTTTGATCTGCAAATTAGATGTGTTTTAGCTTATTAAGTTACTCAGGTCAAGCTAATAACTTTACGCAACTTCTTGTTATATCTTTACAAAAGTACATAATCGATTGCTATCCCAAATACTATTTTAAAAATGCTAATGTGTTGTTATTCGCCAGTTTTGTGGCTTGTTGGCGATGTCTACGACGAGCTACGCCTACGCAGAACTACTCGTACCAATTCACGATGAAGATGTACTTAATATTTCTTAAATGAATTGGCAAGTACGCCTTTTCTTAGAGAGGGCGATGAATGCGAGTGATTTTCCCAATTGGCAGAGGCTTTACACCGATTTCCTTCACTGGTGTAAGCGCGATCGCTTTTTTATTCATAATTGAGCCATTTTGTAAAGTCGCCAAACTCCTACTTCAGTAGGGCGACAGCGTGATGAACAAATCAGGTAAATTAAGATAAGTAAAGAAAACGCTTTGAACTAAATGGCAGCTCTAAGCTTACAAGAAATTTCTACTCAGCTAGAAAGTCCGAATTTACGCGATCGCATGGTAGCCCTTGCTAATCTGCGTCATGTTGCGGCTGAGGATGCAGTGCCTTTGATTAAAAAGGTACTAGACGATGAATCTTTGCAATTGCGATCGATGGCAATATTTGCTCTGGGAATCAAGCCAACACCAGAATGTTATTCTATTTTGGTAAAAATTCTCGAAAATGACCCTGATTATGGTATACGCGCTGATGCCGCTGGTGCTTTAGGATATTTGGGTGATGCCAGAGCTTTTGAGGTGCTTTCACGGGCATTTTATGAAGATACTGATTGGCTAGTACGTTTTAGTGCAGCTGTTTCTCTAGGTAATATTAAAGACCCTCGTGCCCATCAAATTCTGATTCAGGCATTGGATAGCAAAGAAGTCGTGTTGCAACAAGCTGCAATCTCTGCACTGGGAGAAATTCAAGACATCGAGTCTGTAGATAAGATCCTGCGCTTCGCCCAATCAGATGATTGGTTAGTGAGGCAGCGTTTGGCAGAAGCCTTGGGAAATCTTCCCACTCCCAAGAGTGTCTCAGCTTTAAAATACTTAGAAAAAGACAATCATTTCAACGTTGCTGAGGCAGCCAGAATTGGCCTCAAGAAGCTTGAGGAAATAGGCAATCAAGCTTAATATTAAAACCTCCTGCTAGCTTTTAATAATAATTAAGTGGGAATTTTAGCATTTTGATGCAGGGTAATTTCATTCATGAATATTGAAGAGTTTTTTCAGTTAAGTGCTGGTAAATGGTTTTCTCATCGCACTAGTCAACATTTGGCTTTTAACCAATCAGAACATAGCAAGTCAGATATCATCATTGAGACGCTGCCATTAGATCATCCAGAAGCAGTTAAGCTGTGTCAAAGTTACAACATTAATCCTAGTTCTGCTTCCTGTGCTACCAAAATTATCTGGAACGGCACAATGGACAAGGATCGAGCAAAACATAGTGGATCAACTGTGTTAGTTTCGGTACCTGATGCAGATAATCCGACCCAAGGCAGGTTACTCAGAGAAATAGTTGATGCCAATAAAACTCCAGTTGCCGGACGCTATAAATTTGACAGTGATGGTGCTTTAATCCTAACTACAGAGGATGAAAACATATTCTCAGAGGAACGGCTGTGGTTTGCTAGCCCCAATTTGCGAATGCGGGTAAATGTCCTCAAGAGTTTTGGTGGATTTAGCATCACTTCCTTCACTTCAGAGATTCGCATGGGTGGCTTTCCACCCCCTGAGAAGGTTTCCGAGGCGGCTAATTCAGTATCTAGTTAAGTTCGATCGCAAAATATTACCCCCGTTTCTAGGCTACAGTGTACAGACAAATCAAATTACCCCCCTTAATCCCCCCTTATAAAGGGGGGAAAAGGAAATCTAGTTCCCTCCCCTTTGTAAGTTGGTTTTGTAGCTTGCGTGCCAATTTTATTGGATTTACGACGGGGGGAAAAAAGAAATCCAGTTCCCTCCCCTTGGCAAGGGGAGGGTTAGGGTGGGGTAAAACCCTAGTTAATCAGCTTATTTCAGACTTGTGTGTACACCGTAGATTTCTGGGGGGAATTAAGTAGAGATGAGTTAGAGTTAGGGAAAGTTTTGATTAAGCCTGTAATACCTTAAACCACTTATTCAAAACTGTGCTGATGGTTTTCTTAATCTGATGGTTGCGGCTCCATTTTTGGAATGCCATTTCATACTCATCACCTTTGATTTGAAAGGTATTCCAGACATCAAGCGCTACAGGCAATCCGCAGAATAGTAAAATGTACAGCGACCAAGAAATTCCGCCACCAGTAATTAAATCAAGCAGTATAAAAAAACCATTGGAAATTGCATATTTGCTTAAACGCTTCTGAAATCTTCTGATGCGGTAAGCGTCAAAAGCTTTTCGTTGTTGAACTTGGCCCTGTTGTAATACCCAATCGCGCTCTGCTAATTTTAAAGACTCAGGTGAAATTTCTAACTCAGCAGCAATTTCTAATATATGCTCATAAGAAAATTCTGTGTCTTTATCATCTGCTTGACGAGCGATCGCTAAGTGCAGAATTTGTTGGACATCTTCTTGGCTATACGAGCGGATGCTTTGAGGTTCAAACGCCGTCATAATTTTTTCTCTTATATTACTTTTAATAGAAATTTGCTGCCCGATAGATTTTAAGCAGCTACGCTAGTACTATTTCCATTATTCTTAGATTAACAAATCTAGATGCTGTCCGGCATTGAATGTATGGGATTTTTAACTTTGGGCATAGGGTAAATGTCACTAAGAAAACGTGAAACCTCGTGTTTGGCAGGGTGTTGGGGGTAGGGTGTTGGGTGTAGTGTTTAAGACAATTAACCTTTAGTTGCGTCAAGGAGTTCAACATTTTCTTGATTCCCTACACCCTACACCCTACCCCCCACACCCTCTCATCCGGTTATATCAGGGGTTTGTGCTTAACAAGCGTGCCATTCGGGCATAGGGTAAAGAGGCAGAGGGGCAGGGGGCAGGGGGGAAAAATTTACTGCATCTGCCTTCTCTCCACCAATATAGAGACTCTCCAAACATCCAAGATATTATCAAATGCAGCAGAGCATAATTAATAACGAAATAACAAGCATTAACAAGGATGTAACTCAATGGTTGAAGAAAATGGATCGATTCGTACCCTATCGGTTGATATTGGCGGTAGTGGTGTTAAGGCTATGGTTTTGGATATTACGGGGCATCCTGTAACAGAAAGAGCGCGTTTAGATACACCGCAACCTGCGACACCGGAGGTTGTAATTAATGCAATTGTAGTTTTAGCCGCCGCTCAAGGTGAATTTCATCGTGTTTCGGTCGGTTTTCCTGGTGTGGTGCGCTGTGGAGTCACGGAAACAGCGGTAAATTTACATCCAGATTGGATCGGATTTGATTTGGAAAAAGCATTATTAAAACACTTAAACAAGCCTGTACGGGTGATTAATGATGCAGACATGCAGGGATTTGGTGCGATCGCTGGTAAAGGTGTCGAATTGGTGATTACTCTGGGTACGGGGTTTGGTTCGGCTTTATTTGTAGATGGTAAGCTGGTACCAAATATGGAAATGGGGCATCATCCGTTTCGCAAAGGAGAGACTTTTGAGCAACAGTTGGGGCGTGCAGAGTTAGAAAAAATTGGTGAGAAAAGATGGAATAGGCGTTTAGAAAAAGCGATCGCATCCTTGCAACATCTGTTTAATTATGACTACCTTTACATTGGCGGTGGTGAAGCGGTGAGAGTGAATTTACAGCTGCCGTTAAATGTCAAACTCATCCCCAATATCACTGGTTTATTAGGCGGTATTGCTTTGTGGCGAGATGATAAAAGGTAAAAAGTTTTTCAATATCCACAACTTAGAGTACTAAGCGATATCTAAGGGCTACCTACACCTACACACTTTTTGATTAAGGTGCATTCTTTCTCAAAGTTTCAAAATGATATAAAAATTAACACAGATTAGAAAAGAGAATTGCACAAACATTATGTTCAGTGCCTCTGTGTAATTTGTTCATGTAGTATCTAAACTTTAACTCCAATTCCATACCGTGCAACAAGGTTGTGCGGTTTCATTCTTTTGAGGTGAAAGTGTGAGCTTTTCGAGAATAGCTTGAAGGAGCGACATAAGTTGCAATACAGTTCAGAATGAGCAACAAAACCCTTATTATAGAGACGCGATAAATCGCGTCTTCAAAGACCAATAATCCTTAAGTAAACCGTATTTACAGAAATTGTGATTGATAAAAAGTATTTGAAATTAAGAGCTTTTAATCAATAGTTAAAAAACTGCCTCAATGAATTAAGTAGTATTTTTACTGGCAGTATAAACATGATAAAAGTAACATCAGCATATCAAGCATGAGCTAAATATAACTAGATAAATTTGTTTGATGCGATTCCCTGGCGATCGTATAAGTAGAACAGGCGGGAAAAATCAAACTATGTTAATAAAAGTAAAGTGGACTAAAACCCTCTTTCCTTCTGCCTTCTGCCTCACTTCGACTACGCTCAGTGACCACCTGCCTCCTGTCTGAACCTGATGATAAATATTCACAGCGACTTACTTAGTATGTTATTGTCTAAACCATTGATTTAGATAGTATGTCTGATAACTTGATGGCTTGATTAATGATATTAATCTGATTAAATGGGATCGGGGGTGAGCAAATATGAACATGAAAATATTACCTGGAAAAATTAGTACATGACTTTTTATTTGGTCAGTATGTACTATCCTGGACAGCAAATGTTGGTTAAAAGAAATATTGGTTGAAGTAAAATAAACTAAAATGAATGAAATTGGCCTGATGATGACGGGCGTGTTAACAATAAGACAAGCATCTGGGATCAATTTGCCACAGCAGCAATTATTTCAGATGGAAAATGATGTAAACCAGTCAAAACAGAGTCAGTTAGAGATAGCTGCTAAAGTTACGCCACCTGAATTTATGCAGACAGATGAGATTTCCCAGGCTTCTCTCTCAGCGCTAAAACTAGAAAAAGAACACATACTTCAGAAAATTAGCAAAAAGAATCTGGGACTAATTTCTTCTAATTTAGGTAAGCCTAAGAAGTCTTTTCAGTCTGGAGGTAAAGTCCGTACAAAGGCTACAAGACGGTTTCAGAAGTTTAGTAGCCAGCCTCTACCGACTCTTTATTTCGGTAGTTCTGGTATTGCTGTCAGAGCCTTACAACAGTTATTAGTGTCTAACGGTTATGCTGTGAGAGTAGATGGGATTTTTGGCGCACTAACAGAGACTGCTGTCAAAGCCTTTCAAAACCAGCAAAATTTAGGTGTGGATGGAGTAGTTGGCCAACGAACTTGGAGTGCGTTGACAATTTAGTTAAAAGTTAGGAGTTAGGAGTTAGGAGTTAGGAGAATTTTAGATTTTCATAATTACTCACTCTTCACTCTTCACTCCTCACTTATTATCGGTACTGATGCTGTTCTAATAGCTGTTGCGCTCTTGGCTTGTAAATTAAATAGAACAAAGCCTCAAGATAACGCAACAAATCTTCCCGATTTTCCATAGAGGTAAAGTTCCAGAAGCCATAAATCCGTGCTAATGATAACAGCTTGCTAGTGTGAATTTTCCAAGTATAGGTGCTGTAAACTCGGTCAATTCCTCGCTGAGAAATTTCACTCCAATAGTTAGGATTTTGTTCGCATTTAGTGATGAAGTCCACAATTTTGCTGGCTGTCTCTTCTAAATTCGTTGGGTTAATCAAAAAGCCATTCACCTTATCTTGAATAATCTCCAGTGGCCCGCCAAACTGTGTGGCAAGAGTTGGCAATCCTGAAACCATCGCCTCTAAAATTGTTAAACCAAAAGCTTCAAATAAAGCTGATTGGACAAAAATCCCCTGACGATCGGCAATGACTCGATAAATTTCACCAGAATCAGTTTTAGAGAGGCGCACACCCAACCAACGAATTTTCCCGTGGAGATTGTACTGGTCAATTATTTGGTAAAGTTTGATAATTTCGCTGCGTTCTTCGTTATCATCTGATTCTTCGACGCGTAACTTACCCGCGACTAAAATTAAGTTGCAATGCTCTTGTAATTCTTTACTTTGACCATAACATTCAGCTAAACCTGTGAGGTTTTTGATGTGGTCAAGACGCGCCATTGAGAAGAGAGGGCGCTTGTTAGGATCGTCGAGTTTGCCAAAGATTTGCGTGGGATCTTCCAGAGTAAAAAGCATTTCTGCAAGGCGTTGGCGATCGCTCTCTACTCGGTCTTTAATCCGCGTGTAAGGGAAGTAATTATTTTCATTTACTCCCGGCGGTACAACATTAAATTTGGGGCTAAATAATTCAATGCCATTGGTAACATGATACAACTCCGGCATGGTGAAGCATTTATATGACTCGTACTGTCCCACACTATCCGGTGTTCCGACAATTTCTTGGTAGGTGCTGCTAATCACAAAATTGGCAGCATTCATGGCAATCAAATCAGCTGTGAATTGCAATGAAAAGTGATATTTATCCTCTAATTCTTGCCAGTAGAGGTTACTGAACAAGTATTTAGATTTTTCTAAAGCATGGGCAACATTGCATTGAGTAACTTTCAGCCGTCGCGCCAGCAAGAATGCTACTAAATTCCCATCAGTATAGTTTCCAACTATTAAGTCAGGTGTGCCGTGAAATTCTGCCCGTAGTTCTCTTTCGGAATCAATGGCGAAAGTTTCTAGATAAGGCCAAAACTCAAACCGGGAAATCCAGTTTTGAGTCATGTTAGGATTAAATTCCCGTAAAGGCACTCGCAAAATCCAGGCATTTTCGCTACCGTGAACTTTTTCTAGCCGTTGATTACAAAGGGTGCCATCACTATTGGGAATCAAGCGGGTGAGAATAATTACCTTTGGCTCGACATTCAATTTCTCTAAACCCGCAAGCAGGACATCTTCTTGTAACTGCTTCTCTAGGCTTTTTGCCTGGTCAAGAACGTAAACTACCTGACCGCCAGTATCGGGACGCCCCAACACTCCCTCTTGCCCAAACCAACCGTGAGCTGACACCAAGACGATCCTAAAAATCATCGGGACACGAGAAATGAATGCTTCTAAAGTCTGAGGATCGGCAGAATCAATCAATTCATCGAGAATATTTAAAGTTTCCCGCACTCGCGCTGCGGTGTTACCCCAACCCGGCTCAAAACCCATTGACTGCAATTGAAACCGGAATTGTTCGTAGGGTTCATCATCGGGGCGATTATTAACAAAGCCGATCGCTTTCTTAACTTGCTCGGAAAGTTGCTGCTGTGATTGAATGCGATCGTTGAGTAGCAGTTGCACACCGTTGTAGTGGTGCAGGCGCAAGAAATTCAATAAGCTGTCGAGCAATTGTTTGGAATCTTGAAATATTTTGCTGGATAGATAGCGGTTGAGAAATTGTACTCCTTTACCAATATTTTTGGGGTCGCGGATGATTGGGGTGTAGTCATAAAACGGGCCGAAGTCCAATTCTAGCAGGTCGCCTTCGTTGGGATGATATTTGTTTACCAAGCGATCGCGCAGATCCAACAAATCCTGCACCGTCATCGGCTGAATGCTTAAGTCTGATGTCAGCCAGTAAACTTCTTGGCTGGCAATCTTAGAACGGATGATGAAACAGAAGTTTGAGTCCTCTTGAATTATTTCCTGAGTATAGTAAATGAGTTTTCCCAACTCAGAAGAAGTGTAAAAAGTCTCAGGTTTCTGAGACTTGGAGCAATACTCACTATATACATTCAGTATGTCGTTCCGTAGTAAGTACTTCTTTTCTTTTTGGCGTAATTCACTAAGAAAAGAACGTAAATCACTTCTTTCTTCACTATCTAAGACTGCTTGAAGCAATTCAGACATAGCAACTCCACTAAATGACGATGTTTGCATTGTTAACTTTCTAGGCAAGACAAATAAGCCTCCACCTTTTGTTAGACATATATAAACACGAAACAACACAGATAAATTATATTTACCTGTGTACATACAAGTATCAACTTTTTAGCAGACACTTAAAGCGTGTTCTTCTTTACCTAAAGTATCTATGACTCAGTATTTTTGGATCTCACTAAAGGAATACAATTTTTATTTCTTTTGATAGAGGTTACTAAATAACTGCATAATAATATTTGGGGCACAAATTATCGCACCCTCAATTGCTTAATGTAATCTTTACTATATCATTTATTTGCGTATATTTTGATTATCAGCACATCTAGAAGGAAAAGATTTAACTAAGTAAGTTGGCACAATAAAACCAAACTGTGTGAAGAAAAATAAATAAGGCTCAAACCCTTTTTCTTCTTGCTCCTTGCTCCCTGCCCTCTGCTTTATCCCAACGATAATTATTTACGCCGACCTACTTATCAAGCTCTATAAGACTTTTAAATCAATATTTTTTAATTATTTCAGAGTGCTAATATTCATTTTTATAGTGCATATAAATAATTTATTCTGCAACTTGAGTATTGGCGATATTGTGCTAATTTTGAGAATAAGTAATTGTGCCGCTATTATCTCTTTGTCAAAAAAATATAGAATAATTTAGAATAATTTGTATATTTATTCATCAAATGTTCTTCTGATTTTTTAACTATTTTAAATTTTGAATTCTGAACTCTGAATTCTGCTGTAAGTTCACATTTCGACGACGATCGCCACCAAAGTTTCTGGATCGATAGGTTTGGGGACATGACGTTGAAATCCGGCGGCGATCGCTTGCTGCCGATCGAGTTCTCCGGCATAAGCTGTTAAAGCAATAGCGGGAATTTGTCCCCCTTGCTCAAGCCCAAGGGTACGAATTTGTCGGATCAGCATATAGCCATTCATCTCTGGCATCCCAATGTCACTGATGATGATGTTGGGAATGGATTGGGCGATCGCTTGCAGCGCCTCAGTCCCAGATCCAACAGCAGTGACGATCGCCCCATATTGTTCTAAAACAAAAGCGATGAAGTCTCGCGAGTCCGTTTCATCATCGACGACTAAAATCTGAATGCCGTTCAAATCACCTTCCTGAACGGGCGATCGCTCTAAGGTTGGTGCTTGAGTTAACTGAGGTGCAAGTGGAATTTTAACCGTAAATGTCGCTCCTAGCCCAACACCTGGACTTTCTGCTGTTACGGTTCCACCGTGCATTTCCACAATTTGGCGCACAATCGCCAATCCCAACCCTAGTCCGCCGAATTTGCGGGTGGTTGCACTATCTTCTTGCCGGAAATGCTCAAACACGTAGGGCAAAAAGTCGCCACTAATTCCTTTTCCAGTATCGGTGATTTGAATTTGGGCGCGATTTTCAGCTTGAGATAGGGCAATCGTGACTTGTCCCCCATTATGTGTAAACTTAACGGCATTCGACAGCAGATTCCACACGACTTGTTGCAATCGCCCTGCATCCCCGACTACCACGCCCAAAACGGGCGAGACGATAGTCTGAATTTGGATTGACTTGGCTTCAGCGGCTAACCGAACTGTTTCCAGCGCGGCCCAAATCACTGTATTGAGGTCAATGGGTGAGGTTGATAAGCTCATTTTGCCGCGCAAAATCCGGGAAATGTCCAGCAAGTCATCAATGAGTTGCACTTGAAGCTGGGCGTTGCGCTCAATCGTGGCGATCGCAGCATTCGTTTTTTGGGCATCTAGCTTTCCTTGCTGCAACAGTTTTGACCATCCCAGAATTGGATTCATCGGCGTTCTCAGTTCATGGGAAAGAACTGCCAAGAACTCATCTTTAATGCGATTACTTCGATCTAACGCTTCGGCTCGTGCCTGTAGCTCTGCAATTAGACGCGATCGCTCTAAGGCAACAGCTAGTTGATTGGCTACTGTTTGCATGAGGTCGAGTTCGTCGGGCGTAAAGCGATCGCGTTGACGAGTTCCCAGTCCCAGAGTGCCTAAGACGCGTTCGCCCACGATTAACGGATGACTAGCATAAGCTCTGATGCCGCTTGAATGATGAACTGGAATAGGAAGTCGATCGGTGGTTGAGAGGGCATTTTCAACGATAGCTGGCTGGCGATGTTGTACCGCATAACCACATACACCCTGCCCTAACTCCAAAAATTTAGCGGATAAAGCGATGTCTTCTGAGATACCCCCATAGGTATTAAGTTCAAGGCGTTGCTGGTCTTCTTGAAACAAGTAATTAAAGAAAACTTCCAGTCCCAAATAAGTCGAAATTTTTTCAAATAAACTGGCTAAAAATACCTTGGGATCTTCGTTGAGCAACAGATCGTTGGCAACTTCTGAAAGCAGCTTCAGCCGTTCGTTGCTTGCTTTCAAAGTCGCTTCAATTTGCTTGCGATCGGTAATATCGTTAAACAATATCGCTACTTTTCGGCTCTGTGGCTGGCCAATGGGAAACGCATATACGTCAAACCAACGGTGCAGCGCTTCGGCGCGATTCTCAAAGCGATGGGGTTGCCCTGTTAGGACAATTTTACCGTAAATTTCAAACCAATGCTCTTCATGATTTGGAGTTAACTCGCGCATCCTTTTGCCTTGTGCGTCCTTGAGTCCCGTTTGTTTCTCGAACGCCGGATTTATTTCCAAAAAGCGATAATCGATGGGCTTACTGTTTGCATCAAATAGCACTTCAATTACACAAAAGCCTTCGTCAATGGACTCAAACAAAGTTCGATAGCGTTCCTCAGATTGGCGCAAAGCGGATTCGGCTTGTTTGTGTTCGGTGATGTCTGCTAATGCTCCAGGAAAAGCAATCGGTCTGCCATCAGCAGCATATTCAACTCGACCGCGTGCGGCAAGCCAGCGCTCCTCGCCTCTTGCCGTATAAACGCGGTACTCACTAAAATATTCTTCCCCGGTTGCGATCGCCTGATTAATTGCAGCAACCGTTTGTGGGCGGTCTTCTTCGTGCATTGCTTGGACAAACAGTTCAATCGGCAAACCTATTGTTGCTTCCACAGGGTCAACGCCAAACAAGCGAGCAAAGGCTGCATTCACGATTACTAGATTCTCAGAAATCTTCCACCGCCATGTGTAAATGGCTCCTGCTGCTAAAGCGGACTCCAATTGCACGTGGGTTTCCCGTAAGTCAGCTTCGGCTTGTTTGCGATCGCTAATATCGATGGAAATCCCGATCATGCGTTTTGGATTTCCCGCCTCGTCGTCAATTATATGCCCCCGAACCAGCGCCCAGTGCGTGCTGCCATCATCCCAAACAGTGCGATACTCCACCTCATAATTGCTGCTGTTGGTAATCGAATCTAGAATTGCCGCCTGCACCCAAGTCCGATCTTCTGGATGAATCCGCTCCATTAGAACTTTGTGCGAGAAATCAGTATTAATCGGCAGACCATAGTTGACTTTGCACTGGTCAGAAGTAGACAGAACATTGGTCTTAATATCAAGTTGCCAAGAGCCGAGTTTGCTCGTCTCCAGAGCAAGTTTAAGCTGCTGTTCGCTGGCTTGCAGTGTCTGAGCCGCTTGTTTGCGGATATCTATCAGTTTTAAAGTTGACTCAACACGAGCCAGTAGTTCGCGAGCCGAAAACGGTTTGATTAAATAATCATCGGCTCCCGCTGCCAGCCCTTCTACACGAGCCTCTTCACCCGCCCGCGCTGACAGCAAAATCACGGGCAATTCTCTGGTTTGGGGGTCAGCCCGCAGTTGATGTAGCAACTCATACCCACCCAGCCCCGGCATCATTACATCACTGAGAATCAAATCCGGGTGCTGTACCTGGATTGCAGCCAAAGCCGCCATTCCATCAGCGACTGCCTCAACCTCATACCGTTGACTCAACAATCGCCGCATATAATCGCGCATATCGGCGTTGTCATCTGCTAAGAGGATACGGGCACAAGCAGAGGAGGAAAGGAGCAAAGGAGCAGAGGCGAAAAACACTCTATTAAAACTACCTTCTTTCTCCGTATCTCCTCTGCCCCCCTGCCCCCCTGCTTCTTCCAAAAGCCAGCGCGAAGCTTCTTCAAGGTATGGCGTGGCGCTGAGTGTGTTTGATGCCACAGTCTCAGGGGCATTTAACCGTTCTTGTGGTAAATGCGCGCACCCAGTTGGAATCGAAACTGTAAATCGGCTACCCTCTCCTAAGATGCTGGTAACGCTGATAGTACCGCCATGCAACTTCACCAGTTCTTGCACGAGCGATAAGCCAATTCCAGAGCCTTCAAAACTTCGTCCCTGTAACCCTTTGACTTGATAAAACCGTTCAAACAGACGCGAAATTTCAGCTTCTGGAATGCCACTTCCAGTATCTTCAACGATTAAATTAACAGTATTGCGATCGCGCTGCAATCGAACGGTGATGGTTCCCGTCAACGTAAACTTAAAGGCATTCGATAATAAATTAAATACAATTTTCTCCCACATTTGGCGATCGATATAGATTGCCTCTGGCAAGGTCGGACAGTCGATCGCGAACTCCAGACCAGCCTGTTTCATGAGCGAGCAAAACATACTAGCTAGCTCTGTTGTGAATGCGGCTAAGTCAATTGGTTGATATGATGCTTGCATTCGCCCCGCTTCCAGCCGCGAAAAATCAAGCAGCGTGTTGACTAATTTCAGTAACCGGAGTCCGCTTCGCTGCACGAGTTCAAGGCGATCGCGCTGTTGGGGCACTAATGGGGTTTGAGTGTCGAGTAACAAGTCTTCGAGGGGACTCAACATCAGTGTTAAAGGCGTGCGAAACTCGTGGGAGATATTGCTGAAAAAAACGGTTTTGGCGCGATCGAGTTCTGACAATGCCTCATTCGCCGCTTGCAGTTGTTCGTTGACCTCTCGTAACTCCTGCACTCTAGTATAAATTTCCATCTCCATTTGGTCGGTGCGAGTCTGGAGTGATTTATTCAACTGACGCTGTTCGTTTCGCTGTTGCTGCACCCGCATAAATTCGGTGACATCTTCGGCTCGATGAATAATGTGCGTCATTTCACCGTTTTCATCAAAGACTGGCGAGTTGGTTGGTGTCCAGTACCGCTCCTCAAAGCCACCGCCTTCTGATTCCGGGCGGCGAATGTCATACTTCTGCACTGCCATTGTCTGAGGCTGGCGATACTTGAGTACGTTTTCTAACGAGGCACGTAAATTCCGAACTCCAGTAGCATTTGGATCGTCGGGATTATCCGGAAAAACCTCGAATAAATGGCGACCAACGACCTCTTCTCGTTTGGTCTTGGTCGCCCGAAAGTAAGCATCACTTCCGGCGACAATCACTAAGTCGAGTGAGTAGACGATATACAATCCTGGTATTGATTCAAACAAGGTTTGAAAATTCAGCATCCCTTCTTTTGAGCGGTATTAACTTCTTGGCTTAAAAAGCTATTAAAACAAACAGCAGTCCAATTAAAGGGTGCTGCAAAGCCTAAATTTATAGCTTCAACAGTCCAGAGCTTGGGTTTAAAAGGACAGAGGTTTGCAGAAGCAGAATTACGATGAAATCGAGGCACTCACTATATAGTAAAAGAATAAAATAATTAAAAGTGATATTACTTGCCTCGATCGCATCAGCCCAAAAGGATATAAGGCATTGCATACCTAATTTTAATTTAGCAAGTAATTTTGCTTATATACATAAACTTATTTAATAAGATAATCTAATGAATTATTATAGACTTGCAATCCTTGCAAGTCTATAAACTTATGAGATGACAATTGTTGGTAAAGTGATGCTTATGATTGTTCGCACCATACAACACACCTTTAATAGGAGTATAGCTATAAATATGAAATTATGTAGGGCGAACGATGGGACTCGAACCCACGAATGGTGGTACCACAAACCACTGCCTTAACCACTTGGCTACGCTCGCCATTCAACAATTTGAATTATAGCAACAATTTGGCAAGCGATCAAGAGTTTTTCTTCAAGGAACGGACTTAGTTGATTTAGAGTCTCTGGAGTCTGACGATTACAACGAATTTTACTTGGAAAATATGAAACCATTGACCATCATCGCGTATACTGGAGCAGCAGTAGGACTTGCCGCCTTGGGTGTGACAATGGCGAAAACCAATCCCAGTCAAGTTGAATATGAAGAATATGCAGTTCAACGGCTGACAAAATACTTAAAAACCGATGTATGTAATAAAACTACGAATATTCTTGAAAATTTAATTCGTTTTAATTGCGATCGGTTAGTTGACTCGGCTAACCCACAAATCCAAAAAATTATTGCCAAGACCACAGAAAGGCAAGATTTCGTGATTTTTAGCATTTACCGTACAGATTTAAAAATAAACTCTTGGATACCTTCGTACAAATTTGAAACGGTAGGAGCTTTCGATCAATTTTATACTTACACTGCCGAAGAACAATAACGTAAGGAGTAGGGGAGAATATAAAAGTGGTTAAGAATACTTCTATTTAATAATTAATAATAGTTTCAATAATTACCAGAGTACTTATTATCCCCGGCTTAATCTTAAATAAAAATAGTAACTAAGAATTCAATTACCGATGTCATCTGCCTATCTACTACTATCTCACGGAAGCCGCGACCCGCGCCCAGAAATTGCTATGCAACAACTAGCTAGGCTGGTGTGTCACAAATTGTCAAAAAACCATAACTCAGTAAATAGCGAACATTTAGTTGGCATCGCTGCTTTAGAAATGAATCCTCAGCCTTTACACGAGCAGATTCAACAATTTGCTAAAAGCGCTTTTGGCGATTGCCCACTGTCTCAAAATGAAAATCGTCTCAAAATTGTACCGCTATTTCTACTGCCGGGAGTCCATGTGATGACAGATATTCCTGCCGAAGTAGCACTCGCCCAACAGGCTGCTGGTCAAGATATCATCATTGAATTGCAACCATATTTAGGCTCTCACCCTAATTTAGAGAAATTGCTGGCAAAACAAATAGCTGCTATGAAAGCAGAAGCATGGATTCTCTTAGCTCATGGTAGCCGTCGCCCAGGTTCGCAAAAAACTGTGGAAGCAATAGCGGCGAGTTTGCCAGCCGTGACTGCTTATTGGGCTGGGCCTCCTAGTTTAGAATCACGGGTGAAAGAATTGGTGGATGCTGGTTATCGGGAAATTGCAATTCTGCCATACTTTTTATTCGCTGGTGGAATAACCGATGCGATCGCCACCTCAATAGAGGAACTAAAATTACAATTTTCTGCGGTGAATTTCCAATTGGCAGAGCCACTGGGAGCAAGTGCAGAATTAGCCGAGCTAATTTGGGATTTAATAGATAGATGAACCGCACAATGACACAAAAAAACAAGTATTTAGGAAAGGTTTATTTAGTCGGTGCAGGGCCAGGAGATCCAGGACTAATTACCTTGAAGGCAAAAGGTTTGTTGGAATGTGCAGATGTAGTCATCTACGATGCCTTGGTGAGTCCGGCAATTTTGGCAATGATTAATCCCCAAGCCGAGCAAATTAATGCTGGTAAACGTGCTGGGAGACATTCGTTGTTGCAGTCAGAAACAACTCAATTGCTGATTGATAAAGCGCAGGATAGTGCAATTGTAGTGCGGCTCAAGGGTGGCGATCCCTTTATCTTTGGTCGCGGTGGCGAAGAGATGGAAGAATTAGTCAAAGCTGGAATATCAACGGAAGTTGTGCCAGGTATCACTTCGGGAATTGCAGCAGCAGCTTATGCAGGTATTCCTTTGACGCATCGGCTATATAGTTCATCGGTGACATTTGTAACTGGTCATGAAGCGGCGGGTAAGTATAGACCGCAAGTAAATTGGAGTGCGATCGCTCACGGTTCCGAAACCATTGTAATTTATATGGGAATTCACAATCTGCCTTATATTGTGGAAGAATTAATTACGGCTGGGTTGAATTTAGAAACGCCGATTGCTTTGGTGCGCTGGGGTACGCGCCCAGAACAAGAAGAATTGATTGGAACATTAGAAACAATTGTCAATCAGGTAGAGCAAACTGGATTTGGTGCGCCTGCGATCGCAGTTATTGGACAAGTAGTAAATATGCACAGTATTTTATCTGGTTGTCGTCCAGTTTGATAGTTGGCGCAAAGCTTATTGTTTCGTATTCTCCGATAACTTTAGTGTACGATCGATAAGGTTATTCGGTTCTGGTGGGAGTCAGCTACCAGAGGTAACGGGGAAAGTCCGGTGCAAATCCGGCACTGTCCCGCAACTGTGAACCAATTTGAGATTAAAGAAAATCTCAAGTTGAGTGAGTCAGGATGCCCGCCGAAATCGATTTATTAGTTTCACATATCTGCGAGGTACAGATGACTACGACTGTAAATATTTCCCCAACTAATCCCTTGGATGTTGCTGAACATACTTTATTTGTTTGCAAAACCTGTGCCAGTGTTTGGCAAAATGGAAAACGCTTAGGTGAAAGTGGTGGTGAAAAACTTCTACACCAACTTCAGCAGCTGGCACAAGATTGGGAGTTACGAGATCAATTCCCAATTCAAGAAGTTGAATGTATGAGTGCTTGTAATCGTTCTTGTGTAGTCGCCTTTAGTGCCAAAGGCAAATTAACATATTTATTTGGTGATTTAGCCGTTGATGGGAGTGCCTCTGCGGTGCTGGAATGTGCTAGTCAATACTATGCTAAAGCAGATGGTTTGCTGCCTTGGTCAGAGCGTCCAGAAGCAATGAAAAAGGGGATTTTAGCAAAGATTCCACCTTTATCTAAATGATGCGCGTTTTGATTCTGGGTGGGACGGGTGATGCAGCAGAATTAGCTGCCAAAGTTACGACTATCCAAGGGTTAGAAGTAATCACCTCTCTAGCTGGCCGTACCCGCGAACCGTCAGTACCGTTGGGCGATTTACGGGTTGGAGGCTTCGGGGGTGTGGCTGGATTAGCTAGCTATCTGCGAGTCATGCAAATCGACTTATTAATTGATGCAACCCATCCTTTCGCTAGTCAGATTTCCTTCAATGCGGCAGATGCGGCAACGGAAGTTGCAGTACCCCGTTTGATGTTAATCCGTCCGCCTTGGGAAAAAGAAAGTGGCGATCGCTGGATTGAAGTTGACAGTGTTGCAGCCGCAGCAACTGCGCTGCAAAATCAGTCACAGCGAGTGTTTTTGACAGTTGGCAGGCAAGAACTCGCCGCTTTTGCTCATTTGGAGAAAATTTGGTTTTTGATGCGGATGATTGACCCTCCTACCGATGATGCTTTAGTACCGTCGGGGATGGTATTGTGCGATCGCGGGCCTTTTACCCTCAATAATGAAAGACAAATTCTGATTGAAAATAACATTGATACCATCGTCAGTAAAAATAGCGGTGGCGATGCCACAAAGCCCAAGATTATTGCCGCGCGAGAACTGGGCGTAAAGGTTGTGATGGTAAATCGTCCAGCGATACCGCCAGGGGAGCAGGTTAATAATGTTGATACCGCTTTGGCGTGGTTATTAGATCGCTGCTAAGGAAATAGCCAAGATTGATAATACTATCTTTCCTTCCGTATAATACACGGGAACCTTCTACAAGATCCGCGATCGCAGTAACGACTTCCATGAAAAATTTAGCTCTATCTGCCATAGCCCTCGCCACCACATCTGGATTAGTTTTCGGGACAATGCCAGCTGCTTCTGCTTTAAGTTGGAGTTGGAATTATTCTGGTACTGGCATAGAGGCGAATGGTACTTTCACTACTAATGACACCCCTAACGATTTGGGTTTTTACTTAATTACTGGAATTACTGGTACGCGAAATGGTGAAACAATTACTGGTCTGCAATCCGCTGGAACTCCAATCCCAGGAAACGAACCTTTTAATGTTGATAATTTAATTAGTCTTAATACTCAGCAGTTAACAGGTGATGGTTTTGGATATTCCACTTCTGGAGGAAACTATTCTAGTCCATTTTTCGCGAGTTTTTTGCCGACACCAGGTTATTTAGAGGTATTTTCTGCGCCGCCCCTCATACCAGGTTTTGAAAATTTAGGATTAGAAGATAGTGAGTTACCTATTAGTTTTTCTGCAACCATAGTCACTGTTTCTGAACCCACTTCTATCCTTAGCCTGCTCATTCTAGGTACTCTTGTTGGCGCACCTTCATTACTCAAAGGCCACAATCTATCCAAAATTACTCAGAAGAAGCTCGAAAAAGTTTCCTAAAACCATTAATAACAATTCAAAATTGTACCTTTACAGGGATCTTGCTACGCGTTTAGATGGCGGGCAAGATGCCCACCCCACAATATTGGATAATTTTTTCTTGGAGTTCCCTTAACAATACAAGCCGATGTATTAACAATGCAAGGTATGGTCAAATTTAATTCGCGATGAATTAATGAAATACTGTACTAAGTGTTGACGTTCGGTCTTAAACCCTTTATTTTGCAATAAAACTTGCGATCGCTCTATAGGCTCTTGGAGACATACAGATTAAAGTAATATAGCAACGGTGGTATCATTGCATCCAAATGATACCGTAATTTTGTCTAGATATAGAATTCTATCGCCCTGTTGACGATAGATTATTTCTAAAAGGAGTTTGCTGCAATGTCCACAACACCAACTACTCGATTAATTTTAGAGACTTTACTTCCCCATCTCAAGGTAGCAGCAGCCTATGCCCATTTTCTACAACCAAAAATTGCTGCACTTCCCGCTAAAGAAGAAGCAAATAACTTTTTTAGTGCTGCACTTACTGATGCAGATGTGGCTATTCAAAATCTAGTAGAAGTAGTATTACTAGGAACTTTTCCAGATATTTGCTTTTATGGTGAAGAATATGAAAGTTCTAATAATACCAAATATTTTCGCGCTATCGAACTCGGTTCAGAAGGTGATTACTTAGTAACACTTGACCCGATTGATGGTACGAAGTTTTATATGGATGGACATTCTAATTACCAAATTATTCTCAGTATTCTAAATGCGGATGACTTTGAAGCAGTAATTGCCATTTCTCCTGCCCAAAACGTTTATTTTTATGCCCTTCGAGGTGAAGGTGCTTTTAAAGGCACGCTAGACATGAATTTAGAAGCCTGTGCCCCATTAGATATAACATCCGCCAAACCTGCTATTTTATTGGGATGGGGTATGAATGCGATCGCACCCTTACTAAAAAATCGATATCAAGTAATCGATATAGCGACTGATTACTCTAGTGATATTCAAATTCCAAATCTTAATGGTATTCTCAGTGGTGACTTGAGTGGAGCAATCATCAAGTCGGGCAAGTTTCTTGATAGTGCTGCACTTGCTTTTATTGCAAAAGAGGCTGGCTGGATTGTAACTACTGTGGACGGTTCGACTTTACCGCCATTGCATACTTGTAAAAACTATAGTCTGCCTGGATTGATCGTAGCTGCCTCAAAATCTGTTCATCAAGACCTATTAGAAGCAATGCAAAGCTTTAGGAGTTATGAGTTATGAGTTATGAGTTATGAGTTATGAGTTATGAGTTATGA